>CBZS010000375.1 GCA_000613065.1 Richelia intracellularis | reverse complement strand
CACCTCTCTGGGGAAGCAAGCTACATGGGGAAACCCCGAAAGCTGACAAACAGTTTAAGCACCAACAAACTTCTCTACGTCTACAACGCTAGCTCTTCAAAATCGTACTGCTCTACAAATTTATATGTACTCCAAGTAGATGCGTTGGCATTCGCACAGCATTTCACTGGGGTAGCCTTCTAGCAGGGTAGAAGCTGCATCGGGATTTCTCACCTCCCGTACCTACATCTTCTACATCTTTATGTCATAGCTTCTACACAGCATCACCCAGGATTACTAAGATCTAGAGACTTCTGCCGGTAAATCAAACAGGACTGTATTCATGTAATGCTCTGCCCAATCTGTACCAAAAGCCTTTTCTAATACGCGACGGGTTTTATCATTTTTTTGCTGTTTGGTGCAATAATTGCGTTGTCCTGCAAGGATTTGCTCCATCTGTTCTGGTGAAACAGGTTGGGAAGCGTTCGCTAAACTACAATGAATTTCTAAAAATTCCTGTACCCTTTGCACAAATAATTTTTCTTCCTCGGGAGAACTGGGACGAACAAAAGTACAATATTCAGAAAAAATATCTCCCCAGTCTGGTAGAGCACGAGGTTGAGAAAATGCTAGAGGAGGTAGAGCAGACAAAGCATTAGTGTAAGATGTGGGTAAGTATCCGGTGTTAACTGGTGATAGGTCAACAATTGCTGCACTGATTTGACCCCTACCCCCAACCAAATCACACCCAAACATCGGTAAATCATATTCAGGACGGGGAAATATGACACAATGCAAAATATCGAGTACTGGTCCTACTTTTGCTAATTCCATGTGCATCTTACGAAACTGGGGTGTTTGGTAACAGCGATTTTCAATAGTTAGTCTTTCCCCTTCTAACTTTCCTTCTACATATCCCAATTCCGCAGGTAAATTGTATGGTGCTAAGTCAAGAAACTTATGCCAAACTGCCTCGATACAGTCAGCTAGTTGACGAATTAAGGGATTTTGTTGTTCTCGCAAGGAAAAAGCAGAAGTAGTTGACATAATCTCATGGAATAGAAAAACTTCTCTAGTTGTTCAGTCTACAATTTCCGGTACACAGCTGGATGAGGCGTGAAACATATCCACACTAGTAGGTGCTGCCAAATCCGGAAGACATAATTTTATCCTATCTTGATTTTGGAACCGGCGTTGCTGAATCAGGGAATGAATTAGCG
>CBZS010000374.1 GCA_000613065.1 Richelia intracellularis | reverse complement strand
AAATCTAAAATCTAAAATCTAAAATCGAATGACTATACCTAACTGGATTACTTTTTCTCGATTGTTGGGGTTGCCATTTATTCTCTATGGTTTACATAACCCTACTGCACAAACAAGATGGATTTGTCTGGTGATTTTTCTGATTGCGGCTGGTACTGACTGGTTAGATGGCTATTTAGCCCGAAAACTCAACCAAATTAGCGATTTAGGTAAATTCCTCGATCCTTTGGTGGATAAATTACTAGTTTTAGCTCCTCTGCTAGCATTAGTCGAATTGGGAGAAATTCCGGCTTGGGGAGTATTCATCATTTTGGCGCGAGAACTAGCCATTGCTGGTTGGCGTGTAAAGCAAACTACCATCACTGGAGCAAATATTTGGGGCAAACTTAAAACTGTTAGTCAAATTATTGCGACCGCTATTTTAATTGCCCCGCTACCTATATATTGGAAAACGATTACCCTGATAGCTTTCTGGATGTCAGCGGCCCTCACCATAGTCTCCGGATTAATTTACATAATACCAGCAGATAAAAATCAAACTGAAAAAGTGACTAATTAAGTCTCTTGATTATCAGTGCTTCAAAATTCTATCCTTCTTCATTAGCATTGAATTGGTTTAATGCGCAATTTTTCCCTGCAGACAGAATAAGTGAATATTAAGAGAAAGTAAAGCTGTAATAAATATACTGGGAATAATATTCAAGATATTTTAAAGACGTTTTTTCTATGGTAGAATAAATATAAATATCAGTGAAAAGTATATCTGTTATAGACTTAGTACTAGGTGTAAATTATGACATAATATACATGATAGATAATTGTATAAGTCTGGTGCAAGTCTGATTTAACCGGAAGCCACATTGTTTCGAAGTAATTTAACGCATATACTCTTCAGTGGCGATTTAAGAAAAACCTTAATTCGGCAAGTTTATACTGTGCCGTTATTTTACGTATGTGATATTAGATGTTCAGCTTATAGCTGTCGTCAATAAATATACTTATCAATTAGTAGCCAATGAGGATACAAAATCAGCTTGCGATCAATTTTACGTACTACAAAAATTTCTAAAAGTAGCATCAAAACTAAGGCTTTACAATTGCCCTTTCCTTATATAACTGCCCTAAGTCCCAGGCAGTGGACAAAAAATCTGGGCGTTGCTGGCACTGTTCTTAGCAATTGAAAAACGCAAAGCTAAACTACGACTGTCACAAAT
Organism: Richelia intracellularis; assembly: GCA_000613065.1. Lineage (GTDB taxonomy): Bacteria > Cyanobacteriota > Cyanobacteriia > Cyanobacteriales > Nostocaceae > Richelia > Richelia intracellularis_B. Next base: position 32,367 of record CBZS010000374.1, on the reverse strand, counting down.
CAAAGGTAGTAAACCGCGCAAGGATCTCCAACGTTATTCTTTGCCCCTACTTCACCGTATGGAGAATATTGTGTTACTACAGGTTGTGTCGTTAGCTACACTCTATGGAGTTCAGGACCAATAGTTGGTGGCGCTTCTAGCTCTTGGATGTTACTGACTTTACCCTTTCTTCTATATGGAATTTTCCGCTATCAACTCCTCAGAGATCCGGAACAGATTCCTCTCCTCGTTACACCGATATTGGCATGGAAGGAGGAGGACGCAGTGAAAGAGCAGAGGAAGTCGTTTTGAAGGATGTACCGATTTTACTGAATGTTTGTTACTAGGTATTGACATGCTTCTTAATCCTGTATGGACAGCAAGTAGGGTTCGTCCAATAAGTTTCCAGGAAATGTATTAATGATAAATCCTATAAATAGTCTGGGCAAAATATTTAACTCCTTTGCGGGGAGAAAAAAATCAATATCCTTACGCTCTTACAGGTTGTCAAAAAGAGCTTCTGCGATCGCAAATGTTGATATTACCCAGTGAATGCAGTTGGGAATTAGAGGAGTAATTCTCGATTTAGACAACACCATAGTCTCAGAAGATGATATTTATCTATGTCCACAAGCTGAAAATTGTATTAAACAAGCTAAATTAGCAGGTTTAAGTTTTTTTATTCTCTCTAACGGTAAACGTCATTACCTAGTTAGATATTGGTCTAAACGTGCGAATATACGAACCATAACTCATGCAAAAAAGCATTTCCGCGATCTTTTCGCAAAGCAATGAATTTTATGAATTTATCTCCTGGCAGAGTGCTAGTCATTGGAGATCGTTTCCATACAGATTTTATGGGTGAAAAAATTTGTGGATGTCATTGTATTCAAGTAGCAACATGACCTCATTCACCCCGGTGGTGGAAAATAATACCAGGTCAATGGTTGCAAAAAAAATATCCTCGGCAATCCGAACTGTGGAATTTTAGGCGTTGCTGTTTATCGATACAAAAATAGTATTCATTAACTTATTCGGGTATAAAATAATCATATTTGCAAATATGATTATTTTGCTTCTATTAGCATTACTGATTTTAACTAAGATAAGTTAAAATACTATGTTTAAACCCTTATTATCATTGGGTTATGCTCAACAATTATTACTTGATTATTTGTTAGGATGTATTGCGGACTATAGGATTAATACGATATTTTATATTGTAGTTTTAGGAATACTAAATTTACTTTTACCGACCCTTTAATAATTGTGAGCACAATTTTACCAACAACTATTATTAGGGTATTTTTGCTATGCGGAAAAGTTTCTATATCTCAAGGGACAGGTCTCATTTGAATGGTAAGTGCAATTTTTTACATAGCATTTGGGAAAAAAGTATCAAGTGTGGTGACCACTATTTTATTAGCCATAATAATTAGGCTTTTATATCCAAACAATGATTAAAAATCACAAATAATTTGTGTCAAGATTAGTATCTTTTGCAATCTCATACATGAACTCTTATATAGCTAGAGTTGAAAAAGGAGTAGAAACTCGTCAGGCTTATCCAGATTTATCGACTCAAATCCTTCAACAAATTAGCCAACATAAATGGGATATTTTAGTCATATTTGTCCTTGGCATAATAGCAGGGTAAGCGCATTTTATTTTTGGCGTTGCTGAACACTCCCAGATAGAAAGTAAGTGACTTGAGAATGGATACAAACTATTGAAAAGGTTGTTACAAAGAAAGATATTTTGATAAACGTAGTCAAGATGAAATAGAGGGAGAGTGTGCAGGCACAGAGTTAGTAAACAGAACATACAAGAAAAAATTTTGGCGGAAATTGACCACATTATTTGGCACAGTAATCGCCAATAGAATCGGTTATGGAGGAAGAAAGATAAATACCCTATTTCCTTTGGATGGGGAGTTTAATCTATCAGCACAGCAATATTCTCATGGACTAAGACAGGGATATTATCCATGTGATTGAGTATTTGTGGAAAGCTGCATTTGTGTTTTATTATCAGACTTCAACACAGGCAGAAGTTTGGGAGAGCAAACGTTTACAGCTTATGCTTGAAGGTAAATCAAGTTCAGTTGGCCCAGGCATGCGCCAGAGTGGGACTTTACCCAAACTGATCCCCCAAGAACGTAAAACGATGGATACCTGTGCTAGATATTTACTTAACAATGCCAAATACCTCAAATATGACGATTACTGAAAACCTGGATTCTTCATCGCCACGGGGGTGATTGAGGGTCCTTGTCGCCACCTGATTAAAGACAGACAGGATGGATATCACTGGGGCTAGATGGACCATGAGGGGTGCTGAGGCTGTTTTCCCCCTGGGTTCTTTATACATCAGTGGCGATTGGGATGAGTATTGGCAGTTTCATGTACAACAAGAACATAAACCCAATCACCTGGCTTTGTACTCTAGTGGTATTGCTTTAATGAAGCAAGTTCTCAAAGCTCGTTGTTCTACGACCCCTCCACCTCTTCCAATACCTGTCTAAGTTCCACTCTCCGTTTTACTAAAAGAGTAGCATCTTAATCATTTGTTTCAAAGGATTGCTGCTGCAACTGGAGCAGAATAAACCAAGTTCTTCGATTTTCAAGAATTTTCATCTACTGCCTATCACCATGGAACTTGTCGTATAGGTAGCGATATCAAAAACAGCGTAGTAGACCAATATGCGAAAGTAGGCATCTCCAATCTATTTGTTGCTGGTGGCAGTACTTTTGTTGGTTCTGGAACGGTTAACCCAATTTTTATTATGGTAGCTCTAGCCATACGAACCTTTGATTATCTTGACAATCAGATTTTGTGATTATTGCTAATTAGGGTGGATACTGATAACTGATATACGAATTACTAAATATCATGTCAAAATCCGTCATACAAATATACCAACAGCACAATAAACTGGGATGGACGTTAGATTTACGAGATCCTGAATTTATTAAATCCCTTATGCCAGTTTGGGAGTGGCTGTACAACAACTATTTTCACGTGCAAACTAGTGGATGGCATCATATCCCGAAAAACCAAAAAGTGTTGATGGTTGGCTCCCATAATGGGGGATTAGCTGCTCCAGATATGCCAATGATGATGTACGACTGGTTTCGCAGATTTGGTACAGAACAACCTGTATATGGATTAATGCATCCGATTATTTGGAAGGTATTCCCCAGTTTAGCAAAAATCATTGCCAAAACCGGAGCGGTTGTTGCTCACCCTAAAATGGCTTACACTGTCTTACGGTCGGGATCCAGTGTATTGGTATATCCTGGGGGAGCGCAAGATGTATTTAGACCTCACCATCTACGTGGTAAAGTCTACTTTGCCGATCGTAAGGGTTTTATTAAGTTAGCACTGCGGGAAAAGGTGCCTATTGTTCCTATGATTTCCTTTGGTGCACACGATACATTGTATGTGATTACGGATGCTTATGAATTAGTGAGTCAACTCCACGAACGGGGAATGCCTTGGTTTTTGGGACTAGACCCGATTGTATTCCCAATTTACCTGGGTTTGCCCTGGGGATTAGGATTAGGACCATTACCCCATATTCCTTTACCAGTACCCATGCACACTAGGGTATGTCCACCAATAGTATTTGAACGCTATGGTCGAGAAGCAGCTTGTGATCGCAATTATGTAGCTCAATGCTATGAGTTAGTGCGAACACAAATGCAATTAGAGTTAGATGCTTTGGCAAGGGTAGCAAAAACGCGCATACATCTTCCTTTTTTAAAGTAAAATTTAGGACAATTTTCTTTTGCCTTTTTAACTTTTTAGTTCAATCATTCATGATAATTACTCCCCCTCCTTTAAAACCAGGTGACCTACTCCGAGTTATTGCTCCTAGTGGCTGTTTGCGAGAATTAACAGCATTTAAACGTGGTATGGAAATTTGGCGTTCGCGTGGTTATAAGGTAGAAATAATTGCTGATATAGATGACAAGTGGGGATATTTAGCAGGAGATGATGAGAAACGCCGTCAAGACTTAGCTGCAGCTTGGCAAGATCCAGAATGTAAAGGGATTCTCTGTGCTAGGGGGGGGTTTGGTAGTATACGAATATTGGAGAATTGGGATTGGCAAACAACACATCCTAAATGGTTGATTGGTTTTTCCGATATCACGGCTTTGTTATGGAGTCTTTACCATGCTGGTTATGTCAGCGTTCATGCTCCCGTATTAACGACTATTGCAGACGAGCCGGAATGGTCGCAACAAAGATTGTTTGACTGTGTAGAAGGTTCTTCCCTAAAACCTTTGCAGGGTGATGGTTGGGGTGGAAGTGTAGCAACAGGAACCTTGCTCCCAGCAAATTTGACTGTCGCTAGTCATCTATTGGGTACATCTCATCAACCTAATTTAGATGGGGTAATTCTTGCCTTTGAGGATGTGATGGAGGCTCCCTATCGCATAGATAGAATGCTTACTTTTTGGCGTATGAATGGTGCTTTATCTCAAGTGCGGGGCGTAGCTTTAGGTAGCTTTAGTCAATGCGAACCACCAGCAAATATTCCTAGTTTTAGTGTAGAAGAAGTACTGCGCGATCGCTTGGAATATTTACAGATTCCTATAGTATCTAATTTCCCCTTTGGTCATGAGGCTCCCAATGCAGCTTTACCAGTGGGGGTAGAAGTAGCTTTGGATGGGGAACGGGGGATATTGGACATAAAACACGAAATAGGGAAGAAATGAGAAACCGAAAATGTAAACTGATTCAGTCATGTGATCCCTCATCCCCAAGTGTCAGGTTGTGCGTAGAACAATGAACAAGTGAAGTGTCGTTATAGCTTGAGGGATGGATAGAACGGGTTAAGATGAATCCAGAATTAACAAATATACTTAAAAACAAGCTACTTATGTACAGCAAGTAGCACTTTGTGCAGAACAAGGTATTTGGCATAATGCCCTAACAAATGTGGCACAACTCTGGTTTGCTCAACCCCAAGATGCCTTACTGCTAACACAATAGACCAGTTAACTCAAGTCGGAAGAACTGGATGGTCTTGCTATTTATCCTGTCACAAAATGCTATCAAGCTAACTGAGAAGTGATACACTCATGGCTTTACAAGTCTCCATCAAGTATAAAAACGAACTATATGTCTTTATTCATGGGGAAAATGACGCATCACTTCTGCAACAGACCAAGCTTGAACGATCGCACCTCTGGCTGTATAGGGTGGGTTAGTATCAAAAATCTCGGAAAGGGAACCCATACAGGCATCATTGAGGAAGTGTTCTAATATTGCTTTCCAGTCAAAGGGAACAGCTTCCTGGAGGTAAAAACGCTGCCATGCAGGAATAAAAGCACCCAATAACCAACACCATACCGTACCTTGATGGTAAGCGCGATCGCGCTGTTCGGCGTTACCTGTATATGTGTCAATATATTCTGGAACCCGGGGATGGAGGCTACGTAAACCATAGGGAGTAAGTAAACTGGCTTTAGTTCCAGCAAGTACTTTTTCCCCTTGATAGTCGGTAAAAGCACTATGACGTAGGGAAAGAGCTAACACAGCATTGGGTCGGACTTGAGCATTACGGCTCAAGTCCGACCCAATGCTGTCATAAAGGTAATTAATCTCGGAATTCCAGAATTTTTGGAGAGAAGTTTTTACCTGTTCCGCTTGTTGAGCATAACGTTGTGCTTGTTTTGCCAAACGGGCAGATTCACCATAACCCATATTACTTAAGATTTGTGACCACTGACTAATCCAACATAAAGCCGAATACCACAGAGCATTTATTTTTACGGGTTTTCCACATCTAGGAGTGACAGGTGTACCTTGAATTACCACATCCATCCAGCTTAAGGCTACACCATTTGCCTCCCAACTGAGTAAGCTATCCATAGCCTCAACCTGAATATTGTAATGAGTATCAACTATAAAAGCTTTATATATTTGCTCTACTACTGGATATTGTGTTGCTAAAAAACTCCAATCTTCCGTTGCTTCTAAATATAACCCCAGGGTTTCAATCCAGCATAAGGCGGCATCAATACTATTGTAAAAAGGTTGTTTGTCATCATCAGGGAATGCATTGGGAATCAAACCATTACGGGAATAGCTACCAAAGGTCTGCAAAATGCCTTTAGCAAGCTCAAATATCTCAGTAACTAGGGTTAATCCAGGTAAAGCAATTAAGGTGTCTCGACCCCAATAATTCAACCAGTGATAACCAGCTATGACTGTGGGGCCAGCAATGGAACTTCTGTGAACGACAAAGCGATCGCTTGATCGCAACAATGACTGCCAAATGGCAGCTTTTGATGTGTAACTTGACAATTTTTGCTCATCTTTTTCCCTTTCTGAACTTGTCCCATTCCACCATCCAAAAATCTGAGCCAGTCGTTCTTTTTCTTGCTCCCTTGCAATTGTAAAACTATCAATAGTTGGGGAACTCAGAGATGATACAGGCAATCCTATTCTCGCTTATAAAAACACTTTATCATTTGGTTGCAAATAAATACTTAAATAACCAGGATTATACAAGTCTTCACTATCTTGTAAACCCCGTTGTGTCTCCTCTGTTAAACCATAATTCCAGTACCACATTCCATCAGGCTGATATTTCCCATGACTCCAACGTAAATACCAAGGAGTACCGACCCATTCTTTTTGGATGATAGCTTGCAGACAAACTTGTTTTAACTCTAACAACGGGGACAATTGCAACAGGGGATTCCCCTGCTGCTGATGGTGAAAATTGCGATCAGCAATCAATGGTCTTAGTTTTAAGATGGCATCATTTATACCTTTATATGCATGATCAATGAATACCCGAAACGTAAGAACTGTGCTGTTGGGCATAAATAAATACCTACTTACTTCCCAATTTTCCCCACTCCAGACCCATTTAGGCATTGGGCTTACCTCAAAATGCCGCAGGAATTTGTAGCCTAGTGGTTTAATCTGCCCATCAACCGAAAAATTTGTTCCTAATGCCAGTACCCCACCGGAAATTTCTAAGCTAGCCTCTAAATGGGTAAGTAATAACTTACGTTCTGTGGGTGGATTAGTAGCAGTAAATAGCCATCCATGATAAATGCGAGTACGAATATCCGAGACTGTACCACTGGCAAAACTACCTAACCCATTAGTTAACAACGATTCTCTAATATCTAAATTTGCCATGCACTAATCAAAATCGTTATGACTATGATATATTCGTAACGGTTTGTAATCAAGCAATCACAACGTGGTTAGAAAGTACCGTATTTTTGAGTACTAGATCAATAGAGCCTTCGTTGTACTGAACTTAGGTTAACACAGTTGTAGATGGAATTTTATCCAAAAAGCAAATGAAGTGTTGCCCAGAAAGATTAGGTAACTGTTTGATAAGTTTCACTACTAGTAGAAACAGCCAAACCTGTAAGGGTGACTGGTAAAGGTTGGGTTTTACCCGAACCATAATCCAACGCTACCAGACACATATAAAACTCAAGGAGAATTAGTGTATGTCGAGTACAGCAGAAGGATGTATCCGTGTTGGACAACAGGCTCCCGAAATTACAGCAACAGCTGTAGTGGATCAAGAATTTAAGACAATTAAGCTTTCCGACTATCGCGGTAAATATGTCGTCCTGTTTTTCTATCCTTTAGACTTTACCTTTGTTTGTCCAACAGAAATTACAGCTTTTAGCGATCGTTATGAAGAATTCAAGAAACTGAATACTGAAATTCTCGGTGTATCAGTTGACAGTGAATTTTCTCACCTAGCATGGATCCAAACCGATCGGAAATCTGGTGGTGTAGGTGATTTAAACTACCCCCTAGTTTCGGATATCAAAAAAGAAGTAAGTGCTGATTATAATGTCCTCGATCCTTCTGCAGGTATCGCTTTACGTGGTTTATTCATCATCGACAAAGATGGGGTAATTCAGCATGCTACTATCAACAATCTGGCTTTCGGCCGTAACGTTGATGAAACCCTGCGGACTTTACAAGCGATTCAGCATGTTCAATCCCACCCCGATGAAGTTTGTCCAGCTGGCTGGCAGCCAGGAGATAAAACCATGAATCCCGATCCCGTCAAGTCTAAGGTCTACTTCTCTGCTGTTTAAATACTAACTTAACCAACAAAGTCACACAAAATTGAGCTTGTTGGTAATCCAACTGAAAAATTACCAAACACTCCAGATAAATACTTATCTGGAGTGTTTATCTGGAGTCTGAGTTTGGTTAAAAACGAGTGAACAACTAATGCGAGGCTAAGGTTCGGAATAATCAGCAGCTATGGAAGCTTTAACTCTTAATCTACATCCTACCCAGGGTAAGCGCATCTCAAATTCTATTGACAAGCGGGTTGAGAGGTATGATCATCATGTTGGGATAAACAAGCAGTAACAACAGTCAGCATATAATTATTATCCATCGCAGCTCCATTAGATTTTTGGCGATTACTACGTTTCAAAGATTGCTCTAGGTTTAAAGCATTAAGAGCTATTCGGCGCAGAAGAGCTAAGTTTTGTGGAGCATGACCAGTACGGACAGCACAAGCATCTTCAGAAAAAGTGACATCTAGAATTTATCCCACTAATATAATTTTGTTAATCCAAATATAGATTGTTGGAAGAGACAAAAAAGCATCAAAACAACCTGAAATTCTTCCCCATCTGACAAGAAATAAGACGACAATATTTTTTTTTAATCATGGGAAACAACGTTCTTGTTGAAAACGTGGGACGGAAATTTTAATGGGTCTGCCCTTGTTCTTCTTTGGCTTCCAAACCCCCTTGGGCGATTGCGGCCTAATAGCACGTCTACGTAAAGGAGCACGCTTATCCTTAGAATCTTAGGCTTTTTCAGCAGCAAGCACTTTCAGGGGTTTACGGGGTCTACCGCGTTTGTTTGTCTTAACCTTTACACTATCTAGAAGTCGTATCACGTGATCTCTTTCACTACCATTGGTAGGTGTGGTGCGATTGGATAAAGGCATTCCTGAGCCTTGAGTAAGAGTGTGTATTAAAATACCCTTTCCTTTTCCACGGTAAGCAACACCATCAGCACCGCCCTTTCCAGAGGTAAACAGACCCGTCCACCGCGCCATAACTCCAGTACATTAACCCTTTCTCTTGTCCAATCCTCAATATTAGTGCTTGTAAAGCCTCTAACCTCCCGTCCAACTGCCAACGTTTGAGCCATCGATGTGCAGAGCTCTTTGATGCCCATATTTCTACTTCTGGAACGTCACACCAACGCCATTTTGTTACGAGTTATACAAAAAAAGGTTGAATACATAACGAAATGAAGAATGTGGCATTCCTCGTTTCCGTTTCTCTGGCGGTTTCGGAAAAATATCCTCAAACAAAGACCACTCCAAATTACTCAATCCTTCAAAACGTCCAGCCATCAGATAATATAACCCCTCTTACTCAACACGCATATTATCGCCTTCTAATATTAGTGGGATAGGAACATCTAAAGTCCAATGCAACCCATTTCCCACACCCCAATGAAGACGAATCACTTGTCCTAAGTTACGAGCATCACAATTTCGCGTTGCTGAATCAGGGGATGATTTCACTAAATTTTCAACGATTTCTCAATGGTTTCAAACGCTAATTCATCCCGCACTTATGTAACGGCCAAAATCACATTTGTGTAAATTACGTTCGCCAATTTATAGATATCTATAATCCATCAAAAGGATACTCAAATGAGATCAAACAAGAATCCTTAAAAGCATAGGTTAATGGCTCGGGATTTAGGGCTATTGAACGCCAACAAGCAGTTCATCACACAACCATAATTAGTTGGGTAAAACAAGTTGGTGAAAAATTGCCAGATGTACCATCAATAGAGGATATCCCAGAAGTTGAAGAACTAGACGAATTATAAACTTTCGTCGGTAAAAAAAAAAACAAAATTTGGTTGTGGACAGCAATAGTTCATTTCTGCCAAGGAATTTTAGCTTGGGTACTCGGAGACCATAGTGCAGAAATATTTCAACTTTTGTGGGATATTGTCTACCTCTGGAAGTGCTATTTTTATGTCACAGATGGATGGGAAGTTTACGCCAGTTTTGTTGAACCAGGAGACCATATTATTAGCAAAACATATATGACCAGAGTAGAAGGGGAAAACACACGTTTACGTAATTATCTCCCACGTCTACATAGAAAAACATTATGCTATTCTAAATCCGTAGATATGCTTCAGCACTCTATTTGATTGTTACCTCATTACTTTAAGTATAGAGAAATACCTGTATTTTGTTCATTCATCCCGCAAATATGCAACGCCGCAATAGCAATCCTCTCGAGTCTCTTTTTCATCCTTATTATCCTCAGTAAAGGACAAAACAGTTGCCATTACCTATTGCATATATTTAGCAATCATTCTTGCTAATTTTGATAAATCAAGGGGTTTAGAAATATAGTCATTCACTCCCGCACTCAAACAGGCTTCTCTATCACCTTGCATTGCCATGGCTGTTTGAGCAATCAGAGGAATGTCTTGATATTGTTCGTGCTGACGCAGTTGCTTGATGAGTTCAAAACCATTACTATCAGGTAATTGAATATCTAGCAAAATCACAGCAGGATTAATTTGTGTCAAAACTTTCCAAGCTTCTCTTGCACTTTTAACCCAAGTAACTCTATAATTCCTGTTCTCTAAAAAAGTTTGTATTACTTTAGCGTTATCTAAATCATCTTCTAACAGTAAAATATCTACGGAATTAGGAGGAAGGGATACAGAAGTCTCTAAAATGTGTTCATCTCCTCCTATTTCATCTACTTCTGTTAGTAATTGGGGGGCTTGTTCCAATGCAGCATTTGGTACTAAAGGTAGGGAAATAGTGAACTGGGAACCTTTATATGTATCTGATTTCAATTCAATCCAACCACCATTCATTTCTGCTAACTTTTTGGTAACAACTAATCCTAAACCTGTACCTTCCTGGCGATTAGTAGTCGAATTCGTAATTTGACAATAAGGTTGAAATAATTGTTTTTGTTGCTCTTTAGGAATTCCTATACCTGTATCCCAAATAGTAAAATTCATGAATGAACCATTGAGGCTTATTTTTAAACCCACACTACCATTATTGGTGAATTTGAGGGCGTTAAATAATAAGTTCAATAACATCTGTTTTAGTCTCAGGGAATCTGCTACTAAAATTGAAATGTTATCATCTATTTTTAATTGTAGTTTTAAACCCTTATTACTTGCCTTTTCCTTAACTAGGGTTAAAACGTTACTACATAATTCTGGTATGTTTACTTTCTCCCAATGTACCTCTAATTGATCGGCTTCAATTTTAGATAAATCCAAGATGTCGTTAATTAACGCCAAGAGATGCTTGCCACTGGAAAGAATAATATTTAAATATTCTTGATGTCGTTCCCTACTAGGTTCGTAACCTTGAGCTAATATTAGTTGGGTAAAACCTAGAATCGAACTTAAGGGAGTACGTATTTCATGGCTAGTGTTTGCTAAAAACTGATTTTTGAGCTGATTGGTACGCTCTAAGTTTTGATTAAATGTTTGTAAACTCTGACAAGAATTCTGTAAATCCAGGATTTGCTGCAACTGTTCCAGGGCTTGAGCGCATTGTTGGGCTGCATTTGTCATCAACTCAGATATAATATAATTCTCTTCATTACAAGAGGAAACTGTTACATCCATAATCAGCCAAGCTGAGTAGGTAATGGAAGTATTAGGTAAACGCCAAGCCTTTTGAGGAAATTGCTGTTCGAGACTTTGTAATTCCTTGAGTGTGATTTGCGTGGATAACTTTAGGGATAACTGATTTTGTTCAGCGCTAATTCTACCTACCCATGGATCTTGCAATTCTTCTTGAGAGGAATTCACGAGGTGGCAAATTGAACCACAAGAAGCTTTAGGCTGTACTAATGCGGTAGCTAAACACCTTTGATGAAAATTACTAAAAGGATAATTTTTCAGGGCTAATTGCAGTTGTTCCAATACTAATTGGAAGATATCTGCTTCTGTAAATACTCCTGTTTTTTGGCGTAATACCTGACTCAACCTCAAATTCAAGAGACTTTGTAACTGCTTCAAGCTACGCTCCAACCACAACTCAGCATTCAGTCGCTGAATTGTTATCAAAAGGCTTGACGATTGATCTACTTGGGAATTTGGTTCTGGTAAGCTTGAAGGCTGCTGCATGGTCAAACAGACCGGTGAAAATGGCTATTAAGTCTCTCAATGAGAGCAAAAGTATGATTCTATATATATTAGCTCACACTTTCTTCATTTTTATATACTAAATTACCCGAGGAAAATGTGACACGGGTAGCAAAGAAGAGTGTATCAAATCACAACGAAAGTGTGACATAGGAATATACGAGATAAAAATAAGGTGATGGAGTGATGACAATGATGAGATAAATATTAAAGTTTTTATCGTTCGCAATTATTTGAGTTTTCAGTAAATATTCGGAAAATATGGATGCACAATTTGCTCAGTTAATAGTTAATGGCATTGCTGTGGGGAGCATTATTGCGTTAGCAGCAGTTGGACTGACTCTTACCTATGGTATTTTACGCTTGTCTAATTTCGCCCATGGTGATTTTCTTACTCTAGGGGCTTACTTCACTCTATTGGCTAATTCACTGGGGATAAACATTTGGGTATCAGTGGTAATAGCTGCAGTTGGAACTGTGATTGCTATGCTGATATCAGAGAAATTTCTCTGGTCAAGAATGCGTTCTATCCGAGCTACTTCCACTACTTTTATTATCATCTCCATTGGACTAGCTTTATTTTTACGGAATGGCATCATTTTTATTTGGGGTGGTAGTAACAAAAACTATGATTTACCTATTACTCCAGCGTTAAAAATATTTGGTTTGAATGTACCCCAAAATCAATTATTAGTCTTCATTTTGGCGGTAGTAGCGATTGTTGCTTTACATTACTTATTACAAAACACCAAAATTGGTAAAGCAATGCGTGCAGTGGCTGATAATATAGATTTGGCTAGGGTGTCTGGTATCAATGTAGACAAAGTTGTTATTTGGACATGGGTAATTACTGGTAGCATTACTTCCTTGAGTGGTAGTATGTATGGCTTAATTACTGCTGTCAGACCCAACATGGGCTGGTTCTTAATTTTACCATTGTTTTGTTCCGTAATTCTGGGAGGAATTGGTAATCCTTACGGTGCAATCGCGGGTGCTTTTATTATTGGTATTGTCCAAGAAGTTAGTACTCCCTGGTTGGGTTCACAGTACAAGCAAGCGGTAGCTTTAATAATTATGATTGCTGTACTCTTAATTCGCCCTAAGGGATTGTTTAAGGGAACTATTTAAAATTATTTGTTAATTCCCAATGTAAAAGGTGGGCTCTATTGGGCTCTATCAGGATTTATTTACCCACCTTTGCAACTTTTATGTGGCACAACTAGGACTCGCTTTAGCTTTTTACCAAGAATTTGTAGTTTTTTCGTTATAAGGATAACCTGCAAAGGGTTGTACACCTGTGGATGGATACTCATCTTCATCAGGCTTAAAAATCCGCATAGCAGCTTCAGTTATGTACTGGGTAACTCTGGAAATTAAATTAGAGATATCCATAATCCTATCGCTCCCATATTTATATACTTTCATGAGATGTCTATACTCTAATACTGGCAATATGGATAATCTCAAAATTTCAATATATATGTAATGTACTCAATGATTGTTTATTCTTGTTTTTATTCCTTTATGATTACAGTCTGTTTCACTTCGATAAGAGTACATAGTTAGTAATATTTTTGGAGTTTTGATAAATAAAATCGCTCGCTTTTATTTATTACATTCTGTGAATATGATTGTATCGCCTTTATTTAACTACAGAAGGTGTAACATTCCAACAATCAATTCTTACTCTTTGTTCTCTTGACTATTAAGCTGTAATTCCATGTAATCTTTTAATAGTTGTGCAGGTTGATAAGCCTTAGTTCTAGTTTGAGGGGCTTGAGAAGGTTGAGGCGAAGTCAAAGGTTCGATTTGATAGCTTCTATGGGTGTTTTCGTTGCGCAAACACCCATAGAAGGGAAAAGGATAAAAATGGGCATTAAGGGAGATAGGGGTAAAAAGGGTAAGTTGAAGAGTTTCTGTAATTTCTTCAAATTCACTGCTAGAGGATGCAAGTTTTGATTACCTAAGCAGATAACAGGCATAATAGGTATTTTATGAAGTTGGCTTAACTGGATAAAGCTACCATCAAAAGTTTGTAACTGATAGCGTTTTTGCCACCCTTTTTGTGCTCTTCATACACCTTATGCAGCATAGAGGACAACTTTATCTTCCTCTACTGCATGGTTAAAATCATTGATTTTTGCCTTCACACCCCCTAATACCTGGGAGTATCCCAGAGGTAGCCACCAGTTATAAGAAGAACGGTTAAAAGCTGGACTTTTGTATAGGGGTAATAACAAGTATTATAAATTAATAAACAATATTACTTGATAAACCAGGTAAAGTCTCATGTGAAAAATATATTTTAGGCAAGAAGACATTGATAAACTTCATTATGAATGATATCATTATTTTCATCCATTAGTACAGAAAAAGATGGAATTTATATATCTAAAAAGTCAGGTTATAAAACATAAAAATATTTGTAGTTTGTGTCAAATATAAAAAACAACATTAATTAATAGTTTACATTAGACAATATCAATCAGGAGGAGTAGAAGAGCTAAAAAAAATACACTACAAAAGACAGACAAGTGAATTAAATAAGTATAGTGATATTTTGAAATAATATTTTGAGAAACATCCAGCTACAAGTATTGCAGAAGCGAGTAATGCCATTGAAAAAATAACTGGTATTAAGCGCAGTCCAACTCAGGTAAGACAATTTCTGCTCAGAACAGGTTTGCCTTGCTTAAAAGTGGGGTATGTACCGGGGAAGTCAGTAGACCCAGAAAAAATTCAAGAGGTAGAAAAATATAGACAAGAAAAGCTATAACTATTACTGGAAGAAGCTATTAGCGGAAAGAAAGTAGTTTTTTTGTTGACCCAGCCCACTTTGCACATCGGGCATACTTAGGATTTTTATGGTGTTTTACAAGAACATTTTTCTGTTCACCTTCCGGTGGAAAACGATTTAATGTTTTAGGAGCAGTTAATGCAGTTACTAAGAGGATGTTTTAAAAGGTGGGAGGTATCATAAAAAAGCTCACAAGGCATATGCTGAGAATTATAGAAACCAGCACCCCCTGAGCAATGACTAATAATTATCCTAGCAATTTAACGTGGGAACATTGCGAGTTAATCGTAGACCTGTTTCCAGAGGCAAAACCAGGTGAACATCCACGTACAACATGTATGTACCCAGTAGTAAACGCGATTTTATACGTACTCTGTCAAGAATTTACATGATGGCAGGCATTACCAGGAAATTTACCACCTTGGTCTACAGTCTATGGCTATTTCAGAAGATGGCGCAAAGATCGTACTTGGCTTCAGCTTCATGACAAACTATATCAATGGGTTCGGGTAGCAGCCAGTCGAGAACCAATTCCATGGGAAACAGCCTTTGATAGCCAATCAGTTGAAACCGCAACCATGATTGGTACGGATATTGGTTTCGACCCAGGAAAACAAATACATGGACGTAAGCGATTTATTACGGTTGACTTGTTAGGGCTAGTTTTGCGAGTCTTGGTTGCTTCTGTAAGTGTGCCAGAAGGTGCAGGGGCTAAACTAAACGTGCACATTCTGGTAGGTTTATCAGATGAAAGATAAAGTTAAAAGACTGCACACTATTTGCATGGATGGAGAATATCAGGGGAAAGATTTTGCCCACTGGATAATCGATGTTTTTCATTGGATTGTGGAAGTGGTTCTCAGACCCTTAGAAAAGAAGGGTTTTACCCTTTTGCCAAAACCTTGGGTTGTACAACGAACTTTCGGGTGGCTCAATTGGTGTAGAAAATTAAGTAAGGACTATGAAAGGCTACCTGAAACTTCTGATACTTTAATCTATATTGCAATGATACGTATCATGGTCAGGGGACTTGCATGATTTGTAACTCACTTCGACTTTTAAAACATCCTCTAAGGAAATAATTACAATTACAAATGAAACTTATATTAATTCAGAAAGTCTGTGCCAGTTGTTATTTTTATTAGGTGCGACTCTTTTAGTCAGACGGGGAGTGGAACTTAGACAGCTATTGGAAGAGGTGGAGGGGTAGTAGAACAACGAGCTTTGAGAACTTGCTTGATCAAAGCAATACCACTAGAGTACAAAGGCAGGTGATTGCATTTATCTTCTTGTTGTAGATTAAACTGTCAATACTAATCCCAATCGCCACTGATGTATAAAGAACCCAGGGTTAAAACAGCCTCAGCACCCCTCATCCTCTATCTAGTCCCAGTGAGATCCATCCTGTCTGTCTTTAATCAGGTGGCGACAAGCACCCTCAATCACCCCCGTGGTGATGGGGAATCCAGCTTTTAAGTAATCGTCATATTTGAGGTATTTGACATTGTTAAGTAAATATCTAGCACAGGTATCCACGCGTTTACGTTCTTGGGAGGTCAGTTTGGGTAAAGTAGCACTCCGGCGCATACCTGCGGGAACTGAACTTGATTTACCGGCGTTGGATAAGTGCGGGATGATTTCACTAAATTTTCAACGATTTATCAATGGTTTCAAAGGCTAATTCATCCCGCACTTATCCAACGCCAGACAAACAATATAGAAAATCCAGTAAATAATAAGGCATAGAAGTTAATAGTGCCTCTTGGCATCACACTCCATAGTTAAACACTTATTCAGAAATTCCACTCTGTAAAAAAGTGCAAAGCTACGAGGATTTAAAATAAGTTTACCTTGGCTATGAAGTAAGGGTTGATTGAGATATTGCCAAAGAGGAAATTTCACCCGGAGGGGTTTACGCTTATTCATATAAAGAATTAGATTATATTAACAGTTTAATAATTTTTATTTTGGTTACTAATGCAAGAAATAGATGCAAAACATTAGCATTTCATTTTAATATTGCACACCTAGAGAATCCTTGTCCTGGTTGAAAATGCTGAATGTAGTAAATTAACAAGACTATATTTTGTGGATATCATGGCAAATGTTAATCTGAATTTCCCCTTTCACGAAAAACTAAATTTATGTATAGTAAGACTTACAGAGATTTCAAGTCGAATTTGACTGGGTAAAAATCATGCTAGTTCCGAGTAAATCTATTGCTATTTTTGGCAGGAGATACAACAGACTCTTTTATCGCTGCTGCTGCTTACCAACCATCTTCATCAAAAAGTATTGGAGCTAAAAGTTATCCCATATGCCATTCTACAGAATAAGACAACATACATAGAAATATATGGGCTTTTAGACGTTCGGCTGTCCAATGATAAATTGGACGAACTTTTAAATCAACAGTTTTATCAATACGGAAAGCTTGTTCTACTTGTAAGAGATTTTTATCGGCTTTTACCGTATCCGTAGCAGATAAAGTTTCTTCATCCAAAGATGTACGAATTATATATAAACCATCCAATACTGCTTCCGCATGAATTTTGGACTGATTTCTCTGATATGAAAAACTTTTCTCTTATATCTCAATTCTGAAATGCTTTTCAACATTAAATTTAGTGATAACTTTACCTACTCGGCGTGGCTGAATCAGGGAAGGATTTTACTAAATGTTCAACGATTTATCAATGGTTTCAAAAGCTAATTAATCCCGCACTTATGTAAGCCCTACCTACTTTTACACCAATATTATCCTCGCCTTTGAGTGGACGAGCTTTTGTGGAAGTTGCTGCAACAATTTTATCTAATTCCTTATCTTTTGCTTGTAATAATTATTCTCTATTTTTCTTTATTTCTGGTGCGGAGAAAGGATTTAGACAAACTATTAATCTGTCCCCTGGATAATCTTCGTTTTTTATTGATACTAAATTTCGTTCATGAAATAGAGCTAATTGAATAGCTGATTTTTCTACTAATTTCTTGATTTGAGGCCCTCGTTATAAAAGGGATAATCCAGTCTAAATATTCTTTATCTTTTAGGTTTTATCGAATCCTTTGTTGATGAATCATTTCACGGTCTTTGAGCGAGACTACTCTATTAATACTAAATTTCTAGCTAACCTTATCTATTTGATTAGTAAATGTCTTTGGATAGGATGTATTTTCCTCAAATACTTCTACTGTAATTGAACAACTTTTCTCATTACATAATAGCCCAAATAATATTTTTAGTTTACCACGTTTTTTCTCACGGTTTTAACCATATTTTGCTAACGGACAAGCTTTTCCTTCTAAATATGTAGAGCTAACGTCATATAGCAGGGTAAGCGCATCTCAAATCCTATTGACAAGGGGGTTGAGAGGTATTATTCTGGTAGAATAAATAAGCAGTAATAACAATCAGCACATAATTATTATCCATATCGGCTCGATTATATTTTTGGCGATTGTTACAGTTCAAAGATTGCTCTAGGTTTAAAGCATTAAGAGGTATTCGTCGCAGAGGTTGTAACTTTTGTGAATGATGATCAGTACGGACACGAAAAGCATCTTGATAAAATGTGACATCTAAGGTGATTTTTGAAAAATAAATTACCAGCTACAGCGGTTGAATCACAATATCTCATTTGGGCAACAGTGGATTTCGTTGTAATCTAGACTCTACTTGTTTCATAGCTTTCTTTGTTAGGGAAATTCCTTTTTGGTAAACAGTTTTACTTAAACTCAAAATAGGATATAAGGCTTTCCAAGTCATATTCGAAGCCCAGGAAAGGATGACTTCAACATCAACAAGCTTCGCCCCCCCCCCATTCCAATCCTGGTCAAGAATACCCCAATAACCCTCTATGGGATTGTATTTACTATGGTAAGGAGCATAGTAAAGCAATTGAATTGGTATATTTAGGATATCAAGAAACTCAACCATACTTTTTTTTTATTGAGTTCTTACTCCACTACTTTCCGGACCATTATCAACTTTAATTTGTATCAGTTCGGTATGCTGCTTTTGTTCTGGTGTCATTGTCTTCCACCATTCAATTAGAGTATCAACAATAAAATCCCTGGTTTGATAAGAAGAACTACCAAAGTTAGTATAAAATAATTGCCCACTATCTTCATCAAAAATCCCACAGGAAGTATATTTTTCTGTGCATCCCATATGATGCTCCTGAGCTTGATTGTCTCCTCTGGTTTTTCCACCACGAGAATAACCCCCGATATTAACCGTAGCTTTTCAATCCATGCTTAGTCGTTTGACTTTGAGGCTTGTTTGTTGATTGCGGCTCAAATTCTTTGATGTTGTTGAAGATATCATCCGTTTGTGGAATTTTTTTTGAGGTTTGGCTTTTACTACTTTACGAAGACCATAGCCCATTCGATTCAAGACTTGTGCCATTGTACTGGCGCAAGGCAATTGCTCCTAGCTAAATCCCTGCTCTTTGAGTTTTTCTAGTGCGGATGTTGCTGTGAAGCGAGTATAGGCTAAGGAAGTTTTAAAGTTTGGGTCTTGTTGAGAATCAGATTGTGCAATTTATCGCAGCGATAATGTCAGAAGAGAAGAGGTTGTTTCTCCTGGCAACGCTTTGCTGTGCTAAAGGTTGATTGTAATCCCACACAGATTATCCCTGTTCTTTTTTCCGCTAACCCTAACTCTATATTTTCTCTACCCCAACGGAATACTGTTTGTGCTAACCTTGCTCTATCTTGGCAATATTTCAACGTGATTTCAGGTTGAAAGCCCCGACGTTCTACTCCATTCATGTTCGATGCTGGCAACCGCAAGTCTTCTATTTATTTGTGATCTTGTTAATGATTTGGGTTCCTCTGGTGGGTCTAGCATACTCCAAAATACTTGCCCCTGTTTTTTTACTCATCAACATTACATCTTACTTTCATTGGTCAATTCTTTCTTATAAATCACTTAAAGTCCAATGCAACCCATTTTCACCCCCAATGAAGACGAATCAATTGTCCTAAGTTATGAGCATCATAATTGAAACTAGTTAGATAAAACTGAACTTCACGGGTTGTTTGATCCCAAAGATGTGCTATCCGCACAACCATGACAAGGCATTTAAGACCAACCCAATTGTCTTGGTTATGGAAAGTTTGCAGTTGAGAAATAGGAACACACCAAATTTGACGTTTCTCAGTACGATGATCACCTTTCTCTACCCGTTTATCATAACTATGGATAATACCTTTAAAGCCTTGAAAGAACTGTTGCTCAAACCAATTTTTAACTTGTCCGTAAAGTCTAGGATGATTACCTTTGAGGGCTCAAACATAATCTGCTTTTGCATTAAATATTTGGGATGCAATTGCTGTTTGCGTAGCCATGGCATCAATGGTAATAATACATCCAGCCATGTCTAATAATTCCAATAATCCAGGGATTGCTGTAATTTCATTCCATTGATTTATCGTCTTGTTTGACTTCTCCTAAAAGAAGACGATGTTCACTCGACCATGCACTAACTAGATGTAACGCTGATTTACCCTGTTCTCTATCATAGGAACCTTTGAGGGTCTTACCATCAATGGGAATTACCTGTGCTCCTGCTGGTTCAACTATTGATTCTACGGCGTTGCTGAATCAGGGGATGATTTCACTAAATTTTCAACGATTTCTCAATGGATTCAAACCCTAATTCATCCCGCACCTATGCAACTATTGATTCTACCCAACGGCGAAAGCATCCCTCAAATACGTTTCGGTTAATTGGTTCAAACACCTGTCCAAACCTATCTCGACTTGGAATGCCCTCGGGTAAAGGTAAAAACTGCTCCAACTAGTCGTATTTACTCAATCCATAATTTTCCATGTCCTCCCATCCCTTACCTCCTGCAATCACTGATAGTATTCCAATTATTAAAATATCTGTTAAGAAATGGACACGGGTTCTTTCTATACCTGGTTCTTCTATCTCACTAAAAACTAATGACATTTTTTCTGTTAATGCAGTGGCATTGGCTATACTCAAATTTTTTGAGCTTTTAATCTTTGGGTTTGAAGATTTGAAACCCGTAGGCGCAAGACTTCTTGTCAGAGATACCATTAGACTAACCCGTTCAGTTAAGATAGACCTTTTGCGTCCTTAGCAGCATACTACTTAACTTATTTAAGACTTAAATCTCCATTTTTATGCCCCACGAGTGTTCGAGCAACTGGGGAAGATTCGGTGGGGTAGGGGAGTGCCAGGTAGGGGTATGAGTATTTATTGGGTTTACTCAAGGTCTTGATACCCCTACCTGGCATCACCGAATCTTCCCCAGTTGAGTCAATTTTTTTTGGCGATGCGCCTCCATTACCCCCAAAGGGGGTTGGCGTAGCCTGCGCTTAAGCACGAAGTGCCCGTTGTTGGCCTTAGCACCTGACAATCAAGACACAATACACAATAATGCACAAAAACCTGTAACTTTCACTACAAAATTAGATGCGCTTACCCTGCCATACATGGTAGTTACCAGGGGGAAATAAGATTAGACCTTCTTAATTACTTAAACAGACATATACAACTTCAACATGTGACCACTTATTTAGAAGAAAATAGTATCCGCAATTTTTCGGAGGATGAAATCATACTGTAAATATATGTTTTCCAGGCGTTGCTGAATCAGGGGATGATTTCACTAAATTCTCAACCATTTATCAATGGTTTAAAGCGCCAATTCATCCCGCACTTATACACCGCCACTAATACTAATACTGAGTACCTGTTTTACGATGATGAATAGCTGTAACAGCCTCTGATTGGACTAATTTTCCATTATCAACTGTGGCGTAAAGAACCCAGTGATCTCCACACTCCATCCTTTGGTGAACAGTACATTCTAGATAAGCTGAAGCATCACAGAAGATAGTACAGCCATTGTCTGCAACTGCGGTAGAAAATCGGGCAAACCGCTCTTCTCCCGGTGCAAATGATTGACGGAAATGCTTCATATACTTTTGATGTTTACCTTCTGGGATAAGATTGAGAACAAATTTACTCTCTGAATATAAAAGGGATTCAGCTGCTCGCTCTTTAGCGATAGCTATCGTAATTCCTGGGGGGCTAAAGGTTGCTTGGGACACCCATGTTCCTAACATGCCAGTGGATACATCACCTTGCTTTGCTGTCAGTACATACACAGAGCCAATTATTCGACCCACTGCTTGCTCTGTAGGAGTCGCTGCAGTTTGTGGAGTCCTGATTTTATTAGTTTTTTTCAGTACTTGGACAAAATCCGTACCGATTTCTTCACATTGCTTGAGGATAGCATCGGAGGGCTTAAATTTAACCTTTAAGGTTTCAAAACCCAATTTATAACCGGCCTCCTTGAGTTTACCTTCAATTAAATCAAAGGCTTCTCCACTCCAACCATAGGAACCAAAGACCCCAGCAATTTTTGTGTGTTCGGCGATCGTTAATACAGTTCCCAAGGCTGTATGGATGGGGGTGGGTGCGTGACCACCAATGGTGGGAGAACCAATGATAAATCCATCTGCTTTTTCCACAACTGCCCGAATTTGCTCTGGTTCGACAAATTCACAGTTAATCGATTGAACTGCTGCTCCCCCTTTATTCAAACCAAAAGCGATAGCTCGGGCTAGGGTAGCGGTATTACCATAGGCAGAAGCATATAATAGGGCAACAGATATTTCCCTCTCGCTTTGGGCGCGACTCCATTGTTGATAGTATTTGGTTAATTCTATTAAGCCATAGCGAAGCAATGGACCATGACCCACACCATACATCCTTACAGGTAGGTCAGACATTTTCTCTAAAGCAGACAATACATGGGGAGCATTAGAAGCCATTAAGCAATCAAAGTAGTATCGCTGGTCTTCCTTGAGAGTTTCCCACTGTTCGTCAAAAACTTCATCCCCGCAAACATGACTAGCAAATAGTTTGCCTGTATATAAAATTTGGGTTTGAGAGTCGTAAGTACATAACCCTTCAGGCCATCTGGGGCTAGGGGTAGGAATAAAGCGCAGTACATGACCTTTTCCTAGATCCAGGCTCGCTTTACCCCGCATGGTAAGTACTTTCAATTCTTGATCAGGAAAAGCTTCTTTTAAGTGGGATGCACCAAGCACAGATGTAACAAAAGTTATTTGCGGGGCTCGCTCTAAAATCATTTTTAGGGTAGCCAACCGATTGGGATTGAAATGACCCAAAATGATGTAATCAATTTTCCTCCAGTCCGTACACTGGCGTAACGCTTCTAAATAAATCTCCGCAAAAGTTTCTGGGGTTGGATCGATCAATGCAGTGCGATTGCCCTGAATCATATAACTATTAACAGTAGTACCCTTAGCTCGTGCAAATTCAATTTCAAATCTTAAACGCGTCCAACTGCGTGCCCTCAATACCAATGTGTCCGTGGCAATTGGTACATACTGCACGTCACGAGGATGGGTATTATTCATAATTATTTCAATTTGAGAGTAGGAAAATAGCAGATACTTAATAAGTAGGGGTACCGCTTGTGGTTACCCTGAAGGAGATGAGGAAATAAGGACATGAGGATAAACTAACTATCAACATCTCCCATTCCCTGCAAATTTAGTAATAGTTACCGACTTTACGGTGGCGGACTGCGGTGATTCCTTCCGGCTTAGAAACTCGACCATGTTCTACAGAACAATACATGATAAAGTGATCGCTACATTCCATGGTGCGAATCACTTCACATTCCATGTATGCTAAAGCATCGCAGAGAATAGAGCACCCGTTGTTCGCTGTTTGGGTATTGATGGTAGCGAAGCGATCGCAACCAGGAAGCAACCGTTTGAGAAAGTGCTTTTTCAATTCCTTATAGTTGCCTTCTTCCAGAACATTGAGGACAAAGCGATCGCCGACTTGCAAACAGGATTCAATTGCCCTTTCTTTAGCTACAGCAACGGTGAAGCCTAGGGGTTTTAAGCTAGCTTGAGCCACCCAGGATGCTAACATCCCGTTTTTAGTGCCATCTTTGGCGGTAGTGAGTATGTACAACCCGTTGCTAATGCGACCTAGAGCTTTTTCTATATTTACATCAATGGACTTCACTTGCTTAATGTTACGAGCTCGCACCACCAACTGTCCCATGTCTGTACCGCATTCCTGCAATTCTCGGAACAGAGGCTCGTTGGGAGTTTGCTTAATTTTCATTGCGGGGAAAGCTTCTTTGACACCAAGGTCGATAAATCTCTTACGTAAGGGGGCAATTGGCTCGTCATCCCCACCAAAAGACTCAAAGAAGCCGACGAATTGCTTATTTTTTACTACTGCTAGCAAAGAGCTAATCGCTGCATGAGCTGCTGCATTATCTGATGGAGGCATACCGATAACAATACCAGCAGAGCGCAGTGCCAACTCATTCACTTCCTGGACATCTGCGGTGGCAATATCGATAAATTCTACACCTACCTCACTTTTTTGAATTCCCTGGGAAACTGCTTGTGCCAAGCGTTC
This sequence comes from Richelia intracellularis, assembly GCA_000613065.1. Taxonomy (GTDB): domain Bacteria; phylum Cyanobacteriota; class Cyanobacteriia; order Cyanobacteriales; family Nostocaceae; genus Richelia; species Richelia intracellularis_B. The sequence continues at coordinate 7,953 of CBZS010000374.1, read as the reverse complement.
GCCATATCCGTAGTCGGAGACATATAACACACCAACGGTAGTTTCTTTGTTGGCTTGTTTGTGACTCCAACTCTGATAACATTCCCGCAGTACATCGAGATGGTGGTACAGTAGGGGGCCATGACCATTGGCAATGATTTTTATGTGTCCTAAATCACCCATTTTCTTCATTGCATTCAACAAAGAACGGGCATTGGGACCCATTAAACAATCATAGTAAAAGCGAAAATCTGCTTCTATCGCTTCTAGATCCTTGTCAAAGGTATCATCACTACAGTAGTGCATACCAAAAGCATCACAGGTGTAGAGTACTTCGGTATGGCGATCGTAACTGAAAATGGTATCAGGCCAGTGTAAATTAGGCGCACTGACAAATTCTATTTCGTGTCCCTTACCAATGTTAATGCGATCGCCACTTTTGACAATTCGCTTAGAAAAAGGATCATGAACCAAGTTATCCAAAAATTGTAAGGCTATTTTGGATGCTAATACAGTTGCTCTAGGAGCTAATTGCAGTACATCTTCCACTAAACCACTGTGATCTGGTTCCGTGTGGCTAACAATTATATAGTCAATTGCCTTAGGATTAACTAAGCTTTTGAGAGTATTTAAGTACAAATCTCGAAACTTCTGGTGGGAAGTATCCACCAGAACAATTTTCTCACCTTTAATTAGATATGAGTTATAGGTCGTACCATTTTGTAATCCAAATTCTATATCAAAGCGATCGCGGTCCCAATCCAAAGAACGAATCGCTGTTGTATTGGGAGCGATTTCGACAGTTTGGATAGTTAACCGACCCTGGGCGTTCTCTGAGATCGCAACCATGAGTTATTTATCTCCGAGCACAAATCATCTGCATTTATTTCTGTCTTTATTGTGCCGGTAATTTTTCTTTAAAGTTGTAGTAAAGAATATATTTACTTGTTGTTAAATGTAGTCAATTAAACAATTTTTTGGCATCATTTTTATCTTGAAATAATGCCATGACTAATAATACATTAATTTAGTTACTTATTTGTCATTTTCAACATTTAATTACGGCGAAAGCCTCCTAATCTTTAATTGTCATGAAAATAATATTTTAGGCAGTCAATAGACCTAACATGAGATATTTAGAGAAATGGTATATAAAAAATGCTCAGAGATGATTATTTTGGTTACAGGAGATCGGGATAAATAACTTAATTGCAGCTACAATCGCCAAATAGCTTATATTTCACAATTACCATGAGATATGAGATAAACCAAATAAAACTTATTAGTTATTTACAAATACCATATATGTATCAATAAAATATTCCTAACAAAGAGGGGAGTTAGAAGCTAGAAAAACATATAATTTAGTAGCAAAATTACGGAAGATAAATATAGGTCCTGATTTAATTGAAACCAGAGATGAAGCTACAAAAATGGCATTTTGGCAACATCATCCATATTAACAAGGAGATATTTATATCAATTCATGCTTTTTGTACTGCTGGTAGCTTTATACCCCACATTCTGTAGGTTCGTTAACAAAGAAAATAATATTTACGACAGGGAGCACGAAAAAACTGTAGAATGCAGCACCGCTGCTCACTGAGGTTGGAAATCTGTTTCAAAGAAGCGAACGTTAATAAATGAATTGACATGAAACCTTGAAACACCCAACCAACGTAAAGTAAAAGCTGATTATTTATTGGGGATGATTTCACTAAATTCTCAACGATTTATCAATGGTTTCAAAAGCTAATTCATCCCCTGATTCAGCAACGCCAAAACCCCTAGTTAAGTTAGAATAACCAGGGGTTACTATGGAGTCTAAAATTACACTTCATTAATAACTAGGAACAGAAGAATCGACTTCCTTACTCCAAGCTGTAATACCACCTTTAATATTGATACCTTCTATACCATATTGCTTAAGGATGGCTAAAGCTTTGGCAGAACGACCACCCATTTTACAATGGGCATATAACTTATCTCCGTTGAACAATTCTTTGATTTTGTCCACACCAGTACCATTCTCAATTTCTGATAGAGGTATTAGAACAGCACCAGGAATACGGGCAATTTCATATTCATGGGGATTGCGGACATCAATGAGTGTAAAGTCATCGGTACCCTTATCCAATAACTGTTTTAATTCAGTAACACTTATTTCTTGAATAGTAGCCTGTTCTTCTGCTTCTTGTGCCTTTGCTTGGGGAATACCACAGAATTGTTCGTAATCAATCAGTTTTCTTATGACTGGACGAACAGGGTTGGGACGTAATTTCAACTCCCGGAATTGCATTGCTAAGGCATCGTACAGCAGTAATCTACCACTGAGGGTATTACCTTTGCCAACAATAATTTTGACAGTTTCTGTGGCTTGAATTATGCCAATAATTCCTGGCAAAATTCCTAAAACTCCTCCCTCCGCACAGGAAGGAACCATCCCTGGTGGTGGTGGTTCGGGATATAAATCACGGTAATTTGGTCCCCCTTCGTAGTTAAATACCGTGGCTTGTCCCTCAAACCGGAAAATAGAGCCGTAGACATTCGGCTTATTTTCTAGGACGCAAGCATCGTTAACTAAGTAACGGGTGGGGAAATTATCTGTACCATCAGCCACTACATCATAAGGTCTGATGATATCTAAAGCATTTTCTGAGCTGAGACGGGTTTCGTATAAATCAACCTGACAATAGGGGTTGATTTCGTAGATGCGGTTCTTAGCTGATTCAATTTTAGGTTTACCTACCCAGGATGTACCATGAATCACTTGACGTTGCAGGTTAGAAGTATCAACGACATCGAAATCTACAATCCCGATGCGTCCAATACCCGCAGCCGCCAGATATAACAGTAATGGAGAGCCAAGTCCACCTGTACCAATACACAGCACACTGGCTGCTTTGAGACGCTTCTGCCCTTCTAGTCCGATTTCGGGTACTATCAGATGGCGGGAGTAGCGTTCGTAATCATCTTGTGTCAACTGGATTTTATCCAGATTGGGATTTAGCATAGCATTTCGATGAGGAAGCGCAGAGTTTTTATGGTAACTAAAAATGATACCTTTTTACCTATATTCTTTTATAGTTTTCAGTAAATTAGGATAGTAAATCTCCTCTTGCCTATATTCTACGTTGGATGTTACACCATTTGTTCACATTCTTTAGGTTAAATTCTTAATTATTTCTGGCTGAAATTGGTGAGTTTCATCTAAACACCAGCTATTGATATTATTGTATTTGCCATTTTGCACAGCAACTATAATATACGAATATTCTTGCCAAGCACACAAGCTGTCAAATTCGGAAGGAATAGCAAGATAATCAGGATGGGAGTGGAAAAAACCAATGATATCTAGGTTTTTTTCCCTGGCGTCTTTTTGAACTTGTAACAGTATTTGAGGGGCGATCGCATATCTTTTGCGTTTGCTATATTCTAGGTTATCGTGGGAAAAATCTGCTGCTATGTCTGATTTCCAAGCATTTTCTGTGGGAATAATTTCCACAACTGTTTTCTTCCCACTACTGAAGTAACCTAATAAAATTCCGCAACACTCTTCTGGATAGGTTTTTTCCGCTTGGGTATAAATTATTTGCAAGTGTTCTTCCTGGAGATTTATCATAGTGTATGGGAATCCTATTCCTTCTCCTCGACTTTGTTTCCAGAGGGGTTTGTCGAGATGTACAAATTCGCTAAGTGACTGTAATGGATTTCATTTTGGCATTCAGTTAACTTATGGAACAAATGTTTCTCCCCTACAATTAAGACTTGCTTTTTGTCGACTCCAACCCTGCACCTATTTCTTAACCCTCAAAAGCATCTATTACTCGTTGATAATATTCACAGAAAATGAACCTTACAGGCAATATTTCTGCTGTATGGTTTGCAAACTTACCTTGTTCATATTCTTACAAACGACGTTCTAAATCTTTTGTGCCACCACTATAGTAACTACCATCAGCACATTGAGTACATGTATAAGCCATGGATTTATTTATGCAATGCGACTAGTTTGCTTGATAAAAAGTGTCCCTTGGACTAGCTAAATGGCTCTTACTAGCTGAGATAATTCGAACCCAGCACACTTATAATCTCTTCCCTGTTATCTCTTCCCTGCTATAAAGTGAATAATGGAAATTCCAGGAATTGAGGCAGCAGAGTGAAACTGGCTTTTATCATCGATCCCATCCAAAATCTCGATCCATGTCATGATACCAGTGTTGCATTAATGGAAGCAGCGCATATTTTAGGGCATGAAGTTTGGATAACTCAGGCAAATCAGTTAAGTGTAGTGGAAAGTCAAGCTTGGGGATTTTTGGAGCGGGTTGAACTCGTCCCTATAGAGTTGCGAACTCAGGGTTGGGTAGCTGCGAATCCTTGGTATAAATTAAGTGATTCTCATACTTTCTGTGCATTGGAAACTATGGATGCCGTATTTATGAGGACAGATCCTCCAGTTACAGTACCCTATCTCTATGCTACTTATATTCTGGATTACATTGACCAAAGCCACACTTTAGTAATTAACAGTCCCAGGGGTATTCGTGCTGCCAATGAGAAAATGTACGCTTTGCAGTTTCCCTCGGTAATCCCGGAAACTATTGTGCTTTCCGACAAGGAAACGATTAAAAGATTTGTTGATGTCAAAGGTTCGGCAATTCTCAAACCACTAGGAGATAAAGCAGGAGGAGGTATTTTAATTTTATCGGCTGGCGATCGCAATTTCAATTCTATAGTGGAACTCAGCACCAGCCAAGGAAAAGTACCAGTGATGATTCAGACTTTTATTCCCGAAGCAAAGCAAGGGGATAAGCGGATTATCTTGCTTGATGGTGAACCCATTGGTGCGGTTAATCGTCTTTCTGGTCCTGGTGAGTTTCGTAATAATATGGCTACTGGTGGAACTGTCGCAAAAACGGAAATTACCCCCAGGGAATTAGAAATCTGTGCTCAATTAGCTCCCAGACTCAAACAAGATGGTTTAATATTTGTGGGTATTGATGTCATTGGTGGATATTTGACAGAGGTTAATGTTACTAGCCCTACGGGAATCAGGGAAATTGATAAATTGGATAATACTCGTATTGGGAATCAGGTGATTCAATGGATTGAGTCGGAAATAGAGAAAAGATAATTATCATAACTTTACCTAGTTTTATCACTATTTCAGTCGTCGGAATTCCCAGGATTGAACATATTTTTTGTCTTGCCAAACACCACGACGCTTTTTCTTGGCTTCTGCTTCCACCAGTTGAATAATATCTCGACTAGGACATTTGTTTAAGTAACTTCGGTAAACCTGTGCTAATCCTTCCCTTACCAACACTTCTTGAATGAAAGTACGATCTTTTAATCTGACTTCGGCGACTTTACGCCCATAGCGATCAGTATCTGTAATATTCAATAATACGCGATCGCCTCCTTTTTCGACTAGTTGTTGTACACGTTTTTGTGCCTTTGCCCCCCATTTAAATTGATTGCGATAGACGGCTCTTTTACTATTCCTTTCACGTTGAGAATGGGGTACTTCTGGTGCATCAATACAGGCAAAACGAACGGAGATTCTTTGATTGTTTGTATCTGTGACTAAGATTGTGTCTCCATCGCTTACTTTTTGAACTTTATAACCAGAAGCTGGAAATATTTTGTCACACCCCATCAAACATAAAATTAAGAAAGTTGTAGATACAAAAATTGTAATCTTTCTATTCGATTTCACTGCCAATAACCCAGTCACTAATAAGACTATGTTAACAAAGTCAAAATATGGCTTGTGGAAAACTTGTGAGGAAGAGTATAAAAAAGTTTAACATTCTATTTATCTCTTTCTGTCACTCCCATGATAAAATTTAATCCCTAATTTTAGGATTAGGGGTAGGTCTTTGATTCTGATTGTTAGACAATAATTGAATCAATTCAACGTTATTTAAATTACAAGAAACATTGTTCCCATTAAGAAAAGTGCATAAAATGCAACAACCCCAATTATAAGAGAGGCCTAACTTACAGAATCTTGTTGCATTTTATGCAGTAAGCTATAGAATACAGGCGTTGCGGAATCAGGGGATGAATTAGCGTTTGAAACCATTGAGAAATCGTTAAAAATTTAGTGAAATCATCCCCTGATTCCGCAACACCAGAATAAATTATTACGGTTTCCTATATAATTATCCCCCAATAATATTAGTTTTATTTGTAACTCTACCCATCACCTTTACATATCTCACAGAGCTACTATTAGAAAGTTATTCGCTATATATAATTCCCTCAAAATTTTTAGCTATAAAGCGCTCCAATCACGATTGTTAAGACGGCGTAGCTTATATTCAAGCAAACAGAAAAACCTGAATCAGGATAAAACCTTACTAGATTCAATATTTCATCAAAAAACACAAATTAATTGCTCACTGTCAAGACTATTCTCCCATTTGTCAAGATAATGACTGTGAATCGATCAAAATTCGATAAAAATATTAATGTCTGAAGACTAAGGGGATGTTGGAAAAGTCAATTATGTTGTAAACAATATCTCCCGATATATGGTAAACACAACCAAAAGAGGTAATGGGAAATTCTCTATGAGGTTATATATATAATTAGCACAGAGTATACAGTAAAATAATCAGCCTCAGGACTGACGCACACGCTATGCGAACACAGGTTAAGAATGTACATATTTATCTAAAAACGGTATAAAACTATTCCCAATTCCCTGATAAATATGGCAGATATCCATAAACTAATTCAACAGTTAGCAGCTCAAGAGGAAGAGTTACATTCAAGTCAATTCATTGCCCCCTGTGTACAGGGTGGTAAGCTAATAACTGGTTTGCAGGGTATGGTGTATACATTCACCCTCAAACCTCCTAATTTAGAGGGTTCGGGAACCTTTCTGGCTGTAGATACAAAAACAGCAGAGATGACTGAAGAGTCTGGTTTACCCCAAATTGCATCCTATTTACAATATCTCCAACCCTTACGTCTACAACTCCCTCACAAGTTGCAAAGACAGAATTGGGTAGCATACCCGGTAAATGAACAGGATATGCAGCAGCGTTGTGGAAGTTCTCAGACTGTAGCCGTACATTTAGTCAGTGAACGGGATATATTTGATCCAATTGTGGCGCGTAGTGATGGATCAGCATGGTGGTTTTATGAATGCAAACGCCGTGCCGATCCCTTAGTTGCTGTAAAACTAAGAGAGAATCTCCAGCAAGTTATACTCCCAACTGAATTGAATTTTAGGCGTTGCATAAGTGCGGGATGAATTCGTAACAGCTTATTCCCACAAAGAAGCACCCATCATAATTATTTTTTAGCAATCACCCAAACAGCATGGACAATACCCAAAATATAAAAGCCAAAAATAGTTAATAGTAAATTAATCCAAAAGTCTGCACCCAAACCTACTTGCAGAAAGACTCCTAGAGGTGGTAAAAATATTGCGCAAATAATCCGAACTAAGTCCATCGCTTTTTTAGATATATCTACAAATATGTCATTTTCTCTTCTCCTCAAAGATAACATTTTTTTCTTTGAACGACATTATTTAAGAGATGTAACCAACAACAAGATTTAGCGAGCGCAATAAACACTGATATTCTTCGTAAAATTACTGTATTTCTTTAGTACTTCATACAGACTAGAAGAGACAAAACTTCAGCCACCACTAATTTTAGCCTTATAACCCTTTTGCTTAAGAATATCTAAAATTTTCTGTTTGTGTTCTCCCTGAATCTCAATTGTATTATCTTTAACTGTTCCACCAGTACCACATTGGGTTTTCAACTTTTTTAATAAAGTCTGTAAATTTTCCGCGTTAGTTTGAAATCCGCTAATTATAGTTACCGTTTTGCCTTTGCGTCCAGCCCGGGTAGCTTGTACCCGTAAATCTTGTTTTTCTGGTGGGAAATCAGGGATTGCTCTTTCTGTTGCTGGGGATTCGTGGTTGCCAAATTCACTGTATACAACCCT
>CBZS010000373.1 GCA_000613065.1 Richelia intracellularis | reverse complement strand
GCAGGAGTAATGCTGGTTAATACCAGTCGCGGCGCTTTAATTGATGCCCAAGCTGTGATTAAAGGGTTAAAGTCAGGTCAAATTGGCTATCTGGGTTTAGATGTGTATGAAAAAGAATCCAGTCTTTTTTTTGAAGACTTGTCCGGGAAAATTATTCACGATGATATTTTTCAGCGTTTGGTGACATTCCCAAATGTTTTAATTACAGCCCATCAAGCATTTTTTACCGAGAATGCAATGCAAAACATTGCGGAAACAACTATTAATAATATTACTACTATTGAAGGAGGGCAAAATTGTCTTCACTTAGTCGAACCTCAACCTGTAGTGGTTAATGATGAAATTAAAAAAGGTGCACCGGAAAATCCGCCTGCTACAGATATTACTAAAAGAACAGTATTAAGGAATGATAGTGAGTATAATTAATTGGGCACCTCGAAAAATTGAGCAAGTAGCTCGCGAGATGAAAGTATAGGGAGAACAGAAGAAGTCTAGTAAAAAAAGGAAATCTGAAGAAGATATAGAGAATTCACAGGATTCTGAAAAAAGCGATTTTCTTCCTATTCCTGATATATCTCCTGCTCCTAATATTCATTTTAAAATAAAATATTTTATACCAGAATGGGATGATAGGGTTGATCCAAACTATAATTTATTAACTGATACTTGCCCTCCAGATCGAAATCATTATGCCGATCAGGTATATGCCCATGAAATGTACCCAAACCCAATTTCTGACGGATTTTTGGTATCCAAAGTTGTTATCGACCAGAACAAAACTAAAACAGGACGTGTTGAAGCAGTAGGTATACACAAATTTGTTCGTTTCCCAGGGGACATTATGAGAGACTGTGGTGCTTTTGGATATATAAAAGAGGATGAACCTCCTTATACCAATTCTTTATGAAGCTGCTCTAAATAAAGGTTCAAGGATAAAGTCGTAAGAAGTCAGAGAAGCAATCAACTCAGGTGTAATTGTTTTGAGGGCATAAGTTAACTTCTGTTGTAATTGGGGGATGGTTTTACAATTTTCCCATTGGAGTTTATATTTGAGAAATTTCCAAAACCGCTCAATTGGATTTAGTTCAGGAGAGTGAGGAGGTTGAAAAATAGGAATAATATTATCTGGATAATCGAGAGTTTTCCCTTTGTGAAAAGACCCTTGTTCCAATTGAATAACCGCAATATCATCACCAAATTCGGCAAACAGCAATTCCAAAAAGTACTGAAAATAATCACCGTTGAGATGGGGAAACTTATAGAAAAAGCTATATCCACTTAGAGGTTCTACGACTCCGTATAAATAAAAATTGTCACGTTGCCATTGACTTAAACCTACAGGCTTCACTCCTCTAGCTGTGATTAAACGTCCTGGAATTGTCTTTAACCCCAAACGTGTTTCATATTGACACAAGTACCTCAATGGTTTTTGATACCCAAATTCCTCCTGTAAGAATGTCAACCCTAGAAGAAGTTTTTTTTTAATGAGATAGACTTTCTGGGTGTTGTTTAGTGCTTTTGGGACGAGGTACTTTCAACGGGAGCTCCTAAACGGTAGCGAACGATTTCATAGACAGTTTTGTAGGCAAGTGAAAAACCTAATTCTCTGTTGACCCATTGTTGAATTTATCCATAGCTTTGAAAACCAGACGGTTCTTGCAGTCGTTGTTTCAGGCGATCTAAGTTTGAAATACTCATCAATGGAACTTCTCCTGGTGCCTTTTTCACCTCTAATAAGCCTCTGTATCCTCCATCTTTATATTTCCTCAACCAACGAGTTATGGTTGATTCATCCCTTCCTAAGCGGTTTGCAATTGCTCCACGAGTTTTAAGTTGACCACTTTTAAGCCAGTAGAGCATTTGTAATCGCTCTTTACTACTTGCCATTGTTGCGTATTTAAAATTCCAAACCCTTTGATATTAGTGATCCCTTGTGGGTCAAAAATCATCTCGAGCCTGATGAGGAAAAACTACGGGTTTCAACCTAGACGTGGTTTAAATACCCCAAAACTTAAGTACTAAAAAGTACTTCCCCATTTTGAATAGCAATTAACTTCACCTTTAAAGGTCCTGCGGTGTAAGTATTCTGGGCAGCTACCGCTTTAATCTCGAACGCTTCTTTATACTTACCGATTTGAGCCACAAATTGCAGGAAAGTACTATCTACCTCAATACTTTCTAAGATACCCGCATTACGGGCGCGAAATTGGGAGGCTGAAATTAATAACTCCAAACGCTGTCGCAGTTGATACGATGTCATAGTTTTGGAATTGGCTGTGGTTGTAGCTAATACTTCTCCTTCTGAAAAGACTAATTGATTTAAAGCTGCATCAGCAAAAAATTCAATTTGATTTTCTCCTCTAACATAGTTACCAGCAGAGAATATCCTGACAATATATTGTTTACCATCTTGAATTTGCTGGCTTAACCGATTAACCTGATTTTTAGTAACTTGTACAATCTGCTTATTGCCTGGAGTAGTAGTGGGTTCTGCTAATTGAATATTGGCATTGCGATTAGCCTGTTGTAGTAGTTGAATCACCACCTGACGTGCAGCAGATGGCTTTTCTACACTGACAATAGCAGCTGCTAATACTTGACCGCGAATCAGAGCCAACTTGCCCAAGCGCAAATCGCGATACGACTGATAATATTTTTCTAACCTGACAACTTCCTGTTCTAATAGCCTTCTTTGCTTCTCTAATTTTTGCAGACTTAGATTCCTTTTGCGCGATCGCTTTTTCCCGTTGGGATACTTCTAAATTGCGCTTTTGGATAATGCTATCTAATTGGGCAATTTTCGCGATCGCGTTGTTCAATTGCTGCTCTGCGTTTATCCAGTTCTCGTTCTCGTTGATCAATAGCGGCTTGAGCCTCATCATAAAGTTTTTGCCGCTCTCTTTTGCGTAAAATCTATTCTCTCGTAAAAGTGTCCTTTTTTCTTC
>CBZS010000372.1 GCA_000613065.1 Richelia intracellularis | reverse complement strand
TGCAATTACCATTGCCACAGAACATTGGTGGCAGGTTTATTCTTGTCACCAATGTTCTTGATGCCGACAAACTTAGCAACGAAGATGTTTTACCTGAATATAAGGCACAACAATCTACACAAGGTGCTTTTAGGTTTCTCAAAGAGCCATTTTTTTTTACTTCCACTGTGTTTCTAAATTCAAGGAAAAGAGTGGCGGCTTTGGCAAGGGTTATGGGTTTGTGTTTGCTATTTTACAGCCTAGGTTCGAGGGCATTACGCCAATCTCTAAAACGAGGATCCCAAACAATTCAAAATCAGTTAGGTAAACCAACTGCCAATCCTACTTTAAGTTGGGTGTTTCAATGTTTCATGTCAATTCATTTATTAACCTTCGCTTGTTTAAAACAGATTTCCAACCTCAGTGAACAACAATGCTGGATTCTACAGTTTTTTGGTGCTCCCTGTCGTAAATATTATCTTATTTCCTAACTTACCTGCAGAATGTCGGATTAGTGGAGGAGCCTTTTTCAGCAGCAAGCATTTTCAAGGGTTTTCGGGGTCTACCGGGTTTGTTAGTCTTAACCTTTACACTGTCTATAAGTGGTATCACCTGATATCTTTCACTACCATTGGCAGGTGTGCTGGAATTGGATAAAGGCATTCCTGAGCCTTCAGTAAGAGTGTGTATTAAAATACCCTTTCCTTCTGCAGCCTAAGCAACACTATCACCACTGCCCTTTCCAGGGGGATAAAGACCCCTCCACCCCGCCATAACTCCAGTTGATTAACCCTTTCTCTTGTCCAATCCCCAATATTCCTGCTTGTAAAGCCTCTAACCTCCCGTCTAACTGCCAAGGTGTGAGCCATCTATGTGCAGAGCTGTTTGATGCCCATATTTCTCCTTTTGGAATGTCACACCAACGACACCCTGTTATCAATATATACAGTAAGGTATTGAGTACATAACGAAATGAAGAATGTGGGATTCCTCGTTCATGTTTCTCTGGCGGTTTCGGAAAAATATCCTCAAACAAAGATCACTCTAAATTACTCAGTCCTTCAAAACGTCCAGCCATCAGATGATATAACCCCTCTTACTCAACAGGTATATTATCACCTTCTCCAATTAGTGGGATAGTTCGAAAGGAGATACCGTATTTATCTTTCTTCCTCCATAACCCATTCTATTGGCGATTACTGTGCCAAATAATGTAGTCAATTTCCGCGATAATTTTTTCTTGTGTGTTCTGTTTACTGAGTGTGTGCCTGCACACTCTCCCTCTATTTCATCTTGAGTGCGTTTATTAAAATATCTTTGTTTGTAACAACGGTCTCAATAGTTCGTATCGAGTCTCAAGTAACTTACTCTCTATCTGGGAGTGTTCTAACCCACAAATGCTGTCTAAGTCGAACCAATTAACTATCTCTTCAAATAATTCTCGTGCTTGTGACCAAAACATACCTTGATTTGATGTAGATCCTTGCATAGGGTGTGGAACTGTTCCTGTTTTTTCACTTTTTACAAGCCAATTTCATCAAGTACATTTTTTGCTGTCAATACTACTCTGGTTGAATTGTCATTTATTATTCTTATATCATACTTTCTACTACCAAAAGAGTCGCACCCATATAAGGGAAGCAGGGGTTGCTGAATCAGTGGATAATTTCACTAAATTTTCAACGATTTCTCAATGATTTCAAACGCTAATTCATCCCGCACTTATGCAACGCTGGGAACCAAAAAGTGGTGTAAGGGATACTAACCAAAATATCGCCGAATTATTCCAACCGCCACGTGCCATGTCATCCCCAAGTAAAGCAGGAAATAGGAAATAGAAGACATAATAAGCAAAAATAGGAACTCATGACATGGATAAAGCGACTAATCTGCCATTCTTGGATAAGCTTTCCCCAATCTCCTTTAGCAAAAGCGTAAGCAACTAAAATCCCTGCACCTCATCTCAAAATAATGCCAGTCAAGCGAGAATCTAGTATTTTGATAAGTATATTTTTTCCACCCTGAAAATCTGGATTGGGTTCGCTTAAAGGTAAGTAAGGTAATAGAGCGAAAGCACCAACTGCATAAAGATGGAACAGCAAAGCACCAAGCAGGTATTTTTTTCCTCTACCGACAATAAATATTACGGCACTGTAAAACAAAGACAAAATACCCATGATCTAAAATAGAGCTATGATTAACGGGTTTATGCCTTGCCATTGACCAAATGAAAGATTTTGAATTAATTGTATAGTATCCCTTTGTGCTGGAGGTGCAAAAACGAAAGCATAGGCGATAAAAATACCCCAGATTAACCAAAATAAAATTTTTCTCATTTTTACACTTACTAGCCAGAGTGGAGGAATTACAGTCCCTGGTCTATTTACTGTATACCCACCAACTTGAATTTAAACAACCTTTAAGCACTTCTGACAATTACCACTGTACAATCGCTTTGGCGAGCAATGGTTTCTGGAATATTGCCGTTAATTACTTGTTGCAATAATTTTTCCCGAGTTGCACCCATCAGAATTGCATCAACTTTTTGTTTTTTTGCTACAGAGACAATTGTTTTTGTTACTGAATCTGCAGTAATAGTTCTAACTTTGATTTTGCTGCTAATTTTGGGTTGCAAGTACTGAACAAATTTATCTAAAGTTTTCGTATCTAGCTTTTCATAGGGTGGATAAATCGTACAGAGAATGACTTTAGGTGTAGTTCCCAAAGATGTTAATCCTGGTAATAATTGTATGGCTTCGCTGACATTGGGACCACCAGCGACAGGTATGAGCCAGCGATTAAAATTAACATGTTCCCCAAATTTTGCCAGAATGACTTCACAAGGTGCTTGGCGAATTAGCCTATCTGCTACTCGGCTAAAGACCCTGCCGGGAGTACCTGTGCTACCTTTCCAGCCCATAAATAATAAGTCAATGTGCCGCTCCTTGATGGTTTCTAATGTGGCTTCGGCAACGTCATGGGCTACGCGGATCTGGGTGTGGATGGGAATTCTACTGGCTTGTGCTAAATCTACAGCTTGGTGAAGTAAACTTAAGCCAGTCATTGTGTTAAATGGTGTTTCTGCCGGGTTAGAGGAACGGGGAATGACAATAATGTGCAGACATTCCAATTCATACCCCCAATTTTTAGCGATCGCAATTGCCATTTCTAATAGGGACCGGGCAGTGTCAGGATTGCTCAATAATATCAATAATCTGCCACCACCACTGATGGGATCTCTTGTCTGATAAACTACGTATGATGGTTGGGGTGCTGTTTGAATGGCAGAACCATCTAAATGGTCTGCGGTTGCCCGAATAATATCGCTGCGAGTTATGATACCGACTAAATGCCTACCTTCGGTAACTGGCAAACAACTGAGATTATACTGGTTCAGGAGATGTAAAATATGTGCCAATGTGGCTGTGGCTCTAGCCGTCATGGGTGACGGGTACATAATCTCCTCAATGGGAATATCTTCTACTAGGGATTTATCAGTATAATTAGTTAATTCTCTTTGGGATATGATGCCAATTAGTACACCCTTATCGACCACTGGTAGGTTGCGATGGCGAGAACGCGATAGTGTCTGTACTGCTTCGCTAAAACTAATGTAGCGGGAAACAGTTTCTACCCTCCTTTGCATAACATTGGCTGCTGTAAGGGTGGTGAGCAATCCTTCTTGGTGTGATTCTTCTAGGTCAATTCCTTTCAATGCTAACAACCGAGTGTACAATGATTCTGGAGATACGATATCGGCAATTAAATAAGCGATCGCAGAACTAATCATTAAGGGTAGAACTATATTAAAGTCTGTAGTCATTTCAAAAACAATGACTATACCTGTAATTGGTACGCGGGTAACAGCGGTAAAAAATGTACCCATACCAGCTAATGCATAGGTTAAGGGGGCACTAGCTGATAAAATTTGGGACTGAATGAATCCAATTAATAATCCTAAGGATGCACCCATTATTAATGCAGGGGCAAATAATCCCCCCGGTGCACCAGTAGCATAGACAAGCATTGTCAAAACAAATTGGGCAACAAAAGCAATTAAGGTTAATTGCCAATCTGCTTTACCACCAATTAATACTTCTCGCAATCCCGCACTATCAAGAAAATCATCTGGTAAAAAAGCGATAGTTACTCCACAGACTAACCCCGCAATGCCTACTCGTAAAGGTAAGGAAATCCGCAAACCCTTAGTTAACCTCGAAGCCGCAACAATACCATTGTTAAACAAACCACCCAAAATTCCCGCTAAGATTCCCATAGTGAGATAAAAAGGAATTTCCTGGGGTGAAAACCCGGTTTGTGAGGGAGCAATTTGAAACACAAAACCACTACCACCCAACCATCTAGCAACCACCGCACCAATAAATGATGCCAAAATAGCTGTACCCAGGGTAAAACCAGATATATCTTGGAGCAATGCTTCCACTACAAATAACACACCCGCAATGGGTGTATTAAATCCTGCTGCTAAACCTGCTCCTGCTCCCGCAGCAATCATTTGACGACGATAGTCTGGGGATGTGGGAAACCAGCGACTAATTTGTGCGGCTAAGGCTGCGCCTACCTGTACAGTGGGTCCTTGTCTTCCTAGGGGAAACCCTGCACCCATTACTAAAGTACTACCAATTAATTTAACAATTGCTATACGTAAATTTATTGTTAATGGTACCTTTGCCAATATCGCTTTTACGTGGGGGATACCACTACCGGAGACTTCTGGAGCCCATTCCACTAACCATCCAGCTAATATACCGCAAAAAAGACCAATCCCCGGTAATATCCAGGGGGTAAAGGAACGAGCCATATAGACTCGGAAACCTCCCAACCAACTAATTCCCTGCTTAAGTGCAACTGCGGCAAAAGCTGCTACTAATCCAATAACACAAGCTTCAATAATGGCAAAGTTTTTAGTGGAGTAAAAAAAATGACTTTTCCCCTTCAATAAAATGGTGTGTTGCCACCAATTTTTCTTAAAAATCATTAGGGTACGACTCTTTTCGTCAGACGGAAAGTGGAACTTAGACAGGTATTAGAAGAGGTGGAGGGCTAGTAGAACAAGGACCTTTGAGAACTTGCTTGATCAAAGGAATACCACTAGAGTTCAAAGCGAGGTGATTGGGTTTATGTTCTTGTTCTAGATGAAACTGCCAATACTGATTCCAATCACCACTGAGGTATAAAGAACCCAGGGGTAAAACAGCCTCAGCACCCCTCATGGTCCATCTAGCCCCAATGATATGCATCCTGTCTTTAATCAGATGCCGACAACCACCCTCAATCATCCCCGTGGCGATGGGGAATCCAGCTTTTACGTAATCGTCATATTTTATGTAATCGTTATATTTGAGGTATTTGACATTGTTAAGTAAATATCTACCACAGGTATTCACGGGTTTACGTTCTTGGGGGGTGAGTTTGGGCAAAGTAGAACTCCGGCGCATACCTGGGGCAAATGAACTTGATTTACCTGCAAGGATAAGCTGTAAACCTTTGCTCTCCCAAGCTTATGGCTGTGTTTAAGTCTGACAAGAAAAGGCAAATGCAGCTTTCTACAAATACTTAATCACATGGATAATATCCCTGTCTTAGTCTAAGATAATATTGCTGTGCTGGTAGATAAAACTCCCTATCCAAAGAAAATAGCGTATTTATCTTTCTGCCTCCATAACCGATTCTATTGGCGATTACTGTGCCAAATAATGTGGTCAATTTCCGCGACAATTTTTTCTTGTCTGTTGTGTTTACTGAGTCTGTGCCTGCACACTGTACCTCTATTTCGTCTTGACTGCGTTTATCAAAATATCCTTGTAACAACCGTCTCAATACTTCGCATCCATTGTCAAGTAACTTAATCTCTATCTGAGAGTGTTCTAACCCACAAATGCTGTGTGAGTCTAACCAAATAACTATCTGTTCAAATAGTTCTCGTGCTTGTGACCAAAACATACCTTGATTTGATGTAGATCCTTGCATAGGGTGTGGAACTGTTCCTGTTTTTTCACTTTTTACAAGCCAATCTCATCAAGTACATTTTTGGCTGTCAATACTACTGTGGTTGACTTGTCATTTATTATTCTTATATCATAATCCGTACTACCAAAAGAGTCGCACCCTAATCATTAATAAGTAACAATTTATTTCCCAGTTTATAATAGTTGTACTGGTTAACATTCATTGTTTTGATTAATTCATATAATTCATTTTGTTCAATTATCAGATCTGGAATTAGGAAAATGCAGTCTTAGAGGATGTTTTTAAAGTCGAAGTAAATTACAAATCATGCAAGTCGCCTGACCATGATACGTATCATTGAAATATAAATTAAAGTCTCAGAAGTTTCAGGTCGCCTTCCATAGTCCTTACTTAATCATCTACACCAATTGAGCCACCCGAAAGTTAGTTGTACAACCCAAGCTTTTGGTAAAAGGGTAAAACCCTTCTTTTCTAAGGGTCTGAGAACCACTTCCACAATCCAACGAAAAACATAGATTATCCAGTGGGCAAAATCTTCCCCCCGATATCCTCCATCCATCCAGATAGTGTGCAGTCTTTTAACTTTATCTGTTATTTGATAAAGCTGCCAGAACGTGAACGTTTCGTTTACCCCCTGCAGGTTCTGACACACTTGCAGAAGTAACCAAGACTCCCAAAACTAGCCCTAACAAGTCAACCGTAATAAATCCCTTACGTCCATCTATTTGTTTTCCTGCCTATAAACCAACATTCGTACAAATCATGGTTCCGGTTTCAACTGATTGGCTATAAAAGGCTGCTTACCATGGACTTGGTTCTCGACTGGCTCCTACCCGAATCCATTGATATATATAGTTTGTCATGAACCTGAAGCCAAGTACGGGCTTTGCGCCATCTTCTGAAATAGCCATAGATTGTAGACCAAGGTGGTAAATCTCCTGGTAATGCCCCCATGTACATCCTTGACACAGTACGTATAAAATCGCGTTTACTACTGCATATATACATGTTGTACGTGGACGATCACCTGGTTTTACCTCTGGAAACAGCTCTGGGATTAACTCCCACTCTTCCCACGTTAAATTGCTAGGATAATTCTTAGTCATTTGCTCACGGGGTGGTGTTTTCTATAATTCTCAGCATATGCCTTGTGAGCTTTTTTATGATACCTCCCACCTTTTAAAACATCTTCTTAATAGAATCGTTACTATAGCTGCACGGGCTAAAAGTCTGAGCTTTGAGGAAATTTCCAGAATTAAAATTATCTGGCGGGTACAAATTCACCATAAAGCTGTAAGGATCACGCCCTTTTCATTGGTAAAATTATTTTCAAAAATCATTTAAAGGAAAGCACATTAAGTAATATACAAATACGTATATTGTGATTTGATTGCTGAAACCCTAGTTCTGCAAGGCCGAAGTCAAAAGTCAAAAAGCTTATAGAATAAGGCTTTAAAAATTTTCAAATGGTTGCTTTATTTACCCCGAAGTGTGCTATTAAGTACGTTGATAATTCCAAAAAGCCTATAGAACCTATTTGGGAGCTATTTACGAAGGGAAAAGTCCAATACCCATCTGGATTTTATGGTTATTACAGTCATTGATCATGATTTCTCCGTTTCTTGAATCCCCATAGTTACTAGGTTGGTTAAAACGGCTTTACTAAAGCCTTGGTATTTCAAGAAAAGATCCCAAATGGCTTCTATAGGGTAAGGGAAGTTGTTAATTCACACCAGATGTACAAACATATCATTGAAGCTCATTCTCGCTGCACTCCTCCACTGCTTCTATAATTCCGAGGAACACCTAGAACATCACTTCAGTAATCAACATAACATTTGAGATTAAATGAAGCTAAACACGAGTTAGGGTGAAAAGCATAAACGTGTATAAATAAGAACTGTAAACCACAGGTGATTAATATTGATTACTGAGTCAAACTCCTTACTATTCTGTGTTGCCAGGTTTGGCTTGTTTTATGGCTTCCTCGGTGCGTCTATTAGGGTTAACCTTTGGTTGCCAGACAGGAAACAGACTTACAATAATACTATTCATTGTGGTTCGGGTTTGCAAGCTGGCATAACTTAAAGGTTTAGGAAGAAAACTATCTCCAAATCCGATAAAGACTAATACTAATATTAATAAAATAGAAAAGTTTCCTTTATTCAGCATTATCGTAAGACTCACTATAGTTTAAAGGATAATAAATAGTGCTGATGCTTATTATGTTGCACTACAGAAATTTGATGAAAACCCTCTAGAAATAACTTAATAATTGGTAATACACTACATAAATATTTTAAATGCTATTAAGAGAAGTGAGCATCCAAAAGTACAGGATGATATCTGATAATATTGTAATAGCGGCTGTGTACTAATTGACATCAGCATATACTTTGATTTTAAAAAAAATCCAAAGTATAATTTAATTTAATTAATACAAGTACTTTTACTTGCAAAAACAGCAAATTGCTCAAAAAAATATGAAGAATAAAGAGTTAAATCGGTTCATCTACCAATTAGCGTTCGCATTACCTTTATCAATATTATCCATAGATGCTGCTTTTGCTACCGAACAAAAATTTATTCCTTTCTTTTACGCCAAAATAACCCCGTAACAGTGAATTTTACTCCATAAAAAGAGTTGATTATTTCACCTCCAACAGCAGTTTTAAATGATTTTGATAAAGCAGTAATACAAATTTTTGGTCCCATGGACACGAGGCTTAAGCCGCAGAAGTTTAAACAACTTTTATCTGATTATCCAGATGTTGTGCATAAACTGCAAAAACCCACTGGAGGGCAATTGCGTCCTAATCGTAGTCGTCGCTTATAATTTATTCAATCTTTAACCAACTATTTGGTTTAATCTTCAATGATTTGAACATATTTTTTACGGATATATCTACAATAAAAATGATATTATCGGATTACATTTTCATCCTAGATAGTTACAAAGTAATGAACAAGTTGTTGGAATAATATTACCGTATAATAAAAAAATATATATTTATTTTTCGTATATTTTATACTATGGGGTTAATTTGAAAACATAATAATATTTTAATTCGGGATGTAATTAAAGGGTATGCTTATGTCAGCAGTGCAGAAGTAATATTGACATATGTGACCAGAATTTTTAAGTTGCAAGGCAACACAGAAGAAGCTTGTATTTTTCAGTTAACAGATCAGTATACTGGAAAATTTGTTCCGGCTGTATTTGTCAGACGGGATCAGGAAATTATTAATTATTATCCAGATGCGACAGCTCAAGGAAGATAATGTAAGCAATAAAATTGTAGGGCTGCAATCTTCAAATTTCATCTTGCTTTAGGCTTTAATCTATCCAATTGATAGTAAGACAAATCCGGACTTATTCAATAAATTTATCAGGATTCACCAAAGCTAATTTTGACTTTGAAAATTTACCCTAATTAACTAGTTGGCGCCACCAGTTAAATTTACAAGCAGTTGGCATTGGCTTGATTCAATTGTCACTAAATGAAGGTTATACTTTTACTCACAGCCATGCGGAGCAAGAAGAAGTTTATATAGTAATTGCCGGTAGAAGTTTGATTATAATTGATCGGGAATTAATCACAATTGAAGGGAGAGATCTACTTAGGCTTTATCCTTCAGCAAAACGAGGATTAAAAGCAGCAGAAGATAGGGCACTGTTTGTTATTTGTACGGGTGCAGTTGCAGCAGCTTGTGCAGGGTAAGCGCATCTAATTTTGTAGTTCAAATTAGAGATTGTTGTACATAATTGTGAGGTATGTCTTGATTGTCAAGTGCCAAGGCCAACGACGGGCACTTCCTGCCAAAGCGCAGGCTAGGCCAACGCGCTTTGGGGAGTACTGGAGGGGCATCGCCAAAAAAAATTGACGCAACCAGGGAACGCTTCGCTAGATTCGGTGGTGCCAGGTAGGGGCATCAAGACAAGACCTTGAGTAAGCTCAATAAACACTCATATCTCCACCTGGCACTCCCCTAGGCCACCCAATCTTCCCCAGTTGCTGGAACATTCGTGGGGCACAAAAATGGAGATTTAAGTATTAAAGAAGTAAAGTCGTATCCTAAGGACGCAAAGGGTCTATCTGAATTGAACGGGTTAGTCTAACCCACATTCCGCAGGTTAGTTAGTAAAGAAGATAATATTTACGACAGGGAGCACCAAAAAACTGTAGAATCCAGCACCGCTGTTCACTGAGGTTGGAAATCTTTTTCAAAGAAGCCAACGTTAATAAATGAATTGACATAAAACATTGAAACACTCAACGTAAAGTAGGAGTGGCAGTTGGTTTACCTCACTGATTTTGAATTGTTTGGGATCCTCGTTTTAGAGATTGGCGTAATGCCCTCTAACCTAGGCTGTAAAGTAGCAAACACAAACCCATAACCATTGCTAAAGCCGCCACTCTTTTCCTTGAATTTAGAAACACAGTGGAAGTAAAAAACAATGGGTGTTTGAGAAACCGAAAACCACGTTGTGTAGATTGTTGTACCTTATATTCAGGTAAAACATCTTCGTTGCTAAGTTTGTCGGCATCAAGAACATTGGTGGCAAGAATAAACCTGCCAGCCTGTTCTGTGGCAATGGTAATTGCACTTTATTTGGGTACAATTTCGGCTTGAGTATAAG
>CBZS010000371.1 GCA_000613065.1 Richelia intracellularis | reverse complement strand
TTTTGCGTAACAAACTACTCACATATTTTTCTACAGTCCGGGGACTTAGGTGTAACTTCTTTCCTATTTCTGCATTAGATAGACCATATGTTAATAATTCTAGAACCTCTCCCTCTCTAGTGGTTAGTTCAGAGTTTATCTTAGAGGCTGCTAGATCAAGGTGAGTATGATGAGTTTTTCCGTTGCTCGGCTCCCGATTATAAAAACCATACTCCGCTTGAATAATTTGTGATCGCTGCAAAAGATTTTGGATTGCTGCACCCAATTCTTCTAGTTCAAATGGCTTTGGTAAATACAAATCGCAACCAGATTGATAACCTAAAATTCTTTCTTGGGTTTTGGTACGTCCAGTTAATAAAATGACGGGTAATAAACGTAATTTTGGGTGTTTCCTTAACTGACGTACTAATTCATAACCATTCATTTTAGGCATAACTATATCAGTCACAATTAAGTCTGGATGATTTTGCTTTACCACATTTAATGCCTCTTCACCATCTTTAGCAGTAGTCACTTTATAACCAGATAGTTCAAGATAATCACTAATAGAAAGACAAGTTGCTAAGTCGTCATCTACTACAAGAATAGTTAAGGCTATGGACATTATCACCCTAGCGTTTTAGTTACAAAAACCTACTGTATTTGCAATTTTAAATTTCAAAAAAAACTTGATGCATGGAAATAAACAGATTGGTTATGATTATTTCTATTTTGGCATCTTGATT
This sequence comes from Richelia intracellularis, assembly GCA_000613065.1. Taxonomy (GTDB): domain Bacteria; phylum Cyanobacteriota; class Cyanobacteriia; order Cyanobacteriales; family Nostocaceae; genus Richelia; species Richelia intracellularis_B. The sequence goes on along the minus strand of CBZS010000371.1, from coordinate 1,425 downwards.
TTTTTTGCAAATAATCCAGTATTTTACTATTTTAGATGATTCATTACCCTACATGGACTCTATCCGTAATTTAGCAAGGCAAATGCTGAAACTATCGTGTCATAGGGACTTGAATGTAATAATTTTGCTAGCAATCAGTAATACTAAAATTATCTTGTTGAAAACTACATACTTATTTTTCAGGACAAGTCAGTTATTAACTATAGACAAAGTCAACCTGAGTAATTTCATTCAATTAAGAAAAGCATAATCCTTTATAAGTTTATTGTCACAACCAATATTATTAGTTTATATGAGCATAAGTGCATAGTGTTACTCAAATCAATATTACTTTAAAGTAAACTAAAATATTTACTGTAATTTAAAAAACATCTTATATCCTCTCTATGTTCTTGTTCTCAGAAGGGAACCGATTCCCCACCTTTCTGTTTGTGCATATTACCATAACTACTCTATTGGAAGATGCTTAACCCGGATTTTTCACTTGTGATAAAAAACACTTGGATAAGCCAAATTTAGGATAAATTAATTGGCATATTGTCACATTTATTGCAGATGAGAAGGACTACGAAGTAAAAACCGAGTATACAAAAGATATATAAAATACATTCAAATTGGAATATACTTAAATCAAAACAAAATAGTGATAAAATTTGACACACCAACTTGTTGGCTTACATCGGCGTTGCTGAATCAGGGGATGATTTAACTACATTTTCAAGGATTTATCAATGGTTTCAAACGTTAATTCATCCCGTTCTTATGCAACGCCCTTAAATCAAGTAAATTAACCCAGCAGGACAATTATTTCAAATCAGAGAGCGCTATTACTTATTAATCCAATCATCTGATTAACCAGGGCAATGTAGTCGAGAGAAACACTCATAAATAATTGTTTGCCCTTACAAGAAAGTGTAAGTACTACTAATTGCAATTAAAACTCGTTGTTTGCAAATCGTAATCACAGCCCCTAACTTTAATAATTTTGTGCGTATAGTTCTAATTATTGGATTGTTGAATTCTGTATTTACTAAGTACTTTTCTCGCAGGTTATTCACTAAAATGTAGGCAATAGCTGTAACCCATAAACGTAATTCGTTTCCCTCAAATATATGTGTACTTGTTCTATCTCTCTGTAAATATAAATAAAATCAAGGTATGTTTTAGTCACAAGCACGAAAACTATTTGAACAGATAGTTAGTTAGTTGGTTAGACTCAGACAGCATTTGTGGGTTAGAACACTCCCAGATAGAGAGTAAGTTACTTGAGAATGGATACGAACTATTGAGACGGTTGTGACAAACAAAGATATTTTGATAAACGTAGTCAAGATGAAATAAAGGGAGAGTGTGCAGGCACAGACTCAGTAAACAGAACACACAAGAAAAAATTGTCGCGAAAATTGACCACATTATTTGGCACAG
>CBZS010000370.1 GCA_000613065.1 Richelia intracellularis | reverse complement strand
CAGCACTTTTGGACACAAAAATAGCAATTGCCAAGCTGTTTCAAGGTTACATCCTTTATTTCTGGAATATACAGACCTGGCATCTGTTAAGGGATACTGAGAAATTTCTGGAGACTTCATCAGGTTTACAATAAAATTTTTTTACAATCTGACCACAAGCTAGATGTCGATAATCTTAATCAATCTATTGACCAATCAGCTATGTTTGATACAAAGTAATTTCATGGGGAAATATACCCAGTAAGTGACACCAATTGATCTGTGTGGAAAAATTCACATTTATTCAAAGTTGCTCTAGCTTTATCTAGATACATTATTTTGTTGGAACTTTATCCTTGTTTATTTTCCCCACATTCCGCAGCTGCGATCGCAAAATGTTGTATTTTTGAAGTATGAGTTTTTCAGAATCACAAATCAAAGTACAATATATCGAGCACTTAGGCATAGTGGCAGGGATTATTGATGAAATGAGTTTGGTTGATTTGTTCAACCAACTGCTTGGAACTCATCCCCAAGAAATAATCAGCGCAGGCCAAGTGGTCAAAGCAATGATTCTCAATGGCTTAGGCTTTATCAGTGCACCACTATATTTATTTGAGAAGTTCTTTGAAGGGATTCCAACGGAAGATTTATTGGCAGAGGGAATACAACCAGAACATTTGAACGATGAACCCTTGGGCAGAGTCTTAGACAAACTATATGATCCAGGATTAACGGAAATTTTTATCCGAGTCCCACTATCAGCAGCAGATAGATTTGGAGTAAAAATGGACAGCTTCCACTTGGATTCAACTTCATTTCATGTACATGGGGATTATGGAACAGGTAGTGATGAAGAAGCATCAGCACAATCAGGATTAATTACAATTACATATGGTTATTCTAGAGAACACCGACCAGATTTGAAACAATTTATCCTTGACTGGATGTGGAGCCGTGATGGAGATATTCCTTTATATTTAAGAGTTGCACATGGTCATGAAGTCGATTATGCCATGTTTGGAACACTTATGGCACATTTCCACAAAGAATGGCAAATTGATGCTTTATTTGTTGCGGATCCAGTCCTTTACACTGAAGACAATTTGCAGATGATAGTCTCATTCAGATTGGTATCTCGAGTTACTGCAACCCTAACTGCCGCAAAAGAACTATTAGAAAAGAACAGTATTGATGCATTTGTACCAGGTAAAATTCCAGGATATCGTATTGCCCCCTGTTGTAATGATTCTGGTGGTGTGGGACAACAGTGGCTAGTGATAGAAAGTGAACCCCGTAAAGAATCTGACTTAAAACAACTGGAAAAACGTCTGACCAAAAAATATACCCAGGCACAATCCCAACTACGAAAATTGTGTCAACAGGAATTTGCATGTGCCGAAGATGCATTCAACCCAGCCAAATTACTTGAGAGTCAGTTGCCATTTCATCAACTTGCAAATATTGAAGTTATTGAAGATAGCCAACACCGGGGACGTGGTAGACCTCGCAAGGATTCTCAACCTACCCTAATCTCCCATATTCAAGCCGAAATTTTACCCAAAGAAACTGCAATTACCATTGCCACAGAACAAGCTGGCAGGTTTATTCTTGCCACCAATGTTCTTGATGCCGACAAACTTAGCAACGAAGATGTTTTACCTGAATATAAGGCACAACAATCTACAGAACGTGGTTTTCGGTTTCTCAAAGACCCATTGTTTTTTACTTTCACTGTATTTCTAAATTCAAGGAAAAGAGTGGCGCCTTTGGCAATGGTTATGGGTTTGTGTTTGCTAGTTTACAGCCTAGGTCACAGGGCATTACGCCAATCTCTAAAACGAGGCTCCCAAACAATTCAAAATCAGTTAGGTAAACCAACTGCCACTCCTACTTTAGGTTGGGTGTTTCAATGTTTCATGTCAATTCATTTATTAACCTTCGCTTGTTTGAAACAGATTTCCAACCTCAGTGAACAGCGATGCTGGATTCTACAGTTTTTTGGTGCTCCCTGTGGTAAATATTATCTTCTTTGCTAACTAACCTGCGGAATCTGGGTTTACCCTTAATTCTTAGTAAAAAAATCAAGAACCAAAAAGTGTTGTGAGTATGACAGTAACTGGCTGTGATCAGGAAGGGGTAGATGAGGCCGTTGTAATGTTCAATTCATACAGCCAAAAAACAGATATACAACAGGTTGTTTACCGCATTTTAGACACCAACTTAGATCGTACCCGTGAGGGATTGCGAATTCTTGAAGAATGGTGTCGCTTTGGCTTAAATAGTTCTCAGTTAGTCACTGAATGTAAAAATCTCCGTCAAGAGGTGGCTCAATGGCATAGTGAAGAAATGAAAGCTGCAAGGGATACTCCAGGGGATGCTGGTACAGAGTTAACCCATGCCCTGGAAGAAAAACGCAGTAATATTAACTCTTTGATCGCAGCCAACTTTTGCCGAGTTCAAGAAGCCATGCGGGTATTAGAAGAATACAGCAAACTTTACGATCCCAAGATGGGCAAAGCTTTTAAGCAGATGCGGTATCGGGTATATACCCTACAAAGCGACTTTATGGGCTATCAACGGCATCAACTTTTGTTGCGATCGCATTTATATCTTGTTACCTGCCCCAGTGAAAATTTCCTCACAACCGTAGAAGCAGCCCTTAAAGGTGGATTGACTTTGGTGCAGTACCGAGAAAAAGATGCAGACGACAAGATTCGTCTAGAACAAGCAAGGAAACTACGCCAACTGTGTCAGACCTATGGGGCTTTATTTATTATCAACGACCGAGTTGATTTAGCCCTAGCAGTAGATGCTGATGGCGTGCATCTAGGGCAACAGGATATGCCAATTGCTATGGCACGACAGTTAATCGGTACTCAACGCTTGATAGGTCGTTCCACCACAAACTCGCAAGAGATGCAAGAGGCAATTACTCAGGGAGCTGATTACATTGGTGTGGGACCAGTATATGAAACTCCAACCAAGGTGGGCAAAGCTGCTGCTGGCTTAGATTATGTCAATTATGCAACTAAAAATTCCCCCATTCCTTGGTTTGCCATTGGGGGTATAGATGCAAATAATATTAACGATGTGATTGATGCAGGAGCAAGTCGGGTAGCAGTAGTTAGAGCAGTTATGCAAGCCGAACAAGCAACTTTAGTCACTCAATACTTATTATCCCAATTTAATCGGATTCAACCAGTTAATACCCAAACCCATGTCTAGCCCCATTACCCTGCAAGTGAACGGTGAAGCCCGTAATTTATCTT
>CBZS010000369.1 GCA_000613065.1 Richelia intracellularis | reverse complement strand
CAGGAGAACTATTTGAAGAGATAGTTAATTGGTTCGACTCAGACAGCATTTGTGGGTTAGAACACTCCCAGATAGAGAGTAAGTTACTTGAGAACCGATACGAACTATTAAGACGGTTGTTACAAACAAAGATATTTTGATAAACGCAGTCAATATGAAATAGAGGGAGAGTGTACAGGCTCCTCGGTACAGGGGAAAAAAGGTGTAAACAAGCCAGGAAGAGGGTTTCATCTTAAATTGGTATAAAACTCAAAACGAAACCCTATGTCCGAGTTTCATAGATTACCCCTAATTCTAGGAAAGCAGTTTCAGTGGCATGGTGCACGATTAACACTTTTGGCACAATTTTTCGTAGCAGTGATAAGAGTAGGCAGTGTTAATTTATCTCAACTGTCAACAGCCTTCGTGGGTAAGACACTTGTGGCATCAAATTACGAGCGGTTACAAAGGTTTTTTCGGGAGTTTCGTATTGATTATGTCGAATTTGCACGTAGCATTACTACTTGGATAGGAGTAGAGAAAGATTGAGTATTGCCTATAAAGGAGTTGCGGTTCCATTCTTGTGGACATTTCTAGCAAATCGCTCAAATAGTTACGCCCATCAATACAAAGCATTCTTACACCGCTTTGAACGTATCTTCCCAAACCAGAACATTGCTTATGTAACCGCAGACAGAGAATTTATTGGGAAAGACTGGTTGAGTTACTTAGTTCAGAAATCTATTCCTTTTTGTATTCGTATTCGTGAGTGTGACCATTTGTATGATGCTCAATGTTGACTTTCTCCTAAAGTAGTGTTCAGCAATTTACAAGTGGCAGAGATTCAAATTTTATAAAAACCTCGGCGTATCGGTGGTATTTGGACATTTGTAGTTGCCACTCGTCTTGTTGATGGTAAACTTTTAGTCCTAATAAGCTCCAGACAAGGAAAACAAACTTTAGTTGACTATGCCCAAAGATGGCAGATTGAAACATTGTTCGGTTGCTTCAAATCCCGAGGTTTTGACCTTGAAGCTACTCATATTTATCGTCGAGACCGCCTTCGCAAGATGATTGCCTTATTAACTATCGCTCTTATTTGCTCATTGCATATTGGTCAATGACAGCATTCTTTACAACCCACATTGCGCAGGTTAGTTAGCAAAGAAGATAATATTTACGACAGGGAACACCAAAAAACTGTAGAATCCAGCACCCCTGTTCACTGAGGTTGGAAATCTGTTTGAAAGAACCGAAGGTTAATAAATGAATTGACATGAAACATTGAAACACCCAAGGTAAATAAGGAGTGGCAGTTGGTTTACCTAACTGATTTTGAATTGTTTGGGATCCGCGTTTTAGATATTGGTGTAATGCCCTCTGACCTAGGCTGTAAACTAGCAAACACAAACCCATAACCATTGCCAAAGCCGCCACTCTTTTCCTTGAATTTAGAAACACAGTGGAAGTAAAAAAAAATGGGTCTTTGAGAAACCGAAAACCAAGTTCTGTAGATTGTTGTGCCTTATATTCAGGTAAAACATCTTCTGTGCCAATGGTAATTGCAGTTTATTTGGGTACAATAAAGCATCAATTTGCCATTGTTTGTGGAAATCTGCCATAAGTGTTCCAAACATGGCAGAATCGACTTAATTACCATGTGCAGCTCTTAAATATAAAGGAATATCTCCATCACCACTCCACATCAAGTCAAGGATAAATTGTTTCAAATCTGGTCGGTGGTCTCTAGAATAACCATATGTAATGGTAATTAATTCTGATTGTGCTGATGCTTCATCATCAGTACCTGTTCCATAATCCCCATGTACATGAAATGAACTTGAATCCAAGTGGAAGCTGTCCATTTTCACTCCAAATCTATCTGCTGCTGATAGTGGGACTCGGATAAAAATTTCCGTTAATCCTGCATCATATAGTTTGTCTAAGACTCTGCCCAAGGGTTGATCGTTCAAATGTTCTGGTTGTATTCCCTCTGCCAATAAATGTTCCGTTGCAATTCCTTCAAAGAACTTCTCAAATAAATATAGTGGTGCACTGATAAAGCCTAACCCATTGAGAATCATTGCTTTGACCACTTGGCCTGCGCTGATTATTTATTGGTTGATTTGTCCAAGCAGTTGCTTGAACAAATCAACCAAACTCATTTCATCAATAATCCCTGCCACTATGCCTAAGTGCTCGATATCTTGTACTTTGATGTGTGATTATGAAAAACTCATATTTCAAATATACAACATTTTGCGATCGCACCTGCGGAATGTGGTTTACAAAAATTACCTTTTAAAAAACATGGTGGTCCCCCCATT
>CBZS010000368.1 GCA_000613065.1 Richelia intracellularis | reverse complement strand
AGGTCGCATACTTCTAAAACATAATCAATCAACTCTAAGGGAGTGGAAGGATTAAGTACAATACCTGCTTGTTTGCCTAGTTCTCTGATTTGACATAGGGTGCGATGTAAGTGGGGAGATGCATTATGCTCACAATGAACGGAGATAATATCCGCTCCAGCTTTAGCGAAATCTTCCACATACTTTTCTGGCTCCACAATCATTAAATGCACATCTAGGGGCTTCTGTGTCACTGGACGAATCGCATCTACAATCAGGGGACCAATCGTAATATTGGGGACAAATCTACCATCCATTACATCGACGTGAATCCAGTCGGCTCCAGCCGCATCTACTGCACGAATTTCATCTCCCAGATGGCTAAAATCCGCGGAGAGTATAGAGGGAGCAATTACAGTGGATTTATTGGTTTTGGTCATGGCAAGTGGGTTTTGATGCGTTCTCTTCTGTAAATATCGTAACAAAATATTGAGCAATATCTTATTTATGAAATCTAGTTTATTTATATCTAAATGAATAAGATGAAATATGGATAACTCTTAGCCTAACCTGATATGTTCAAAAAATTATCTTTACTTATATGGGTATTTGGTATTGCTTATTCTACTTTACCTGTTACTGCTGTGGATACTCCTTTAGATGCAACTGGAGTTGATGCTTTGAGACTACGAAAACCATCTTACAATTTAACGGGTCGTAAAATTGCCATTGGTCAAGTGGAAATAGGTCGTCCGGCTATGTTTGGTTGGGATAAAGCTGTATCTAATAATAGAGCTATTTCTTTGGCAGGAGTTTTTCAACGTGATCGCGTTGCAAAATCTAATAGTGGAGTAGATAACCATGCCTATAACGTTGCGGGTATTATGGTAAGTAGGCATAAAGCTTTTCCTGGAATAGCTCCGGAGGCGCGCTTATATTCTTCATCTGTGGGTGCGACAAGAAAATCAGCACAGGAAAAGGAGTGCTTATCCGCTCAACACATAGCTGTACAAAATGGTGGTGATATTCGTGCCATAAATTTTAGCTTTGGTGAGCCACTTAGCCGGGATCCTAGACCAGCTCCAGTATTAGATGGGAATGCTTTACTCACCCAATGTATTGATTGGTCTACTCGTGTACATAATGTTTTGTATGCGATCGCAGGGAATCAGGGTAAGGGTGGTATTCCCATCCCTACGGATAATTATAATGCTGTCAATGTGGCTTTTTCCTCCAAACGAGAAGGCATATTTAAAAAACTTGACGTATCAAACCTGGCAATGATTAGCGAAGGGTTCGGCAGAAGGTTAGTTGGTAAAGAATTTAATTTAGGAGGACGGAGAGCCATTGGTATTATTGCTCCTGGTAGTAATATCCCTGTACTAAAAACCAATGGAACGAGGGGAAAAGTCACAGGTACTAGTTTTGCCACTCCCCAAGTCACAGGTACAGTTGCATTACTACAGGAATTTGGCGATCGCCAATTAGGGAAAAAAGCCCCCAATTGGAGTCTGGCATCCCGTCGTCATGAAGTAATGAAAGTAGTGTTACTAAATTCTGCGGAAAAAATAAAAGATCAGGGGGATGGTTTACACCTGGGAATGACAAGAACCCTAATTAATAAACAAAATAAAAATTGGCTAGAATCTGAGGCTTATAAGAATCCTAAAATTCCCCTGAACGATCAAATGGGAACTGGACATTTAAATGCCTTTCGGGCTTATCAACAATTTAGTGCGGGACAATGGGATTCATCAAAAAATGTACCCACTATGGGTTGGGATTATGACAAAGTTAATGCTAACAATGCAGTGGAATATGTATTAGATGAACCTTTACAAAAACAGAGTTTTGTTTCTGTGACTTTGATCTGGAATCGGCTAGTAGAACTGAGAGATCAAAATAGAAATGGTCAATACGATAGAGGGGAAATTTTCCGCAATCGGGGCTTGAATAACCTAAACCTATACTTACTCACAGCCAATGCAAAAAATACCCAAGATGGTATAGTTTGTTCCTCTGTCAGCTTTACCGATAGCGTTGAGCATATTTAT
>CBZS010000367.1 GCA_000613065.1 Richelia intracellularis | reverse complement strand
TTCTCAACGATTTATCAATGGTTTCAAACCCTAATTCATCCCGCACTTATGCAACGCCAGAAAAAGTAGTTGCTGTGGGAATATCAGACCAGAGAAATATATTTAGATGGAAGAAAAAAGGATAAAATAGCACAAAACCCATGCATAACAATACTGGTTTCATTAGTACACAAGTACAAAAAATCAGAGCAAACTCAAATTTCAGCATCAAAGTTCCTTCTGCCATTTGAGGGGAAGTTGTCTTGTGAAAATAGGTGGGTAATGATGGCTGATTTGATACCCTGGCAAGAATTTGAAGATGAATATGCGAGCCTTTTCTCCGAAGAAATGGGGGCACCAGCAAAGTCATTTCGCATGGCATTAGGTGCATTAATAATCAAAGATAAATTGGGGATAAGCGATAGGGAAACAGTAGAACAAATAAAAGATAACCCTTATCTACAGTACTTTATAGGAATGTGATCTTATATTAATGAAGCACCATTTGATGCATCGATGCTAGTACATTTTCGTGAAATAATCAGTGCCAATGTGGTGAATAAAGTCAATCAGATGATGGTAAAAAAAATACAAGAGGCTACCTTTGAGGAAGCAGACGAAAAAAAGAAACACAAAAGGTTTTAGAACCAAAAAATCGAGGAAAATTAATATTAGATGGGACTTGTGCGCCAATTTATATTAGCTATCCAACAGATTTAGGCATCTTAAATCAAGCCAGAAAACAAACAGAAAGAATTATAGATTCTCTTTATGAAAAGATAAAGGGAAGATTAGATAAAAAGCCAAGGACTTATCGAGAATTGGCAAGAAAAGACTAGATAGTAGTGGCAAAAAAAAGTCGACATCGGCACAAACAAAGAAGTAAAGGCATAAAAAGACAACTTCAATATATTAAAAGAAACCTATCTCATATTCAGGGTCTAATCAGTTTAGGAGCAACATTATCAGCTTGAACCAAAAGACAATATAAGATGTTGTTAGTGGTCACAGAAGTCTATCGTCAACAGTTATGGTTATATGAAAATAAAAAACAAAGCATATCAGACGCGATTGTGAGTCTAAACCAACCACACATCCGCCCTATCGTCAGAGTGAAAGCCAGAGAATCCGTAGAATTTGGCGCGAAATTATCGGCTAGTTATTTTGACCGATATGTACTCTTAAACCATATTAGTTGGGATAACTTTAATGAATCAGCAGACTTAAAAAAACAAGTAGAAGGTTTTAAAAACGACATTGGTTATTATCCGGAATCTGTTCATGTAGATCAAATTTATCGGACTAGAGAAAACAGAGTTTTGTGTAAAAAACGAGGTATTAAAATGAGTGGTCCACCTTTGGGGAGACCTCCAGCTAATGTGAGTAAAGAACAAAAAAGACAAGCAAATGAATCTGAGAGGATTCGTAATAGTATTGAGGCAAATTTTGGGCAAGGGAAAATAAGATTTAGCTTGAATAAAATCATGGCTAAACTTTCTCATACTTCTGAAACTGCAATTGCTATTACTTTTTGGCCTTGCGGAATCAGGGGATGATTTCACTAAATTTTCAACGATTTATCAATGGTTTCAAACGCTAATTCATCCCCCACTTATGCAACGCCTACTTTTTTAGTAATGAATCTTTCTACTTGGTTCTGGCGGCTTTTTTTGGATTTTTTATGTCAATGCATGTCAAGTACCCCTTTTTTATGCAAGTATGATTATTCCGACTTATCCCTTAAGCAATTATAATTAACAAAAGATTATCTTTCTTTCCTTTTTTAATCAATTGTCCATCGCTCCCCACTGAACTTTTTCAGGAAGCCCTAATTATTTCTCTCTTGACCAACACATAGCACTATAGCGTTCGCAAAAAAACAATGCAGATTAACCACACCAATCTCTTTGTTAATATTTGATTATGATTGCCAATCATCATTGCTAATTATGCCCATGCAGAAGCTTGAGGTTTGGCAAAAATCATTCTGCCGGCAGATGTTTGTAAAGCACTGGTGACTACTACGCGTAATTCACCACCGACATAATGACTACCCTCCTCTACTACTACCATGGTTCCATCATCTAAATAGCCCACACCTTGACTGGGTTCTTTCCCTTCCTTGAGAATTTTTAAATCGATGTTGTCTCCCGGTAGATAACTAGGGCGTACGGCATTAACTAAGTCATTAACATTGAGAACTGGAACTTTTTGCACCCCTGCTACTTGGGATAAATTGTAGTCATTAGTAAGTAATGTACCGCTGATTTCCTGAGCAAATTTTACTAACTTTGCATCTACTGTCAGTATATCTTCGTAATCAATGGAGTTAATTAAAATGCGATCGGGGTAATTTTCTTGAATGCTTTTGAGAATTTCTAGGCCCCGTCTACCTCGGACTCGTTTTTGGTCTTTGCTCGCATCTGCAACCTGTTGTAATTCTTGCAATACAAATTGGGGTAAGATAATTTGTCCTTCCAGAAAACCTGTGTCTAATAAAGCTTCAATACGACCATCAATGATACAACTGGTATCTAAAACTTTAGTCTGAGCTGGATTTAAAGTTCCCTCTACAACCATAGTTTCCATGGTATTGGGGTTAATGAGTCGCAGTAATACCCGTCCATGGGTATCTGCAAGGTTCATTCCTGTATATGCCAGGACTATACTACCCACAACTGCTACCAATGGCTTAATAAAGCTAAAATCAGGGGGAATGGGTAGTAAAAACAGTGGTGCTAACATCAAGTTAGCAATTAATAAACCCAAGACTAAACCAATAGCGCGGGTAAAAATGGCTTCTGGGGACATATCCCGGACTTGGCTTTCCAAACGACGGTATCCGGTTTGAAATCTTAGTCCCACTGCACCGCCAATGATAGCAGCGAAAGCAGCCACAACTAGGCGTAATGCTTCTAAATTTGTTACCCCGTCTAAACTACCATTTGGTAGAAGTTCTGTACTGTAGAACCCTACCCCTGCCGCTGCTAGGATGAATGAAAAAATTATAATGGCATCAAGCATAATATTGTTGTTTTTCTACAACTGTATTTTTGGATTCAGGTAAATGATTTTTATTTAATAATGAATACATAATTAGTAATGTTTATGTTCATTGTATGGGGTAGGGTTGATAACATCTGCAATCATTATAACTAAAGAGTTTTATGGTTTCTATCCCTTCAATATCAACTGGAAAGTTAAACTCGAAAACCAGGAGAAATTGATGAATTTCATCGCTACTAAAGTGAAGAATAACAATTTAATGTTTGTAAGAGGATGTTTTAAAAGGTGGGAGGTATCATAAAAAAGCTCACAAGGCATATGCTGAGAATTATAGAAAACAGCACTCCCTGAGCAAATGACTAAGAATTATCCTAGCAATTTAACGTGGGAACAATGGGAGTTAATCCCACAGCTGTTTCCAGAGGCAAAACCAGGTGGTCGTCCACCTACAACAACATGTATGTACGCAGTAGTAAACGGGATTTGATACCTACTGTGTCAAGGATGTACATGGCGGACATTACCAGGAGATTTACCACCTTGGTCTACAGTCTATGGCTATTTCAGAAGATGGGGCAAAGACCGTACTTGGCTTCAGGCTCATGACAAACTATATCAATGGGTTCGGGTAGCAGCCAGTCGAGAACCAAGTCCATGGGAAGCAGCCTTTGATAGCCAATCAGTTGAAACCGCAACCATGATTTGTACGGATTTTGGTTTCGACGCAGGAAAACAAATACATGGACGTAAGCGATTTATTACGGTTGACTTGTTAGGGCTTGTTTTGCGAGTCTTGGTTACTTCTGCAAGAGTGCCAGAACGTGCAGGGGCTAAACTAAACGTCCACGTTCTGGCAGGTTTATCAGATGAAAGATAAAGTTAAAAGACTGCACACTATCTGGATGGATGGAGGATATCGGGGGGAAGATTTTGCCCACTGGATAATCAATGTTTTTCGTTGGATTGTGGAAGTGGTTCTCAGACCCTTAGGAAAGAAGGGTTTTACCCTTTTACCAAAACCTTGGGTTGTAGAACGAACTTTCGGGTGGCTCAATTGGTGTAGAAGATTAAGTAAGGACTATGAAAGGCTACCTGAAACTTCTGAAACTTTAATTTATATTGCAATGATAGGTATCATGGTCAGGGGACTTGCATGATTTGTAACTCACTTCGACTTTTAAAACATTCTCTAACAAAATGGAACAAAATTTAGTATTTACAACCATGGTAGATGCTGCTTATATACATATTCCTTTTTGCCGCAGACGTTGTTACTACTGTGATTTTCCCGTATTTGTAATTGGCGAACGCTTGCGGGGTGAAACATCATTGGGGATGCAACAATATGTAGCAACTTTAACTGAAGAAATTGCAAATACACTTGTTTCCGGTCAATATTTAAAGACAATTTTTTTTGGTGGTGGTACTCCTTCTTTGTTGTCGGTAGATCAATTACAGCAGATATTAGCAATTTTGGATCGACGATTTGGTATTGATAAAGAAGCAGAAATTTCCATGGAAATGGATCCAGGAACGTTTGACTTGCCACATATCTCCGGTTATCGCCATGCAGGGATTAATCGGATTAGTTTAGGAGTGCAAGCATTTCAAGCAGAATTATTGCAAGTTTGTGGGCGGTCGCACAACCTCGGAGATATTTTTTCAGCCATCGAAATGATTCGCCAGGTAGGGGTTCCCGAATTAAGTCTAGATTTAATTTCCGGTTTACCCCATCAAACTTTGGAAATATGGCAAGATTCTCTAAAACAGGCTGTAGCAATTACACCAACCCATGTATCTATCTATGATTTGACTATAGAACCTGGGACTGCCTTTGGTCGTTATTTCCAACCAGGCGATCGACCTTTGCCTACGGATGAAATCACGGTGAAAATGTATCGTCTAGCACAGCATCTTTTGACTGGTGCGGGTTACGAACATTATGAAATTTCTAACTATGCCCAACCACGACACCAATGTCATCATAATCGAGTTTACTGGGAAAATCGTCCTTACTATGGTTTTGGTATGGGTGCAGCTAGTTATATGGGAGGTAAACGGTTTACCCGTCCCCGTAAGACTCAGGAGTATTATCAGTGGGTAAAAGATGGATGCGTGATTAATTGTGAAGTGACACCAGTAGATGAGATGTTACTAGATACTTTAATGCTGGGTTTAAGATTAGCGGAGGGTGTAGGTATGCAGATGTTGATAGAAAAGTTCGGGAAGCAGAATGTGGAGAAGATTTTTAGGATTTTGCAACCTTTCGTGGAAAAGAGATGGGTGCAAATAGTGGGAGGACGACTAAAGTTGAGTGATCCTGAAGGGTTCTTGTTTTCTAATGTGGTATTGTCAACATTGTTCAAAGAATTAGGTAAGTAAAAGTAGTATTATTATTGACAAAGTTAGATATACTTCTTGAAACTAGAGTTATCATTAATTTTGCAATAAAGCTTTTATCCCTTATTGAATATCAAAAGTATGGTTGGTTTATTTCTTTCCAACTGTACTAGTGTGTAAATGAGCTATTACACTTGAATATGTAGTATCCCTCATATAACCATGACTGAAGCTGACGACTTTATAATTTTAGGGTTTGTAAGGTAAAGGCTTGCATAAAATTTGTATTATGACTATGGATTTGACAATTGAAAATTTAGCACAAATAGACGATCGCTTATCTCAACGCCACATTGACCTCGATCCATCTGGTTATTTTATTGTCTATCTAGATCGGGATGCTAATCTAATTTGCGCCAAGCATTTTACTAACGTTATTAATGATAATGGTTTAGCCGTCGATCCAGAAACTGGCAAGGTAATTCCTGCCCGTGGCAAAGTGGAAAGAACTCACACCAGGATTTTTACTGGTAAAACAGCTAAAGAACTGTGTGTAGAATTATTTGAGAAGACTCGCCCCTCTCCTGTCACAATGTTAGATCATGCTGCCTATTTAGCTAGGGAATTTTCCAAAGCTGAAACAGCTCTAGTTTCCGGAAAAGAGTATATACAAGATTAAAACATAAGAGTGATGAGTTATAAATTCATCACTCTTATGTGTGTTTATATATTTGCATTCACCCAGGAAAAAGTAATCAGGTTTGAGGTGCGAAACTGGGTTTTTAAGAATGAATGATAAATAAATGTTTCATGATTGCAGGATACCCAGCTCCTATAAATTCATATACCTTTCAAGTCTTTTTCCTGGCAGATTATTATTCTTACACCTATCCATCAGAAGAGGGTTGATTGACTTGGTAAATATAATAAGTCGCCATGGGGATGATAGTTGCAGCAATTAACAATCCTACAACCCAAGCGATTGCATTACCTTGGTCTACATCCTCAGCTTTGGTAAAATTAGGCTCTAGCTGATTATTATCAACAATTTCAGGTGGTCCAGGATCTGGCTGTCCTGATAATACAGCAACTATCCGAACGCTGGCATCAATTAAGGCTTGGTTGTATTTATTACCATCCCGTAAAGGAGCCATTAATGTTTCTGATACTACACTGTTAGCAATATCATCTGACATTATAGATTTAATCTTATCACCTGTGACAATCGCTGCATTATTAGTCAGAGTCTCAAGCATTAAAATGGTTTGGTTCCCTTGGGCTTCTGGTGTAGGAAACCATTTTTTTAGCAATGCTTCGGTGAAATTATTAGGAGTTTCCTCGTAATCTAGTCGTCTGATGGTAATGATTCTAACCTCATTACCAGTTGTGTTTGCCAAATCTTCCAAAGCACTGCTAATATTGCCTTCAGTGGCACGACTAATTACTTCTGCTTCATCCACAATCCAAGTGCGATCGCCAGTTTGCAGATTCGGTATATTATATAATCCGGTGGCTACAGCTGGAGTAGCAAATATTATGCTAGATACTGCGATCGTCAGTAATATAATAAGCTTTTGGTAAGCATCTTTTTGCCAATTCAGTAGATGGTTGAGGATCTGCTTCATAGGTAAATTATTAGGACAAACTTCCACCAAGTATACCTAAAACTAGTACCACTGCGTGGAAGTAAACAGTCAAAAGTGCTATTATCTTTATCTTGGAGATAATTCTCAATAATGGGTTTGTCTCCACCAAACTGTAAGCCAGTAAAATTAAGCCGTCTTGAGAAAGCGGATAATTTCCCTTACATGATCTAAAAATTGTCCATCGATGGAAAGTTGAGCAATAGCTTCTCGAGATTCCCGAGATAACCCTTCGTGTTGTTTTTGGTTAGTAGCGCGTAATTCTTCTAGATTTGCACCAATACGAGCCAAAGCTTTGCGGGTTTCATCTGCATCTCGCTGCTGTTTACTAGTTAAAGAGTGGGAATTTTCTGGATTTAGCTGTTCCTCTAAACGTTTTAGGGTTGTTTGCTTTACCGGGTGACAACAGGGCTAAACAGCTTGTTTAATAAGGAATAGAGCATGAAATGCACGCTGTAAATGGAGTCGTTTATGGGGTTTGAGGGTAATCAAGCCTAGAGCTAAATCAGCCCATAATTCCATAGCATATATCCATCTTTGCCCGTAAAGGGCGAAGCTAAGATGACTCTGGCGTGGGTATTTGTCTTTGTGCTGTTTAACCCACATTCCGCAGGTTAGTTAGCAAAGAAGATAGGCGTTGCATAATAGAGGGATGAATTGAGGTGTTCTAGTGTGCATTGTCCATACTGCAAGTCTACGAGGATTAGAAAAAATGGGAACCGTCGAGGTAAACAAAATCACATTTGTGTAAATTGCGTTCGCCAATTTATAGATATCTATAATCCACCAAAAGGATACTCAAATGAGATCAAACAAGAATGCTAAAAAAAAAGCATAGGTTAATGGCTCGGGATTTAGGGCTATTGAACGCCAAAAAGGAGTTCATCACACAACCATAATTAGTTGGGTAAAACAAGTTGGTGAAAAATTGCCAGATGTACCATCAATAGAGGATATCCCATAAGTTGGAGAACTGGACGAATTAGAAACTTTCGTCGGTTAAAAAAAACAAAATTTGGTTGTGGACAGCAGTAGACCATTTCCGCGAAAGAATTTTAGCTTGGGTACTGGGAGACCATAGTGCAGAAACCTTTCAACCTTTGTGGGATATTGTCTACCTCTGGAAGTGCTATTTTTATGTCACAGATGGATGGAAAGTTTATGCCAGTTTTGTTGAACCAGGAGACCATATTATTAGCAAAACATATACGATATCCTGGAATTTTACTTAGTACAAATGCATCAATACTTTTCTTTTCTAATAGTTATTTTGCGGCAGTTAGGGTTGCAGTAACTGGATATACCCATCTTAATGAGACTATCATCTGTAAATTGTCTTCAGTGTAAAGGGCTGCATCCCCAAGAAATAAAGCATCAATATATCATTGTTTGTGGAAATCTGCCATAAGTGTTCTAAACATGGCAGAATCGACTTCATTACCATCTGCAACTCTTAAATATAAAAGAATATCTCCATCACCACTCCACATCAAGTCAAGGATAAATTGTTTCAAATCTGGTTGGTGATCTCTAGAATAACCATATGTAATTGTAATTAATCCTGATTGTGCTGATGCTTCATCATCAGTACCAGTTCCATAATCCCTATGTACATGAAATCAACTTGAATCCAAGTGGAAGCTGTCCATTTTCACTCCAAATCTATCTGCTGCTGATAGTGGGACTCGGATAAAAATTTCCGTTAATCCTGTATCATATAGTTTGTCTAAGACTCTGCCCAAGGGTTCATCCTTCAAATGTTCTGGTTGTATTCCCTCTCCTAATAAATGTTCCGTTGCAATCCCTTAAAAGAACTTCTCAAATAAATATAGTGGTGCACTGATAAAGCCTAAGCCATTGAGAATCATTGCTTTGACCACTTGGCCTGCGCTGATTATTTCTTGGGAATGAGTTCCAAGCAGTTGGTTGAACAAATCAACCAAACTCATTTCATCAATAATCCCTGCCACTATGCCTAAGTGAATGATATCTTGTACTTTGATTTGTGATTCTGAAAAACTCATATTTCAAAAATACAACATTTTGCCTTCGCACCTGCGGAATGTGGGTTTAGAGGGACCTCAGCAGCGAAGCGATCGCAATGGAGGAGAGGGGGAGATGAGGAGAAACAATGACTGAATCGATGCTCTCACATCCTCTCCCATGTTCAAATTAAGGTACTTCAATGGGAATCAAAGTATTCTCTGGTAAATGCTGACGAAAACGTCCTTCCTCTGCGAATACAAAGATCAATTGTAGGGGATAATCTGGGGGGATTTGTAAATCAGCCCACGGTATAGCTACCTCTAAACAATCATTTAATGCTACTTGAGCCCGGCTAGCACGGGGATGCCACTGAAAATGTTCTCCAGCTTCTTGCAATTTAACGGATCGGGTCACTAGATGAATTTCTAAATGGTGGTGGAAAAGGTAATTTACAGGGGCGATATTGGGGACATGATCCAAAGGAATAGGACTATTATGCATGGTGTGATCGGGATAAAACCAGAGTAAATTTAATTCTGCTGGTAAATCTTTCCCTGGCTTTATACCAGTTTGTAAGTCCATGCGGAGGTAAAAGTTCAAGTGATCGACTCCGTACCAAAGCCGTTGTACGGGACTACTAACATGCATGGTTCCCCTCGCGCCACCAATTTCAATTCTTCCGGCTCGCTCCCAATCTTGTTCATCTCCTCTACCATCGATGACTGGGTGAATAAATCCTTGAGGACGCTGATCCCCATGGGCAATATGCACTTCTATTGGCTGTAATAGGTAAGGTGGAATGTTTTCATTGAGAGCCTTGTAGACACCACATAAATGTTCCCGAAATAATTGGTCAAAAATTGCATCTTGATTAGATGAATGTCCTTCACCAAACCACCAAAACCAATCTGAACCTTCCGCTGCATACATAGATTCCCAAGCTTGGGGATTACTTTCTGGTGTAGCTTCTGGATGATTTGCTAATACTTTCCTTGCTTGGGTGAGGTAATCCCAGGCACGATTTTTAGCGGGATCGCCAATCCATGTGGTAAAGCTGCCATCTACCCAAGAACCACTGTGTAATTTATCTGGGGAAATTTTGGTTATAGCAGGGAATTTATCCAGATATTCAGACACTGTCACCAGTTGTATATGTTCTTCCCTGCTGAGGGTGGCATATAAAGTTTCCAGAAATGGTTTGCCATCTTCAGGGTAAAATTCCCAACAATTCTCTCCATCCAAAGCAATGGTAACTAACCAAGGTATATCTGGGTTCTGTTCCCTCTGCATTTTTGCGATCGCTTCTAGATGTCCGACTAAATCAGCAGTGGCTTGTTTTGGTGTCATGGCACTGTAGGTAAAGCCAATTAAATCAGATAGCCTGTGATCCCGGAAGACTATGGCTAAATCTCCATGGGGGGTTTCTAGACGATAGGGTCGGTATAAGAAATCAGGTTCCTGGACATTTCCCGCCTCATCCCGGTGAAAGAAGTGTTGCAAACTCCACCCCAATACGGCTTCATCGGAGCAAATCCAGTTAAAACCTTGTCCCCGAATATGGGGTAATACCTCTGGGCTCACAGACTGTTCTGAAGGCCATAATCCCCTAGGAGATTGTCCAAATCTATCTATATATAAATCCCAAGATTTTTGTAAATGCTGGGGAATATCTTCCGCCCACTGAAACTTATATTTAGGTAAGGTCATATTAGGCACAGCTACTCTACCAGAGTCAGTATTTGCAAGTAGAGGCATAATTGGGTGGGTGTAGGGAGTCGTGGTTACCTCCAATTGCCCATTATCTTGCATTTGTTTATGTTGGGGGATTATCCGGCTAATAATTTCTTGCTGTTTACGATAAATTTGTTGGCGATCACTTAAAGTAAAATCCCGTCCTTTCTGTAACCAGTTACTAATTTCTGGATCATCCCAAAAGAGAGGATCTATCCACGCCAAATTATGCCAAGCCAATAAGTCACCGTAATCAGATAATTGCCAGTTTGCCAAACACCAATCATGCCCCTTTTCCTGTTTTTGTTCATACAATTGGCTGTAGCGGTGATGAGGAACAATAAGGGTATGGTGATTAGCATCAAAAAAATGCTGAATAATAAATTCTTTCTGTAGTGATGAAAGTTGTTCTGTACCTGTGAGAGTTAATTGTAAGTAGGGATCGATCGCTTTACCAGCCACATAATCCTCTAACTGCAATATTAAAGAAGGGACTAAATTCACCGTTTGGCGTAACTTGGGGTACTTTTCTAGTAAAAGTACTAAATCCAAGTAATCTTTTGTGCCATGTAAACGTACCCAAGGTAGATGGTAATTATGTTGCGAGTCCCCAAAAACACAACCATTGGGGGATTTGTAGAGAGGTTGGTGTTGATGCCAAATAAAAGCAACGTAGAGAGGATGAGACATAGATTTTAGGATTAAGCAGGAGTGTAGAGTTAGGAGAGTGGAATAAATGTATACCCATAATTCCTAACTCATAACTCTTAGCTTGAAAATAGGGGAAGAGGTATTTTATGTATGATGCCGTTGTGTCAAGCTAAACTAACTTTTAAACAACCTGCTCCACTTCAGCAATTTCTGGAATCATTTCCCGCAAACGACGCTCAATCCCCATTCTTAAAGTCATGGCGGAACTGGGGCAAGAACCACAAGCACCTTGTAAACGTAGCTTTACAATGGGACCATCAAGTTCTACCAGTTCTACATTCCCACCATCAGACATAAGATATGGGCGCATCTGGTCTAATACTGTTTCTACGTTGTCTTTTGTCAGTTCCATTGTTGGCTACCTCTATAAACTCAAACAGATTTATTTTGTAGGTTGATTAATTACAATGGTAGACCTAATTGCTGGGATATTTAATCGTGATTTCTCAAGTTAATGGTGAATTATCCTGAATATTTTTCAATGTAAACCATTCGATATAGGGAAATACTAGGATTATAGTGCTGAAAAGTATGGGTTTTTACTGGTGTGCAAATGTATTCATTGCATCAAAGGAGTTGATTTAATTCACCTTTATTTTTACCACCGTGCTACCGTTCTAAATTAAGAATGGCCCCCGAACTGAAGAAGCAAGGACAAACCGTTTAACAGCAAATTTACGGTAAATGGGGATTGACCCCGAGCAGATATAATGTCAATTTGTATGTGATGATGTTAGGGTTCGCGTCATGCATATAGCATTTCACCGGAATAATCACACCACTTGCCCAACTCATTTTTGTGATTCTCAGGTCATTTCGACTCTCTAATTCTGCAATTAATTGTCGTACCTTTTATTCGTGACCTTCCGGCCAAGTGCTTTGAGGTCACATATCATCAATAACATACAATCCACCAGGTTTGAGAACTTGTATCCCTTGGTTGAGGTGAGTGTATTTTCCAGCCCATGTATCTGCAAAAATCAGATCTAATTGTTCCTCCTGGGAATTAAACTTCTCCATAAAATCAGCCCCATCTCCCACATGGAATATTACCCTTCTATCTTCTCTAAGATACTCTTGGGCAATACCTATAAGAACGGGAGCATTTTCAACAGTTACATTATAAGTTTGGATTGTGCATCCATCCCATCTAGAATCCATCCTGTTGCAACTCCTGTTCCAGTACCAAGCTCCAAAAAATGGCCAGATGCTTTACTAGTAACGAAAGTTCTCAGTAAGGAACCAACAAGAGGTTCAGAAACCATTGGAAAACCTATATCTTCAGTTTTTGCCAAAATTTTTTGTACGATTTCAGGAAGTTCAATATTTCCTAAGTTACTCATTCAATTTATTTGCCAATACCAAAAGATAAAATACCTAACTATTAGGATATAGTACCAAATGGGCACCTCTAAAAATTGAGCAAGTAGCTCGCGAGATGAGAGTATAGGGAGAGCAGAAGCTGGGGTTGAATCGCCATGGAAGAAAAAAAAGTCGGGGAACTTGAACAGCGATACCAGAAGTTAGAAAGCAAGAAGACCCTGTTGATGAAGTTAGACGAGACGGTGCCGTGGTCATAATTTCGTCCTATTTTATAACAAGTGCATGACAAGCCCAGAAAAAATAATGCTGGGCGAAAGCCCATAGATGCAATAGTCATGTTCAAAATGCTTGTGCTGCAACAACTGTACAACATCAGTGATGAACAATTGGAGTACCAGGTCAATGACCGACTATCGTTCATGATATTTTTGGGCTTGGGGCTAGCAGAACCAGTACCAGATGCAACTACAGTTTGGTTATTTCGGCAGTAGTTGAAGCAGCAGGGTCTTATTGAAGAACTGTTTGAGCAATTTGATAGCTACCGCAGAGACCAAGGCTAGCAAGCTAAGGGGGGTCAAATAGTAGATGCCACACTGATTCCAGTTCCTAAGCAGCATAATAATAAGGAAGAGAAGCAAAAACTTGCCCAAGGATAAATTCCCGAAATTTGGCAGCAAAACCCGGATTTATCACTTGTGAGAAAAAAACACTTGGATGAGCCAGATTTAGGATAAATTAATTGGGTGCGACTCTTTTGGTAGTACGGAGTATGATATAAGAATAATAAATGACAAGTCAACCAGAGTAGTATTGAGAACCAAAAATGTACTTAATGGAATTGGCTTGTAAAAAGTGAAAAAACAGGAACAGTTCCACACCCTATGCAAGGATCTACATCAAATCAAGGTATGTTTTGCTCACAAGCACGAGAACTATTTGAACAGATAGTTAGTTGGTTAGACTCAGACAGCATTTGTGGGTTACAACACTCCCAGATAGAGAGTAAGTTACTTGAGAATAGATACGAACTATTGAGACGGTTGTTACAAACAAATATATTTTGATAAACGCATTCAAGATGAAATAGAGGGAGAGTGTGCAGGCACAGACTCAGTAAACAGAACACACAAGAAAAAATTGTCGCGGAAATTGACCACATTATTTGGCACAGTAATCGCCAATAGAATCGGTTATGGAGGAAGAAAGACAAATACGCTATTTCCTTTGGATGGGGAGTTTAATCTACCAGCACAGCAATATTCTCATGGACTAAGACAGGGATATTATCCATGTGATTGAGTATTTGTGGAAAGCTGCATTTGTCTTTTATTCTCAGACTTCAACACAGGCAGAAGCTTGGGAGAGCAAACGTTTACAGCTTATCCTTGAAGGTAAATCAAGTTCAGTTGCCCCAGGAATGCGCCGCAGTGCCACTTTACCCAAACTCACCCCCCAAGAACGTAAACCCGTGGATACCTGTGCTAGATATTTACTTAACAATGCCAAATACCTCAAATATGATGATTACTTAAAAGCTGGATTCCCCATGGCCACGGGGGTGATTGAGGGTGCTTGTCGCCACCTGATTAAAGACAGAATGGATATCACTGGGGCTAGATGCACCATGAAGGGTGCTGAGGCTGTTTTACCCCTGGGTTGTTTATACATCGGTGGCGATTGGGATGAGTATTGGCAGTTTCATCTACAACAAGAACATAAACGCAATCACCTGGCTTTGTACTCTAGTGGTATTCCTTTGCTCAAGCAAGTTCTCAAAGCTCGTTGTTCTACTACCCGTCCACCTCTTCCAATACCTGTCTAAGTTCCACTCCCCGTCTTACAAAAAGAGTCGCACCCAAATCAGTTAGGTAAACCAACTGCCACTCCTGCTTTAGGTTGGGTGTTTCAATGTTTCATG
>CBZS010000366.1 GCA_000613065.1 Richelia intracellularis | reverse complement strand
TTAGTGTGGCTGATATTCCCCCTGCTAGAGGACGTACTGCTAGGGGAACACCTTTAATTACTTTATTAACAAACACCGCTCAACAGGCTACAGAAAACATCCTTAGCCACTTTTTACTACCAAAAAACCTAGAAGAAAAAGACTTAATTCTGCTGACAAAACAGGGAAGAATTAAGAGGCTGCCCATGAGTGAAATAACACAAATTAGTCGTCGTGGCATCACCATTATTAAGATGAAAAATGATGACGAATTATCATTTATCCAGTTTGCATCCCCCGAAACGCAATTGACCATAGCTAGTTCTAGTGGTAGATTACTGCGCTTTCCTATTAATGACGAACAATTACCCACCATGGGACGTGCAGCCATGGGATTACAAGGGCTACGGATTCTCAAACATCAACAAATGGTTGGTTGCACCACCCTAGCCAAAAATCAAAATATATTACTCTTTACCCAAGATGGCTATGGTAAACGTCTGACAACTAATGATATCAAACTTGCCCATCGTGGGGATTTAGGTACACAAGCCCTGAAATTTACCAATAAAAGTGATAATCTAGCAGGGATAGTGACAGCTAAATTAGATGAAGGAGTACTTATAGTTACCAATAAAGATCGTGTGGAACGCCTGGAAGTCAGTCAAATTCCCCTAGTGAATAGAAGTAGTCCTGGAGAAAGTGCGATCGCTTTGTCCCGCGATGAGAAAATAGTTGCTGTAACGAATACGGAAGTAACCAAAGCGACTCATCCAGAGTAGGCTTATTCCCTGTTATTTAAGACTTTTCCCTGTCTTCATCTATTTTTGAAGATTTTTTCATTTGCTATCGAAAAAATTCTAATAACTTCAGTACAATAGTGACAACGACTGAGTAGCATTTTGTGTTCCCTGAGGCAAAATATGGCGTTGAATATATTCAGCAAGACAGGGTCTAAGGTTATTTCTAAGAAATAATTTACCAATGAAAGTAAGATGTAAGGTTGATGAGTCAAAAAACAGGGGTAAGTATTTTGGAGTATCCTACACCCAGCAGAGGAACCTAAATCATTAACAAGATCACAAATAGAAGACTTGGGGTTGGCAGCATCGAAAATAAATGGAGTAGAACGTCGGGGCTTTCAAGCTAAGATGACGTTGAAATATTGCCAAGGTAGAGCAAGGTTAGCACAAACAGTATTCGGTTGGGGTAGAGAAAATATAGAGTTAGGGTTACCGGAAAAAAGAACAGGGATAATCTGTGTGGGATTATAATCAGCCTTTAGCGGAGCAAATCTTTGCCAGGAGAAACAACCTCTTCTCTTGTGGAATTATCACTGCGACAAATTGCACAATCTTATTCTCAACAAGACCCAACATTTAAAAATTCCTTAGCCTATACTCGGTTAACACCAACATCGGCACTAGAAAAACTCAAAGAATAGGCTATCGTCTTCGTAAAGTAGTAAAAGCCAAACCTCAAAAAAAATTGCAGAAACGCATAATATCTTCAACAATATCAAAGAATTTGAGTCGCAATCAACAAACAAGCCTCAAAGTCAAACGACTAAGCATGGATTGCAAAGCTACCGTTAATATCGGGGGTTATTCTCGTGGTGCAAAAACCAGAGGAGACAATCAATCTGAGGCTCATGATATGGGATGCACTAAAAAATATACTCCCTGTGGGATTCTTGATGAAGATAGTGGGCAATTATTGTATATTAACTTTGGTAGTTCTTCTTATAAAACCAGGGATTTTATTGTTGATAGTCTAATTCAATGGTGGAAGACAATGACAGCAGAACAAAAGCAGGATACCGAACTGATACAAATTCAAGTTGATAATGGTCCGGAAAGTAGTGGAGTAAGAACTCAATTTTGAAAAAGGATGGTTGAGTTTTTTGATCTCCTAAATATACCAATTCAATTGCTTTACTATGCTCCTTACCATGGGAAATACAATTCCATAGAGGGTTGTTGGGGTATTCTTGAGCAGCATTGGAATGGGGCGCGCGAAGTTTGTTGATGTTGAAGTCATGGTTTCCTGGACTTGGAGTATGACTTGGAAAGGCTTATATCCTATTTTGAGTTTAAGTCAAACTGTTTACCAAAAAGGGATTTCTCTAACAAAGAAAGCTATGAAACAAGTGGAGTCTAAATTACAGCTAAATCCACTGTTGCCCAAATGGTATATTTTGATTCAAGCGCTTTAGCTGGTAATTTTTTTTTCAAAAATCACCTTAATTATGTACTTTGTGTTAAAACGTCCTTGATATCATCGACTGGAATAACAAAAACCCAGCTCAAGGTCACTAATTAATTATTTAACTTCACGGAAATTAATATGAGCACAATTCATATAGATAGTTATAGTTTATTACAAAGAATATATCCCCTATCTCTATTGGCTCAATTAACTAGCCGTAAAGCTACGGGCAGACTCCGTGTATGTAAAAACACGGAGTCTTGGTATATTTATCTTGAAGCTGGCAAATTAATTTATGCTTCCTACTCAGAAGAGTTATTTGAGCGACTGGAATACTATTTAGATCAACTAAACCCTCATATTCCACACTTTCGAAGCTCAGAGTGGTTGAAAGCAGGGTTTGTTTTCAACAGCACAGCAGAAGAAAAGTCTTTACCCCCTGTTGACTATAGTGTTATTTGCTATCTAGTAGAGCAAGATTATATTAGTAGTACAGAAGCAGCAATTGCAATCGATTCATTGGCTAAACAGGCCTTAGAGTCATTTTTAGCTCTAAAAGAAGGTAAATATGAATTTACCCATGAATCCAGATTAGATACCCTACCTACATTTTGTCGATTAGAAATGCGGCTATTAGTGGAGCATTGTCAGCAACAACTAAAAAAACAGCAAAAAAGTTCTTCTGAAAATAGACTTAATCATTCTGTGTCAGTATTGCCAGAAGAAAAAATGGGCAATTCTGGGTATGATAATTATTCAACTGATTTATTGGCTGTAGAACAACGTCTGTATAAGATTGCTTGTATAGACGATAGCCCAACTGTATTACACTGTATCAAGCTTTTTTTAGAGGAAAATGTTTTTGCTGTAGTGGCAATTAACGATCCAGTCAGAGCCTTGATGCAAATTTTGCGTCACAAACCAGATTTGATTCTTTTGGATGTAGAAATGCCAAATCTAGATGGCTATGAGCTATGTTCTTTGCTTAGACGACACTCTTCATTTAAAAATACTCCGATTATTATGGTTACGGGAAGAACGGGCTTTTTGGATAAAGCTAGAGCTAAAATAGTCAGATCATCTGGTTATTTAACTAAACCATTTACCCAAGCAGACTTATTAAAAATAGTATTCAGACATTTGAGTGTTGACACCTGATAAAAACCCTTGCCATGATAAACATAGTTATATAGTTTGCAGCCTCATAATAAAAAGAAGTGCGACTCCTTTGGTAGTAGGAATTATGATATAAGAATAAAAAATGACAAGTCAACCACAGTAGTATTGACAGGCAAAAATGTACTTGATGGAATTGGCTTATAAAAAGTGAAAAAACAGGAACAGTTCCACACCCTATACAAGCATTTACATCAAATCAAGGTATGTTTTGGTCACAAGCACGAGAACTATTTGAACAGATAGTTAGTTGATTAGATTCACACAGCACTTGTGGGTTAGAACACTCCCAGATAAAGAGTAAGTTACTTGAGAATGGATACGAACTATTGACACGGTTGTTACAAACAAAGATTTTTTGATAAACGCACTCAAGATGAAATAGAGGGAGAGTGTGCAGGCACAAACTCAGTAAACAGAACACACAAGAAAAAATTGTCCCGGAAAATTGCCACATTATTTGGCACAGTAATCGCCAATAGAATCGGTTATGGAGGAAGAGAGATAAATACGTTATTTCTTTTGGATGAGGAGTTTAATCTACCAGCACAGCAATATTCTCTCTCATGGACTAAGACAGGGATATTATCCATGTGATTGAGTATTTGTGGAAAGCTGCATTTGTCTTTTATTCTCAGACTTAAACACAGGCAGAAGCTTGGGACAACAAACGTTTACAAATTATCCTTGAAGGTAAATCAATTTCAGTTGCCGCAAGTATGGGCCGGAGTGCTACTTTACCCAAACTCACCCCCCAAGAACGTAAACCCGTGGATACCTGTGCTAGATATTTACTTCACAATGCCAAATACCTTAAATATGAAGACTACTTAAAAGCTGGATTGCCCATGGCCACGACGGTGATTGAGGGTGCTTGTCGCCACCTGATTGAAGACAGCATGGATATCACTGGGGCTAGATGGACCATGAGGAGTGCTGAGGCTGTTTTACCCCTGGGTTCTTTATACATCAGTGGCGATTGGGATAAGTATTGGCAGTTTCATCTAGAACAAGAACATAAACGCAATCACCTGGCTTTGTACTCTAGTGGTATTCTTTTGATGAAGCAAGTTCTCAAAGGTGGTTGTTCTACTATCCCTCCACCTCTTCCAACACCTGTCTAAGTTCCACTCCCCGTCTTACTAAAAGAGTCGCACCCATTTTATTTATATCCTCAACCTCAAGTATTTCCCCAGTCTCTGAATTTTTTGTTCTGTACTTAGGTGCCTGCACACTCTCCCTCTATTTCATCTTGAGTGCGTTTATTAAAATATCTTTGTTTGTAACAACCGTCTCAATAGTTCCTATCCATTTTCAAGTAACTTACTCTCTATCTGGGAGTGTTCTAACCTACAAATGCTGTTTGAGTCTAACCAACTAACTATCTGTTCAAATAGTTCTCGTGCTTGTGACCAAAACATACCCTGATTTGATCTAGATGCTTGCATAGGGTGTGAAACTGTTCCTGTTTTTTCACTTTTTACAAGCCAATTCCATCAAGTACATTTTTGGCTGTCAATACTACTATGGTTGACTTGTCATTTATTCCTCTTATATCATACTCCGTACTACCAAAAGAGTCGCACCCAATTGATTTTTAAGAAAAATATCATTTGGCAGTATATCGAAAAACAGTTTTGTAAGATGAACACTCATAAAAATGAATAGTTATCAAGCGACACCAAAAAATGTCAAAAATTCTGGAGAGACCTATCTTAATTTTTATCTAAATTCAATTACCTCTGCTCTGTTATCAGCAGAATATGTCCAAGAAGCAATCGTGGTATCTGGAGAATCTATCACTCCGATGCCCAACATGCGAGCTTGCATTATGGGTTTAATGAACTGGCGCAGTCGTATTTTATGGGCTGTTGATTTACCCATGATTTTAAATTTAGAGTCAACCCATTATCGTAGCGGGCACTTTAATGTGATTATGACCAAGGTTGAGTCAGTCATATTAGGTTTAGTTGTCCAAGACATCAAAGGGACAAAAAAAATTATGCTTGAGGAAGTACATTCCCCCATTGGTCAAGTGGCAACTAGTTTAGTGCCATATTTAAGAGGTTGTATTAATCAACCAGAAGAAACTTTACTAGTATTAGACGCACAAGCAATTGTGCAATCTCCTTTGCTGACGATGGATTAAGTTGTACACAAAAAATATAGGCGTTGCATAAGTGCGGGATGAATTAGCATTTGAAATCATTGAGAAATCATTGAAAATTTAGTGAAATCATCCCCTTATTCAGCAATGCCAAAATATAGAGTACTTTAATTCATTTATTTAGGAAAATATTTTATGGTTGACCACAAAAACGGTGCTGATAACAGTATCACCAGTGATTTGCACCCAAATAGCCCGAATTATATTAATAATAAAATAGTTAAAACCCATAAAGCAATTAGTTTACGGACAAAAGCAACTATATTCGCGATCGCTATTAGTAGTTTACCCATATTGGGTATTGGTTTTTTAGTCAACAAGTTTCTTGCTAGGGCAGACAAGGAAGAAAAAACCCAGTTGCAACTTGCAAACACAAAAAGTTTTGCCAATCAAATCAATCAATGGATGTTGAAACGACATGCATTGATTGTCATGATGGCAAATCTACCAATACTCAAAAATGAAAAAACTACAACATCCGTAAACAGAAGTAAACAGGCTATTCTAGACAAATTTATTGATATTTATAAAGAATATGACAGTATTGCAGTCTTTGACCTTGATGGGGATGTAATTGTCCAATCAACTGGCGATTCTCTAACTAATAACTCGGAACGTTCATATTTTCAAATAGTTAAGGAAACAGAGCGTTCCCACATTACTCAACCCATGGTATCAGAAATTTCTGGTCTGGACAGTATATATTTAGCAGCACCACTAAAAGATACTGAGAGCGATGAAACAATCGCAATCATTAGGGCTAGAATGCCAGTAAAAAGCCTGGAAGGTGTAATTAATAACTATACATCTACTGATAGCAGTAGAAATTACCATTTAGTTGATAACTCAGGAAAAATTTTCCTCAGTAATAAATATGAATACATCGGTAAAAAACTGGGGGATCAATATCGAGTACTGGCAACTCTCAGAGAAAACCAGGTAAATCAAACTTTTGTAGAAAAGCTTAATAATTTCCAGGGAGAATTGGTTAGTTCTGTTCCATTGCCCACATTGCCAGAGCTATCAAAATTACAGTGGAAAGCAGTAATTACAACGAGTAAAGTAAATACCTTTACACCCCACAAAAAATTATTATTGACTATCGCAGTTGGTGCCGCATTAACTGGATTAGTTGCAGGAGCTATAGCAGCTTGGTTAGCAAAACGAGTGATTACTCCACTAACTGAAGCGAACGATGCCTTGACAAAAATAGGTCAGGGAAACTTTGATACAAGGCTACCAAGTCTTGGGACAGATGAGTTTGGTGCTTTGGGTGAAAAGATTAATCATATGGCAGAACAGTTACAGCTGCTATTGACGGAAACACAACTCAAATCAGAAACGGAAGAATCTCTGGCAGATGTAACTTTGTTAGGTCGCAAAAGTCTAGAAAAATCGGATGTATTTGTCACATCAGTAGAGCAAATTCGTTACCTACTGAACGCAGACCGGGTCATTATTTGTGAATTTGAGTCAGATAGCTGGAAAGGCCAAGTTATTGCCGAATCCTTGGCAGAAGATTATTTCCCAATGATGGGAGAACAACTAGACAATTATGAACTACAAAAATTTTACACCCAAGACACCGAATCAAACGGAGTCATAGTACTTAATCATATTCAGGAAAA
>CBZS010000365.1 GCA_000613065.1 Richelia intracellularis | reverse complement strand
GGCAAAACCATGTGGTCATTCACGTACAACAACATGTATGTACGCAGTAGTAAACGCTATTTTATACCTATTGTGTCAAGGATGTACATGGCGGGCATTACCAGGAGATTTAGCACCTTGGTCTACAGTCTATCGCTATTTCAGAAGATGGGGCAAAGACCGTACTTGGGTTCAGGTTCATGACAAACTATATCAATGGGTTCGGGTAGCAGCCAGTCGAGAACCAAGTCCATGGGAAGCAGCCTTTGATTGCCAATCAGTTGAAACCGCAACAATGATTTGTACGGATGTTGCTTTCGACGCAGGAAAAGAAATACATGGACGTAAGCGATTTATTACGGTTGACTTTTTAGGGCTAGTTTTGCGAGTCTTGGTTACTTCTGCAAGTGTGCCAGAATCTGCAGGGGCTAAACGTGGACGTTCTGGCAGGTTATCAGATGAAAGATAAAGTCAAAAGACTGCACACTATCTGGATGAATGGAGGATATCGGGGGGAAGATTTTGCCCACTGGATAATCGATGTTTTTCGTTGGATTCTGGAAGTGGTTCTCAGACTCTTAGAAAAGAAGGATTTTACCCTTTTACCAAAACCTTGGGTTGTACAAGGAACTTTCGGGTGGCTCAATTGATGTAGAAGATTAAGTAATGACTATAAAAGGCTACCTGAAACTTCTGATACTTTAATCTATATTGCAATGATACGTATCATGGTAAGGCGACTTGCATGATTTGTAACTCACTTCGACTTTTAAAACATCCTCTGAGTCTAACCAACGAACTATCTGT
Organism: Richelia intracellularis; assembly: GCA_000613065.1. Taxonomy (GTDB): domain Bacteria; phylum Cyanobacteriota; class Cyanobacteriia; order Cyanobacteriales; family Nostocaceae; genus Richelia; species Richelia intracellularis_B. The sequence goes on along the minus strand of CBZS010000365.1, from coordinate 2,023 downwards.
TCAAATAGTTCTCGTGGTTGTGACCAAAACATACCTTGATTTGATCTAGATGCTTGCATAGGGTGTGGAACTGTTCCTGTTTTTTCACTTTTTACAAGCCAATTCCATTAAGTACATTTTTCGCTCTCAATACTACTGTGGTTGACTTGTCATTTATTATTCTTATATCATAATCCGTACTAAGAAAAGAGTCGCACCCAAATCATTCTTTAGTAACTTTAAAAAATCACCATGACTGCTCAACTACTCGACACAGTCCCCGTCACTGTCCTGACAGGCTATTTAGGAGCGGGAAAAACAACTCTCCTCAATCGCATCCTAACCCACGAACACGGCAAGAAGGTTGCTGTGATCGTCAACGAATTTGGGGAAGTTGGGATTGATAATAAATTGGTGATTGATACCGATGAAGAAATCTTTGAGATGAACAACGGTTGTATCTGTTGTACTGTACGCGGTGACTTGATTCGCATCATCGGCAATCTAATGAAACGCCGTCAGAAATTTGACCACTTGGTCATTGAAACGACGGGATTAGCTGATCCTGCGCCCGTAATTCAGACATTCTTTGTGGATGAAGATATGCGGGATAAATTAAACTTGGATGCAGTGGTGACGGTGGTTGATACCAAGCATATTTGGGAACATTGGGATGCGCATGAAGCCCAGGAACAAATTGCTTTTGCAGATGTAATTTTACTCAATAAAACCGATTTAGCCACCGCAGAACAATTAAAGGAGTTGGAGGGACGTATACGAGGGATGAACGCAATGGCGAAAATCTACCGGACTCAGAATGCGGAATTAGGGATGGATGCGCTGTTAGGATTACAAGCATTTGACTTGAACCGTGCTTTAGAAATCGACCCCGACTTCCTGGGAGAAGATGCCCATGAACATGACGAGACTATATATTCTACAGCTTTGGTGGAAGCAGGTGCTTTGGATGGAAATAAATTGAATCAGTGGTTGAGTAATTTATTAGAAACGCAAGGACCAGATATATTTCGCATGAAAGGGATTTTGAATATTGCTGGTGAAGATATGCGGTTTGTTTTTCAGGGTGTACATATGTTGTTTTATGGAATACCCGATCGCCCTTGGAAACCAGGGGAAAGCCGTAAAAATGAGTTGGTATTTATTGGTCGAAATTTAGATGGAAATAAATTGAGGGAGGATTTCTTAGCTTGTATGGCTTGAGAATGATTCCATAACCCTAACTTTTCTCAGAAGTTGGGGCTCCAGTTCCTCTATTTCTCTGTGGCGTTTAACCATGAAAACTAATAACTCCCAAGGCTTTGATCTAGAATGGCGTTCCACATTATTGGATTATGTTACAGCCGTAACTTGGTCTGGTGACGGTGAGATTCTTGCTGTCAGTTCTGCCATTGGAGAGGTAAAACTGTGGGTAGCAGGTGAACTAATCACTTTACAGTCACAGATGGATACATCTGTAGATGGGTTGACTTTTTCTAGGGATGGACAATTTTTGGCTGCTGGAGGACAGGATGGGAAGGTGAAGGTATGGTGTACCCATACTCAAGAACTGATGATTTCATTAGAAAATGCTCCTGCTTGGGTTGATAAATTGGCATGGAGCCCCCAAGGAAACCTGTTAGCCTTTAGTTTAGGACGATATGTGCAAATATGGGATGCTGATAGTAATGAGTTGGTAGTAACCTTAAATTTTGAGAACTCTTCCGTATTGGGTCTAGATTGGAGCCATGATAGGAATTATCTCGCCATTGGTGGCTATCAGGGAGTGAAAATCTGGCAATTTCAACAATGGGATGAAGAACCCTATTTTTTCAAAGTTCCATCTGCAAGTTTAGCCGTTGCTTGGTCACAAGACGGGAAATATCTTGCTTCTGGAAACATGGACAAGACTATCTGTGTCTTGGAAATAACATTTATCGGAGATGAAAAACAAGCAGAACCCTGGATAATGCAGGGTTTCCCCGGTAAAATTCGCCATCTGGCCTGGTCAAACATTACCACATCGAAAAATGAACCCTTATTTGCA
>CBZS010000364.1 GCA_000613065.1 Richelia intracellularis | reverse complement strand
AAGGTTGCATAAATCTATATCTTTTCCCTGATAAAAAAGCTTCCATTTATGAGCTGCCTGATATTTTATTAGCCATACTATTCTTTTGCTCTTAAATCATAAAAAATAATTATGATTTGGTTCTATTGGATCTAGAGGAGTAAACCCACATTCCGCAGGTTAGTTAGCAAAGAAGATAATATTTACGACAGGGAGCATCAAAAAACTGTAGAATCCAGCACCGCTGTTCACTGAGGTTGGAAATCTATTTCAAAGAAGCCAACGTTAATAAATGAATTGACATGAAACATTGAAACATCCAACGTAAAGTAGGAGTGGCAGTTCGTTTACCTAACTTATTATGAATTATTTGGGAGCCTCGTTTTAGAT
>CBZS010000363.1 GCA_000613065.1 Richelia intracellularis | reverse complement strand
GAAAATAACTTAGCGTTATTAATTGCTCAGCGTTTAAGCCACCCCGCCGATTCAGATATACCCCGGGTTCGTACTTGGTTGGCACGTTTTACCCAAAGTCGTAAAGTTGAACTTTCGTCCCACCAACAAGAAGCCGTGGAAATGGCAGCTTACTCAAAACTCATGGTGTTAACAGGTGGTCCAGGTACAGGCAAAACCTTTAGTGTGCGTACCATCGTGGAATTGTGGAAAGCGTTGGGCTGATCGCCCTGGCAGCTCCGACAGGACGATCAGCCCAACGATTGAGCGAGATGACTGCATTGGAGGCAAAAACCGTACATAGGTTACTGGAATTTGACCCCAGGAGTATGGCTTTCAAACGGAATACAAATAACCCCTTGCCACAAAAAGCCATCATTGTGGATGAAGCTAGTATGTTGGATTTATTCCTGGCATACAGTTTAATCAAAGCCGTGCCAGAAGAGAGTCAAATACTGTTTGTCGGGGATATTGACCAATTACCCTCCGTTGGTCCTGGTAGCATACTTGCTGATTTAATTAATAGCGATCGCGTACCCGTTATTCGCCTCACCCAAGTATTTCGCCAAGCTCAAAGCAGTGCAATTATTAGAAACGCCCACCAAATTAACCGGGCACAAGACCCCAATATTGAACCTATTTCCGACACTCCCAATTCCGATTGTTTGTGGCATGCTGGGGGACATAAACTGGAGCATGGTGTACAGGCAATTAGCGAGTTGATTACAGATTTTGTTCCCAACCTTGGTTTTAATCCCACAATTGATGTGCAGGTGCTTTGCCCAATGTCAGGGGGATTAGTAGGCACACGCAACCTTAATAATGTGTTGCAGCAGCTAATGAATCCTCCCAGTCCTGAAAAGATTGAAATTACAAGGGGTGGAACTCTTTTTAGAAGAGGTGACAGAGTAATCCAACTTACCAACGACTACCAGCGGGAAGTTTTTAATGGTGAACTGGGATTTATCACTGTAATTGATACAGAGGAGCAGGAGGTAATTGTCCAGTATCAGGAACGCTCTGTAACCTACGATTACGCAGATTTGAATGAAATTGCCTTGGCGTGGAGCGTCACAATTCATAAATCCCAAGGCTCTGAGTATCCGGTGGTGATTATGCCCATTTACACCCAACATTATGTGATGCTGTCGCGCAATTTACTTTACACTGGGTTAACTCGTGCTAAAAAACTGGCAATTATTGTAGGTTCTAAAAAAGCTATTGGGATGGCTGTTAGGTCTGTTAACCAGAAACCGCGCTACACCCAATTGCAGCAGAGATTAATGCAAGTGGCTTTATGCCCAACAGTTTCGCCTTAATTCCAATGGTCATTGTAAGATTTCTATACCAGTCTCTATAGAAGCCATTTGGTATATTTTTTTGAAATGCAAAGGCTTTAGGAAAGCCGTTTTAACCAACCTTCGAAGTATGGGAATTCAAGAAACCGAGCAATCATGATAAATGACTGCAAAGACTATGAAACCCTGATGGGTATTGGACTTATACCTTGGTAAATAGATCCCAAATAGGTTCTATCAAACTATTACCGTGTAAGAATTACAAAAATAACACCAAAGTAGAAGAATGAGAAGATAATTTCATTCGTGGATTCATAGACCATCATGCAAATTCAAACACCAGAATGGGTTAAACACTCCATTTTTTAGCAAATATTTCCAGACCGTTTTGCTAAAAGCAAAGAGCCCCACAAACGTCTATTAACAGGTGATCCTTGGGAAGCTTGGGAAGCGATGCCCACACTCCAAGGTTATAAGGGAGGGGATTTATGGGGAATCATGGAAAACTTGGATTACATTCAAGATTTGGAAATTAATGCTATTTACTTCACACCCATTTTTCAATCTGCTTGCAATCACCGTTATCCCAAGTACAGGACAAAAAATTCAGAGACTGGCGAAATAGTTGAGGTTGAGCATCTAAATAAAATGGGTGCGACTCTTTTAGTCAGACGGGGAGTGGAACTTAGAGAGGTATTGGAAGAGGTGGAGGGATAGTAGAACAACGAGCTTTGAGAACTTGCTTGCTCAAAGGAATACCATTAGAGTAGAAAGCCAGGTGATTGCGTTTATGTTCTTGTTCTAGATGAAACTGCCAATACTCATCCCAATCGCCACTGATGTATAAAGAACCCAGGGGTAAAACAGCCTCAGCAACCCTCATGGTCCATCTAGCCCCAGTGATATCCATCCTGTGTTTAATCAGGTGGCGACAAGCACCCTCAATCACCTCCCTGGCGATGGGAAATCCAGCTTTGAACTAATCGTCATATTTGAGGTATTTGGCATTGTTAAGTAAATATCTAGCACAGGTATCCACGGGTTTACGTTCTTGGGGGGTAAGTTTGGGTAAAGTCCCACTCCGGCCCATACATGGGGCAACTGAACTTGATTTACCTTCAAGGATAAGCTGTAAACGTTTGCTCTCCCAAGCTTGTGCCTGTGTTGAAGTCTGAGAATAAAAGACAAATGCAGCTTTCCACAAATACTCAATCATATGGATAATATCCCTGTCTGGCGTTGCATAAGTGCGGGATGAATTAGGAACGCCCGCTGTCTTAGTCCATGAGAATATTGCTGTGCTGGTAGATTAAACTCCCCATCCAAAGGAAATAGCCTATTTATCTTTCTTCCTCCATAACCGATTATATTGGCGATTACTGTGCCAAATAATCTGGTCAATTTCCGCGACAATTTTTTCTTG
>CBZS010000362.1 GCA_000613065.1 Richelia intracellularis | reverse complement strand
TACGCGAACATAAAAATAATGATGTAAATTTTCTACCTCAGTCTTGAAGTAAACTGAGTAAAACAACCGTATAATAAGAAAAATTACGCAGCTTGCTCTTGGAGCTTGTTCATTTTTTGTTTTTGACGACAGGATGCTTCTCAGGTTTTGGTTGACTTTGACCAGCTACCCGACCTGTTGAATTTCCTCGGGGTTTGGGAGAATCTCCAGGTTTACCAATCTTGGAAATAATTCTTTGAAAATCACCTTGCACGGTACTGGGAGTCATGATTGATTCTATCACTGTTGTGTTTTAAATAACGCTCCCAGGGCTTCGGTAAATAACAAGCTAACTCCTTTGCAGGCCATAGCTGTACGTAAGCGAGCATTACTAAGCGTATCCAATTTTCTTCGTGTCCCACCTCTGGAGTTTGAAATGAGGTCATCAGCAAACGCTGTTTTCCAAATCGCAACATATGTTCAATATCAAACCGTTGTCTGTAACTTTGATAGACTTTAACTGATGAAAGTCGTTGGCGTTGCTTGCCAATCACAATTAACCACATTGGTCTCCACACCTGGGTCTTTGTGTCATCAGTAACACTAATCCTCATAAGGGTGAAAGGATGACGGTACATTTTTTCGTGCTTAGTCCCTCTCATCAACATGTTGTACCAAGTTTGTATCATTACTGTTAGTTGACGACCCTTACGGGTAATATGTTGGGTAGTGGTTGTCTCGTCAGGAGTGTGCCAAGTATCTTCAGACGCGAGGCTAAATATAGAACCGTATTTTTTTGGACAACCGCGTCTTGGTATATGGTCCAAAGGTGTTTCCGGAGACTGGTAAACAACTCTATTACTAGGGACTCTAGCTACCACCACGAAATTTTGGTGTTTACATTGTTCAAACAGAAATGAACCTTCACTGTAAGTACTGTCTGCGGCTAAAACACATAATTGGTCATATCAAGGAAGGGATTTATACTCCAAGATTGTCTTTATTTCCTGACTTCCTATGGTTGTACCAGTTTTATTAGGTGTTGGTGTTACTCGCTCTCCAGATAATGGAATCGACCAAGCAGCATTAGATGAAATATCTTTATCAGTTAGGATTGAAACAATAGAATACGAGTGACCAATGTTAATCGGTTTATTGCTCTTAATTGTAAATGATATATTTATGAACAGGGTTGTTAATCGCGTATAATATTCGCGAAGACTTTTCTTTTTGTTTATGTCAAGAGATTTAAAAGCCTCTGGACAAGATGAAGCCACACCTAATGACCAATTAATTAGTACAATAGAGCGATTAGAGAAAGAAATTAAAGAGATTCAAGCAACTGGTTTGGTTGCTCCACCTGGGTGTTGGATAGTGGGTTACTTAGCTAAAGGGAAAAGGGGTGCATACTAGTACTACAAACTACAGGGGAGTGAAGCTATTTTTCCCTCAAAAACCGAACGTAAGTATACTAAATATAAGTATCTTGGAAAATCTGGTAGTAAAGCTTACCTCATGGCAGTTGATCAAGTAGCTACAAGAGCCAAAATTGAAGGACTACGACAAGCTATAGATACCTTAGTCCAAGCTTCAGCAGATTTGATAGAATAAGCTGAAAAATATAAGCAAGATTAATCAAGAGTGTGTTCGCGTAGATAATCCGCGAACACACTCTTTTTTGTCCAAAGTCCAATCTTTAGATAGAGCAACAATTTAGCTGTGGTTGCTGGCTTTGATGGAGACACAGTCTATATATTTTCCCTTTAAGGACAGCCGTGGGAACCCACGGCTGTCCTTAAAGGCGATCGCTTTCCTAGCCCCACTTGGTTCGGTTTTGATGTGTTTACCGATGGTGAAATTGTTGTCATAGGCGCACCTTATGCTAATGAATCAGGACAAAGTACCGGGGTCGTATACATATATGCATATCAGGATAAGCGGATCTAATTTTGTAGTGAAAATTACAGATTGTTGTACATAATTGTGAAGTATGTATTTATTGTCAAGTGCCAACGCCAACGACGGGCACTTCGTGCCAAAAAAAGTTGACGCAACTGGGGAACGCTTCCCTAGATTCCGTGGTGCCAGGTAGGGGCATCAAGACCTTGAGTAAGGCCAATAAACACTCATACCCCCACCTGGCACTCCCCTACGCCAGCCAATCTTCCCCAGTTGCTGGAACACTGGTGGGGGACCAAAATGGAGATTTAAGTATTAAAGAAATGAAGTAGTATGCTAAGGACGCAAAGGGTATATCTGAACTGAACGGGTTAGTCTAATGAATGGTATATCTGACAAGAAGGCTTGCGCCTACCGGTTTCAAATCTTCAAAACCAAAAATTAAAAGCTCAAAACATTTGAGTATAGCCAATGCCACTGCATTGACAGAAAAAATGTCATTAGTTTTTAGTGAGATAGAAGACCCACCTGTAGAAAGAACCCCTGTCCATTTATTAACAGATATTTTAATCATTGGAATACTATCAGTGATTGCAGGAGGTAAGGCATGGGAGGACATGGAAAATTATAGATTGAGTAAATACAACTGATTGGAGCAGTTTTTAGCTTTACCAGAGGGCATTCCAAGTCCAGATACCTTTCTACGGGTGTTTGAAGTCATTAACCCAAAAGTATTTGAGCGATGGTTTCGAGGTTGGGTAGAATCAATAGTTGAAGCCCCAGGAGCACAGGTAATTCCCATTGATGGTAAGACCCTCAATGGTTCCTATGATAGAGAACAGGGTAAATCAGCGTTACATCTAGTTAGTGCATGGTCGAGTGAACATCGTCTTGTTTTAGGACAAGTAAAACAGACGATAAATCAATGGAATGAAATTACA
>CBZS010000361.1 GCA_000613065.1 Richelia intracellularis | reverse complement strand
CAATAATATCTGCTCCCACCATCCGCGCTGCTTGGATGACATTTAAACCAATTCCTCCCAAACCAAACACCACCACATTTGCCCCTGGTTCTACCTTGGCTGTATTAATCACAGCCCCAACCCCCGTAGTTACACCACAACCGATGTAACAAACCTTCTCAAAGGGGGCATCTTCGCGAATTTTGGCAACAGCGATTTCTGGTAACACAGTATAGTTGGCAAAAGTGGATGTTCCCATGTAGTGATGAATCATATCTCCAGCAATGGAAAAACGACTTGTACCATCGGGCATTGACCTTTGTCCTTTGGTAGCTCTAACCATGGAAAAACGACTCGTACCATCAGGCATTAGTCCTTTTCCTTGGGTAGCGCGAATAGCTTGACAGAGATTGGTTTTCAAGCTGAGACAATAATCGCACTGACGGCATTCTGGAGTATACAGGGGAATAACGCGATCGCCAACTTTAACACTAGTTACTCCTTCCCCTACTTCCACAACCACACCAGCCCCTTCATGTCCCAAAATCGCCGGAAATAAACCTTCAGGATCGTCTCCAGATAGGGTAAAAGCATCAGTATGGCAAACCCCACTGGCTTTGATTTCTACCATTACTTCCCCTGCCCTAGGAGCATCCAAATTGACTGTTTCTATGGTTAATGGTTTACCGGCACTGTGAGCTACTGCTGCTTTAACTTCCAAGTTGATTCCT
>CBZS010000360.1 GCA_000613065.1 Richelia intracellularis | reverse complement strand
AGCCAGGAATAACCTTCTTCGCATATATCCCAGAGTAGGTTTCTATATCTCTAGGATTAATTAATGTCCGTTCCGCTAGTTTAGCAATATCCCCGTCAAAAGTGGGCATTAGTTGAGGTAAAGCTTCAATAATAGTGATTTCGCTACCTAAAGCAGAATAAATATCAGCAAACTCTAAGCCGATGTAACCACTACCAATAATTGCCACCCAATTGGGTAAGGATTCTAACTTTACAGCTTGGTCGCTAGTAAATACAGTTTTACCATCCACCTCAATACCTGGGGGAACGAAAGGTACGGAACCGGGGGAAAGCATAATATCTTTAGCAGTGATGATTTTATCGCCGCTATCAGTTTTTATGCTTACTTTCTGGATACTAGCAACTTTGCCCCAACCCCTGATTATATCTACACCCAAACGCTTGAGACTATTCGTTAAATTCCCTTGGATTTTGGCAACTAAATTACCAGCATGATCAGCGATAGCTTGACGATCAAATTCGACATTAGAGACTTGAATTCCCAGGGTTTTCAGGTGATCAGCATCTTTCAACTCTCGGACACGTCCAGAGGCTGCTAACAGGGCTTTTGACGGGATACAGCCCCGGTTAACACAAGTTCCTCCCATATCACCCGCTTCAATAATCGCTGTCTTTAAACCACAGCTAACGGCGTGTAGAGCTGCGCCGTGTCCACCCACACCAGCGCCTATAATTACTAAATCATAATCAAATACATGATCCACGTTAGTTTCCCCGCGTGCTTTGCCTATATATTCTTAACTGATGAAGCAATCAGTGCAAGTTTTCTAATTTTAGGCTGTTATTGGATTATGGATTATGCATTGTGGCAACTTCTTTGTAAAGAATTCAGTTTGGGAATCCATATGCTCAAGATAGCTCTATTAGATTTAAACTTATGCCAACTGGATTATCCATGACTCGCAGACATGAGATTACAGAGTCAATTTTTGTAGAATATCTGGCGTTGCTGACTCAGGGAATGATTTCACTAAATTTTTAAGGATTTCTCAATGATTTCAAATCCTAATTCATCCTGCACTTATGCAACGCCGGAATTTTTAATAGCAGCCGTAACATTATTATTTATTGCAGCCGTAACATTATTATTTATTTTTGATTATGGTCGCAGTCTCTGTATGAATTAATGATCTTTAATTCCTATGATTCTATATCCATATACCCATCTTCAATGTAGAGGGAAATATAGCGTATTCATCTGTAAAAATCTGAGAACCAAGTTTTATAGCGCAATATTGAGTGAATTATGCCCCAAAAAGGATAATTTGAGCGTAGCAGCAAAAAAAACAACAATATTTGTAAACAATTTTCTACTTCACCTACCACCCAACACCCAACTTCTGTCTGCATTCCAATCTGCTTGTAAATGCCTGATGCTACTGCACTTAATTTTGCTATTGTTCTCTATAGCTTCTATATTAGCGATTGCGTTTACTTGTTTCTGACTCGATCTCCAAAAGGGGAGATGAAAGTTCTAAATTTTAAGTTCTACAAAACATTTAACTATACCCAGTATGATAAAGATTGAAGTCGTTTTGTAAATTTTCAGCAAAATACAATTATGATTTTGACACTAGGTTGGGTTTCCTTATTGACTATTTTCACATGGTCGATCGCTATGGTCGTTTGGGGGCGTAACGGACTATAAAGGCATGGTGGAAAGTCCATTCCTCAGTATTTTGGCTTTAGTCGCTTTTGTGCTGCTCATAGCAGTGACAGGTGGTGTCGGGTATCTTACCTTAGCAGGTTGGCGCGATCGCCGTCGTCAAGAGCAAGAAAAGCGCGAAATGCGACAAACTACCCCGAGAAGGCGATAATTTTCAAAAATTGAAGTATTATCACTTAACGGTAGGGATATGATAAACCGAGCATCACGCTTTAAGTTTATTATTTCCCTGCTGTTCTTTATTTATCCTAGTTGGGATTGACTACTATGTTTGGGCAACAACCGCAACAACAACAGAAGGTCAAACAATTAGCCACTGAAGGTGTAGAATCATCACAACCTTTAAGATGGGTTGAGACCTTGTATGCGGAAGCTCAGGGGTATGCATCACAGGTTCCTTGGGCAAAGTTAACTCCCCACCCTTATTTAGAATATTGGTTGAGACAGAAGCAAACACACGGACAGAAAAAGTCTGCTTTAGTGATTGGTTGTGGTTGGGTTCATGATGCTGAATCCTTGTCATAAATAAGTTTTCAAGTGACAGCATTTGATATTTCCCCTACTGTGATCCCTTGGTCTAAAAAACGGTTTCCAGATTCTCTGGTGAATTATGCGATCGCAGATTTGTTAGCACCACCCCCAGAATGACAAAATAAATTGGGTCCGACTCTTTTAGTAAGACGGGGAGTGAAACTTAGACAGGTATTGGAAGAGGTGGAGGAGTAGTAGAACAACGAGCTTTGAGAACTGGCTTGATCAAAAAAATACCACTAGAGTACAAAGCCAGGTGATTGCGTTTATGTTCTTGTTGTAGATGAAACTGCCAATACTCATGCCAATCGCCACTGATGTATAAATAACCCAGGGGCAAAACAGCCTCAGCACCCCTCATGGTCCATCTAGCCCCAGTGATTCCATCCTGTCTGTCTTTAATCAGGTGGCGACAAGCAGCCTCAATCACCCCCCTGGGGATGGGAAATCCAGCTTTTAAATAATCGTCATATTTGAGGTATTTGGCATTGTTAAGTAAATATCTAGCACAGGTATCCACGGGTTTACGTTCTTGGGAGGTGAGTTTGGGTAAAGTCGCACTCCGGCACATACCTGGGGCAACTTAACTTGATTTACCTTCAAGGATAAGCTGTAAACGTTTGCTCAAACTAGCTTTGGCCTGTGTTGAAGTCTGAGAATAAAAGACAAATGCAGCTTTCCACAAATACTCAATCACATGAATAATATCTACGACAATTGTTAAGTTGAGATTGTGTTTTTTTACCAATTTCTGTAGCAAGGATAATTGTTTCTTATTGCCATCAACTAACGCACAGAAACGTTTGTTTTTCTTTTGGTCACGGAAGATTGCCTCATCACAAGCTTCTGAAATAACCTTTTCGGGCTCTTTGGCTAAAGAAGCCCAAACACGCTTACCAATTGGTCGAGGTCGCTTACTTTTCCTATCTTCATCAGATGGGTTAACGATTTGTTGGTGTGTACCTACAAAGGAATTAATTGTATAAACACTAGCTACTGTCGTCATTCGCTTTGCGTTGTGCTTTTCACCCTTTGTTAAGGGTTTATTTAACTTTTTGCTTGAAGCGAAGGCTCCTTCTTGAGTATTGGCAGGTAAGTCCGATGTTCGCACTACAACACCCTTCCCGTCCGCGCTAATTACGACTATTTCTCCTGTATCTTGCAACTGTTTTGACTCATCTTCTTGCTGGTGGTAGAAATCATCAAAATCTCAAACACTATGGTAAGCCAGTTCTTCTGCTTGTCGCTTACCTATTTTGGCTGCTGTTGTTTCTCTAAATCCCGAAGGAGCTACTTCTATTGCTACTCGCTGTCTTAGTCCATGAGAATATTGCTGTGCTGATAGATTAAACTCCCCATCCAAAGGAAATAGCGTATTTATCTTTCTTCCTCCATGACCTATTATATTAGCGATTACTGTGCCAAATAATGTGGTCAATTTCCGCGACAATTTTTTCTTGTGTGTTCTATTTACTGAGTCTGTGCCTGCAAACTCTCCCTCTATTTCATCTTGAGTGCGTTTATCAAAATATCTTTGTTTGTAACAACCGTCTCAATAGTTCGTATCAATTCTTAAGTAATTTACTCTCTATCTGGGAGTTTTCTAACCCACAAATGCTGTCTGAGTTTAACGAACTAACTCTCTCTTCAAATAGTTATCGTGCTTGTGACCAAAACATACCTTGATTTGATGTAAATGCTTGCATAGGGAGTGGAACTGTTCCTGTTTTTTTACTTTTTAGAAGCCAATTCCATCAAGTAAATTTTTGGCTGTCAAGACTACTCTGGTTGAGTTGTCATTTATTATTATATCATACTCCGTACTACCAAAAGAGTCGCACCCAATTAATTTATTAAGGTTGCATATTTTCGTGATGAATCAACCAAATACAGTTATTTCTGGCGTTGCATAAGTACGGCATGAATTAGGGTTTAAAACCATTGAGAAATCGTTGAAAATTTAGTGAAATCATCCCCTGATTCAGCAACGCCGTATTTCTCTATACTTAAAGTAATGAAGTAACAATCGAATAGAGTGCTGAAGCATATCTACAGATTTAGACTAGCATAATGTTTTTCGATGTAGACGTGGGAGATAATGACGTAAACGTGTGTTTTCCCCTTCTACTCTGGTCATATATGAATTTATTCCACTAATATAATTTTGTTAATCCAAATATGGATTGTTGCAAAAGACAAAAAGGCATCAAAACAAGCTGAAATTCTTTCCCAT
>CBZS010000359.1 GCA_000613065.1 Richelia intracellularis | reverse complement strand
AAGTCAATATAATCTTACCAGCATATACGGTTGCTTTATCATCCCAATATATTTACCAATATTCTTACAATTGGACTATTTATCAAAGCTGGATTAATAAAAAACTACTACAAATAGCTCACCAACATATAGGTATTCCGGTGGGGTATCATGGATCCGAAATTCGCTTGAGTAGAGCTAATCTGCATGAAATTGATAATAGTGGTCCAAGAACACCCCATAAAGACTGTGAAGAAGGGGCAATATATCCCATGGTAAAAGCAGTTCTATCTCTGAGTGATATTACAGAAGATAATGGACCATTTACTATAGTTAAAAATGGTAAAACTCAGCCATTAACCGGACGTAAGGGAACTTTAATTATGGCTGATACTAGCCATAATTTACACTATGGAATGCCTCTCAAACAGAGGGAAGGGATGGTTTTATTCTGGACTTATTCTAGTCATAGACCCAGATATCCTCACAGATGTATTATTTGGCCTCATTCCAATAGGGCAGTCAGAAAAATGACTAAAAATATGAGTGCATTACAACGGCAAGCAGTACGTTGGAGGGAATATTTTCCTTTTGTACTATGTCCAGTGCGTTATTATCCTTTCCCTGATCATAATTGGTTTTGGGGCGATCGCAATTTCATGAAACATAGTTATGGTTCACAACTATGTTTCATATTTCCAGGCAGAATGTAAAGGTAAAGTAACGTTACTTAGAGCATCACAATCAAGAGATCTCGCAACTATTCTTCACAAGTTTCTCAAAATTATCTTCTAGGATAGAAAGTGTAGCTGGGGTATTTATCTCCTCGACCATTCTGTGTGTCGTTTGATTAACCACCAGCTACAATAAACATATCCATTTTTACTATCCATTGTCGGAGGACTTCAACTATGGTAATAACTCGTTGGCGACCTTTAAGAGATAATAAATGTGGGAACCCATCCGGGAAATACAAACTTTTCAAAATGATATGAATCATTTTTTTTACGAGGTTAATTTTATGAGATTAAATTGAACAATACAGATAATTTTGGGTGATTTTTCAGATTAAATTCTGCTACTACCGACAGTTAAATAAAAAAATAATACAGGGTTGGCAGGAGTATTTTTTTTTATCTAAAATGCCCTGTTAACCCTATCTGATTGAGAGCATTAGCCAAGATAGTTATACAATTTTTTTAGGAAGGTATATAGAAGTAATAACTATCTAAAGATTGGACTTTGGACAAAAAAGAGTGTGTTCGCGTAGATAATCCGCGAACACACTCTTGATTAATCTTGCTTATATTTTTCAGCTTATTCTATCAAATCTGCTGAGCCTTGGAGTAAGGTATCTATAGCTCGTCGTAGTCCTTCAATTTTGGCTCTTGTAGCTACTTGCTCAACTGCCATGAGGTAAGCTTTACTACCAGATTTTCCAATATTGCTTATATTTAGTATACTTACCTTCGGTTTTTGAGGGAAAAA
>CBZS010000358.1 GCA_000613065.1 Richelia intracellularis | reverse complement strand
AAACACAATAGCCAAGGAAAGAGCAAATAAAAAAATAATTCAACAGATAAAGACCATGTAGCACTATTATTCCAATAATTAAATAAAGAAGGAAACCATCCCTGTAATAGGAATAAGTTTAACCCAATGATGAGAGCATAAGTCAAAGCCGTTGTGAGCCAACTGAATATATCTGATGAAGCTGGAGATATAATTACCCATGGTAAGGTGAGCAAACTTGCCAATATATATACAGGATAAATTATAGCGACTCGTTTAACTAAATAATTTTTATAGTCATTCATGGGCTGTTCTTGAAAATACCGGTAGGTGAGAACAAAACCAGAAAGAATAAAAAAGACTGACATTCCTAATGCGCCCTGGAAAATAATATTAGAAATGGATGTAGGTAGTTCAAGAGACCATCTTAATGTGATATGAAATAAAAAAATCAAAAATCCAAAATGCAGTAATAAATCTTAGGGTAGTCAATGGAAGTAATTCATGTTTTATCATTCATTATTCACTAATAGTTTTAAGTAGACGCGCAGGACTACCAGCTACCATTTTCCCCGTGGGAACATCTTTATTGACTAGGGATCCAGCAGCAATAATAGAGCGATCGCCTATTTTAACTCCTGGAAGAATATTTGCACCTGCTCCAATAGCTACTTGATTGCCAATTTTTGGTCCTTGAATACGTTCTTCTTCATATCCCAATTTTCCGATCGCGCGATCGTTTGTAGTAGCTACCAGTACACTAATAAATACATCATCTCCGATGTCACAATTACCTGTAATGTGGGATAAGTCCATTATTTTGGTTCTATTCCCAATGTGAGTATTGTAGTTGACTGTAACGCCTCTGCTAAGAATGCAGTATTCACCAATTCTTACTCCTTCTCTAATAGAAGCATTGTCTCCAATTAAAGTATTATTACCAATCTCCACATCGTAATAAATAATGCTGTTTGGACCAATAGAGCAATTGTCATTGATAATTATTTTGTGTGCAAAATTTAATTTTCTGACTGTTGCACCTGCTCCTTTTGGCTCTTTGCCAATATATGCTCCGGGAAATACTTCTACTCGGTTACCAATAATAGTTCCTGAGTCTATGGTTACATGAGGATGAATAATCACGTTCTTGCCTATTTCTACATCCTGTTGAATAACAACAAAATCTTTGATTTCTGTATTATCTCCAATAGAGCTTGTTTTAATGACTGCATTTGCACTAATCATAAGCCACGATTATATCTCCAACTTAATTCTTTACTTGCATATATTTAACTTCTGCTGGAGCATACACTTTGGATGTAAAACGTTCAAGGGGGTCTTGGGGGATGTTAACCTTAAAAACTAAAGCTTCATTAACCCAATCTAAAAAAATATGCTGTTGATTCATAACAATAGGTAATTCTACAGCAAATGTTATGGTATAAACTCCTGCATTCAGTATATTTGTTGCTTCCATTTCCACAACATATACTTGTCCAACTGAAACATCAGGCATGTTGACTCTTTCAATTGACGTTACAGTTCCCAATAAGTCTACTCCTTTGACATCCCTGATTAAGTATCCAAAACAAAAAGTTGGTAAATCTTTGTGGAAGAGGATTGAAGCTTGAATCGTAAATTTTTCTTTGAAGTCAAGTTCTTCCGTTGGCTGATGTTGACTATTTAACAATT
Source organism: Richelia intracellularis (assembly GCA_000613065.1). Taxonomy (GTDB): domain Bacteria; phylum Cyanobacteriota; class Cyanobacteriia; order Cyanobacteriales; family Nostocaceae; genus Richelia; species Richelia intracellularis_B. The sequence continues at coordinate 7,727 of CBZS010000358.1, read as the reverse complement.
TAATATCTAAGATTCTTGCCCCTCCATCACCATATCGATGATGTCCTTCTGCAAGTTGAGCTTCTTCCTCAGTGGACACAAATATTTCAGGTATTGTCGTGTGAGTCAAATTATCACTAGTTAGTTTAATTTGCTGGGAACCATTACTATTGATTGGTTTAGGTCTTTTTTCTGGGTTATATTCTGCTTCTGGCTGTAGATGCTGATTTGTATCAGTATGGATTAGACCCATATAAAAAGAGACAACTTCACTAGCTTTACCTATTTTTTGAACTTGACCCTTTTCCAGGAGTAATCCTCTTTGGCATAGGCTTTTTACGGAAGCAGTATCGTGGCTGACAAATATTACTGTTACCCCAGAATCCATCATATTTCGCATCCGTGCCATGCACTTTGCTTGGAAGAACATATCTCCCACGGATAAAGCTTCATCTACGATTAATATATCGGGATCTACGTGAATAGCTGAAGCAAAAGCAAGTCTGACATACATCCCACTAGAATATGTTTTAACTGCCTGGTCAATAAAGTCTCCAATGTCTGCAAAAGCGGCTACTTTGTCAAAACGTTCATCTAGTTTTTGCTGGGATAATCCCATAATTGTGCCATTAATATACAAGTTTTCCCTACCAGTAAACTCGGGATTAAATCCTGCACCTAATTCGAGTAATGCTGCTACCTTCCCGTTTACTTGTATAGTTCCACTGGAGGGTTGTAAGGTGCGGCAGATAATTTGTAACAGGGTGGATTTTCCTGCTCCGTTACGTCCTATAATACCTAAAGTCTCTCCTTTGCTAAGTTCAAAAGAAACTTCCCGAAGTGCCCAAAATTCCTCACCATAATTCTTCCCTGAGAATAGAATTTCTTTGAGGCGATCTGCTGGAAGAGCATATCGTTTGTAATACTTGCAAATATTTTCCAGGGAAATTGCTATGTCCTCGCCCATGTTAATTCTATTTATAATTGATGGTTAAAAATTTTAGATAGTTGTAAAAAATTTAATTTTTTATGCCCATGCATTTATCAAACAAAATTGAAGATGTTGAATTGGATTTTATAATACATCTGCAAATGCTGGACGTAACCGGTTATAACAACACATGCCAATGGAGGTCATTACAACTGCAACTATAAAAGCAACCATCCATTCACCCCAATGTTTAATTTCCCCAACCAAAATTATATCTCTGTATACTTCTGCGATCGCTGCTATGGGATTAAACCAAAATATCCAACCCCGCCATTGTTGTGGTATTACTTCTGCTGGGTATACGAGTGGTGTAAGGTAAAACCAAAGGTTGAGTATGAGGCTTAGGGTTTGAGGGATGTCCCTTAAAAATACGGTTAAACCAGCTGCAAAATAGCCCAAACCTATTGTAAATAAAAGTTGTGTGATCCATACTAAGGGTAAAAGTGCCAAAGTGGGATGTAATGAATGGGTAGTTATAGCCACGAAAAATATTAGTAGGATTAAGCCAAAAGAGCTTTCAATGAAAGCTGAAAGTATAGGCACTAATGGCAATAATGAGAGGGGAAATACCACCTTTTTAACTAAATTAGGCTGCATCACCACAGAGTTTGCTGACTGCATTAGTCCACCTGTAAATGCAGTCCACGGTAGTAAGCCAGCAAAGAGCCACAAACCAAAGGTTAAGTTTTCGTTAGTTGGTAAGTCCTTTAAGCTCAATCTAACTTTTAAGACTATGGAAAATACATACGTGAAAATTAATAGTTGTGAAAGTTGAGTCAGTAAAGGCCATAAATTTCCTAAAATAGCACCCTTATATCGAGCATCTAAATCCCGCCTGACTAAAGTTCTTAATAACTCTATATTTTTCCAATGTCTTGTATGAATAGGCATTAGTCTCTTTTGTGCAACTAACTGACGGATGATTACTCGCATTACTGGTAACAATCCTTACTTGTTTGCTCCTAAGCGGAGATGAGGTAAACTCTCTCACTCATGCCAACTAATTGTAAATGTTCCCACAATGGGAATACCAGAAATATGGTGTTGGCGCACGCTAATATATCATATGCTACCGCTAGGTGGGAAATGAGCACTTTTTTGCTTTTCCCTAATACCTAAATTTTTCTTATTGATCTCCCTTGTACCGGATTCGGCTAAACTTAGTTTTGGTTGACTGCATTGTTGATAGAAAATGGAAATCGGACAAAAGGTTAAGGTTTATCGATTGCGCGATCGCGTATCTAGCGATGTGGCAAAAAAATTGGGTAAGGTTGGTAGCATCAAGGATTACAAAATGACTGATGGCAGTGGTGTCGGTGTATTAGTAGTATTTGAGGATAGCTTTGCTACTTGGTTTTTTGAGGATGAAATCAAAGTAGTACAGTAGATGAAAGCCCTCGGGAGCAAATTCAGCTACCATTATCAGCCGAGTGCTAAGTTGGAATTGAAAAACATCGGCGGGAATATAGGAGTCACGTAATGTCCCTGATATTGACATTTTTGGGCACTGGCTGCACCCATCGGACAAAAATCGCGATCGCTGCTGCCAAACTATTAGCCAGTCAAGGAAAACGCGTACTCCTGGCTGGTAATGCAGAACCAGCAATGTCTATGTTGTTGGATGTTTCTTTTGGCTGCGATCCCCAAGAGATTGCGGCAAATATAAAAGTTGTCCAACTACAAGCATCTGTATTACTAGAACGTAGCTGGGATGATGTTAAGCAACTGGAGTCAGAATATCTCAAAACACCGGTTCTTAAAGAGGTTTACGGTCAAGAATTAGCTGTGTTGCCAGGGATGGAAAGTGCTTTGGCTTTGAATGCCATCCGTCAATATGATGAGAGTGGCAAGTATGATGCCATTATTTATTGCGGTACGGGGGATTCTGGAACCTTACGGATGTTAGGAATGCCAGAGTCACTCAGTTGGTATTTGCGGCGATTCCGTCAATTATTTGCCAATTCTGATATTGGTAAAACTTTGACCGAGTCACCAGTAATTCAACCCCTAATTAGTACTTTATTTAACGTCAACTGGACCACTGATAATTTTGCCCAACCAGCCAATAAAGCCAGTGGTTTTCTGGAAGAGGGAAAAGAAGCAGTTGCTGATCCCAAACGTGTAGTGGCTTTTCTGGTGTCTTCACCCGAACCTGTGGAGCTGGCTACCTGTCGTTACCTCTGGGGTAGTTCCCAACAGGTGGGTTTGACGGTGGGCGGTTTAATGTTGGTATCTTCCGGAACTGTAGATAGGATTTCGGAAGAATTTGCCCCTTTACCAGTCAGTGTGGTTCCAGATACCCCCACAAGTGATTGGCAAACTTTGATTGATTCTCTGCCCAATTTTACAGCCCAAGCTTTGCAGGCTCCCAAACCCATAGAAATTGATGTTCGTGAACGGAGAGTCAGTTTATTTTTACCGGGATTTGACAAAAAACAAGTTAAGCTTACCCAGTATGGTCCAGAGGTGACTGTGGAAGCGGGGGATCAACGACGAAATATTTTCTTACCTCCAGCCCTCAGTGGTAGACGTGTAACTGGCGCGAAGTTTCAGCACCATTATTTGATTATTTCATTTTAGGAAGGAGTGAGGGAACGGGAAGAGGAAAGCAGAGTATTTAGGGGCGGGTTTTACCCGCCCAGAGGAAGTGTAGAGGTGGTAGATCTTGCCTATCTAGAGTGGAGTAAAAGATGAATCAACATTAATTTACCGATTTCCCATTCCCCATTAATTACCAATTACACATTACCTAATTATGTCTGAATCAACCCCAACTACCCCAGAAGCTGAGACAAATGAATCGTTAGAATCTGCCTCTGAGAATGGTGGTTCTAAAACTCGACAACTTTTGGGAATGAAAGGTGCTGCACGGGGAGAAACTTCTTCGGTGTGGAAAATTCATTTGCAATTGATGAAGCCCATTACCTGGATTCCCCTGATGTGGGGGGTCATTTGTGGTGCGGCTTCTTCCGGTTATTACACTTGGACATGGGACAACTGTCTCAAAGCTGCAGCTTGCATGTTGTTATCTGGTCCCTTGTTGACTGGTTACACCCAAACCCTGAATGATTATTATGATCGCGAAATTGATGCCATTAATGAGCCATACCGTCCCATTCCTTCTGGAGCAATTTCTATCCCAAGGGTAATTACGCAAATTATTGTATTACTTTTAGCTGGAATAGGAATTGCCTACGGTTTAGATGTGTGGGCTGGTCATAATTTCCCCAATGTGACAGCGATCGCACTTTTAGGTACTTTCCTGGCATACATTTATTCTGCACCACCACTAAAACTGAAACAAAATGGTTGGTTAGGAAATTATGCGCTGGGTGCTAGTTACATCGCTTTACCTTGGTGTGCAGGCCATGCTTTGTTTGGCGAGCTAAATTGGAAGGTGGTTGTCCTGACTTTGATTTATAGCATGGCTGGATTGGGAATTGCCGTTGTCAACGACTTTAAGAGCGTGGAAGGAGACACTCAATTAGGTCTAAAATCCATACCAGTAATGTTTGGAGTACAAACTGCTGCTTGGCTTTGTGTGATAATGATAGACACATTTCAAGCCGCGATCGCAGCCTATTTGTTCTACATAAATGAGAACTTATACGGAGGAATTTTACTACTATTAGTCATTCCTCAGATTACTTTCCAAGATATGTATTTTCTCCGTAATCCCCTGGAGAATGATGTTAAATATCAAGCCAGTGCCCAACCCTTTTTAGTATTGGGAATGTTAGTCGCTGGATTAGCGATCGGTCATGCCGGAATTTGATATGATTTTTGACATCGATATTCCACGGAAAAACTACCTTACCAAATAGTAAAAATATTTACACTCTTCCACCCTTTCCCTCACTCCAGGATCTGCCGTGTTTCAATTACTGTATTACCTACTAGATGGGATTAGACCTTTATTAGCTCCCCTGGCCTTAGTTTGTGCCTGGGGGCTTATTATAGTTATAGCTTGGAGTTTGTGGTCTGGTGCAAGAGATACTGTAAAAACAGCTAAAAAAATGCATCAAATTCCTTGTTCCCATTGTGTATTTTTTACGAATAATTATCGTCTCAAATGTACTATTAACCCCTCTACAGCAAATACGGAAGAGGCGATACATTGTGTCGATTATCGCTGACTGAGGGATTGATTGTCCCTATGTGGGGCTTATAGGAAGTTTTAGAGTAGTGGTGCTAAAAACTGACAACACTATATCGTAATTTAATCGTAATTTATCGTCATTTAATTTTTATCGGGCTCCTCGATTAATCAAGTCTTAGGAAATCTGAGGGGGTTCGAAGAACTACAAGAAAGTGAAGTTGGGCAAAAAATAGCTCAACCGGAACGATTTCTAGTTTAAATCTGGCTCAATAGAGCCAATTTAGACGCAATTATCCCACAGCTTTAGGATTTTGATTCTCCCAAAATGCATAACGTTTGAAGTTGTAGACTAAATTCTTCACTCCAATAGTCGCCTTGACTGACTGCTTACCAATGGAACCCATTAACTTGCCTCCCATTTCATTAACCCAGTGACCAAAAACGTGTTCGACCTTAGCTCTGACTTGAGAACGCTCTCGATTATCTTCTTTGTGTTTTGCAGTGAATGGATGATTGCCGTAGGCTCGTTCATGAATGTGAGTGAGGAATAGTAAAATCTTTAGAATCCATTCAATAGATTCACTACGATAGGCAGTATCTGCCCAAACCTCTTCCCCCTGGTTTTGCACATCCAACAGTGCCCCTAACACTTGGGAATCATGCACTGAGGCATCCGTTACTTGATAGCGACGAATAAAACCGTACTCCACATCGATACTGATGTGGTTTTTATAACCAAAGGAACTCTGACCATTATTTTTTTTCCAGGAGCATCCGTATCCTTCTGGGATAAGCGATGAGGCTTTTGCTGTCAACTATCGGGAATTTATCCTTGGGCAAGTTTTTGCTTCTCTTCCTTAGTCTTATGCTGCTTGGGAACTGGAATCACTGTGGCATCTACTATTTGACCCCCCTTAGCTTGGTAGCCTTGGTCTCTCAGGTCCCTATCAAATTAATTGCTCAAACAGTTCTTCAATAAGACCCTGCTGCTTCAACTGCTGCCAAAAGAACCAAACTGTAGTTGCGTCTGGTACTGGTTCTGCTAGCCACAAGCCCAAAAATCTCATGAACGATAGTCGGTCATTGACCTGGTACTCCAGTTCTTCATCACTGATGTTGTAAAGTTGTTGCAGCACAAGCATTTTGAACATGACTATTGCATCTATGGGCTTTCGCCCAGCATTATTTTTTCTGGCCTTGTCATGCACTTGTTCTAAAATCGGACGAAATTATGACCACGACACCGCCTTGTCTAACTTCATCAACAGGGTGTTCTTGCTTTCTAACTTCTGGTATCGCTGTTCAAGTTCCCCGACTTTTTTTATTCCATGGCGATTCAACACCAGCTTCTGGTCTCCCTATACTCTCATCTGGCGAGCTACTTGCTCAATTTTTCGAGGTGGCCTATCGACGATTTTCTAGCCATTGTAATACTCGATTCCAAGCCCACCAAGAATCTGGATCTTTTACTTGCACCTGACATTTTTTACTACTAACGTAGCCCACATGACCACCATATTTTGTCAGCAATAAATCTATGGACGGATTTTTTTGACAGGCGACTTGTAGGTCAGTAATAATATCTGGATGGAAGAATGGATCGTCAGCGGCGTAAATCATCAAAACTGGTTTTTTCAGGTTTGGTAATAGATATAAGGAACTGCTGGCTTCATAGTAAGTTTCCACAGAGGGAAAACCCAACCTTTCGATGACTAGCTCATGATCAAAACCCCAAATGCTATTTGCCCGTTCAATAACTTTGGCATCAAAAATCCCCGGATGCGCGTCATGAATACGCCATGCTAGTGTTTTTAAGTTACGAGCGATCGCTTTCTCTAAATATTTTCCTACAGGATGGTTAACTAAGTAGGATAAGGAACGATTAGAGTCCAAACTAGGGCAAATTACCGTCGCTCCAGCAATATCATCTGCTTCTAAATTCAAACCTTGATTATCCCTAATTAATTCCTGCGCTGCTTTAACCCCCCACAGTGCCAATTGTCCCCCTAGAGAAAACCCCGCAAACCAAAATTTTCCCGGACATCCCATAGATTTAGCTTGAGCAGCAATCTGCACAAAATCTTCACCCTCATATAAACCATCACTGGTTAATGTGGGTGATAAATCTGCTGTTCTCCCATGGGCACGCCAATCAAATAAAATAATGGCATATCCTTGAGCATACGCTTTGCGACCTAGTATTTTTAAGAACCACTCTGTTTCTAAATCACCAGTAATGCCATAGGTAGCAACAATAGTACTGTGGGCATTTTTAGGAATGGCAAACAAACCAAAAATAGGTACGCCTTCTGCTCCGCTAAAGATTGTAGCTTTGTAATTTGGTTCTGGATAATTAATAGTTTTTTCCCAGTCACGGTTTGCCCAACGATGGGCATAAATGGTCATTGCTATTCCATTCTGTAAAAACCATGGTGGATTGTAGGATAGATTGCAAGAATCCATGAATTTGCTAGAAGCTACACGAGTTAATATTATTAGGAACACTACAGGATATTGTAGCGCGTTCGCTATTTTTTCTGGCGTAGCATAAGTGCGGGATGAATTAGGGTTTGAAACCATTGAGAAATCGTTGAAAATTTAGTGAAATCATCCCCTGATTCCGCAACGCCTTTTTTCTCTAGGCTAAGAAGAAGATTT
>CBZS010000357.1 GCA_000613065.1 Richelia intracellularis | reverse complement strand
GAGAAAATAGGTATAAGAAGAATGCCAAGGGTACTAGTGGTTTGTTAGGAGAACAGATTTGTCAAGCCAGGAAAAATCTTAATCTTTCTCAGAGAGAGTTGGCAAAGTTAGCAGGTAAAAGCCAAAGCTGGATTCGTGATATTGAAAATGGTCGTTTGAAGGCTAAGATAGAAGACCAAGAATTATTACGTAAGGTTTTGGGTATTGCTTAGGAAGGCAGAAAATTTTCAGGAATTATTTGTCCCCAGTTAACAGAAATCAAGTCAAGATATAAATAGAGGTCTATTTTGGGATTGAGTTATGTTTCCTTTTTGGGGTCATCCTTTCTGTAGTGCTGACAAAAACTCCTTCAAAGCTCACCAGGAGCGTAAGCTTCATTTTTTAAAGATGATGCGAGATAGTCTGGAAGCGAGAATAGCTGCTCTTAATGCTGCTATTGAAACTATTGAACGGCAAATTA
>CBZS010000356.1 GCA_000613065.1 Richelia intracellularis | reverse complement strand
GTCAGACGTTTTTCCAGTTGTTTGAAGTCAGATTCTTTACGGGCCTCACTTTCTATCACTAGCCACCGTTGTCGCACACCACCATAAATAATCATTACAACAGCGGCCAATACGATATCTTGGGATTTAACTTGCTACAAATGCATCAATACTGTTCTTTTCTAATAGTTCTTTTGCGGCAGTTAGGGTTGCAGTCACTCGAGATACCCATCTGAATGAGACTATCATCTGCAAATTGTCTTCAGTGTAAAGGGGTGCATGCGCAACAAATAAAGCATTAATTTGCCATTGTTTGTGGAAATCTGCCAGAAGTCTTCCAAACATGGCAGAATCGACTTCATTACCATGTGCAACTCTTAAATATAAAGGAATATCTCTATCACCACTCCACATCAAGTCAAGGATAAATTGTTTCAAATCTGGTCGGTGGTCTCTAGAATAACCATATGTAATTGTAATTAATCCTGATTGTGCTGATGCTTCATCATCAGTACCTGTTCCATAATCCCCATGTACATGAAATGAACTTTAATCCAAGTGAAAGCTGTCCATTTTCACTCCAAATCTATCTGCTGCTGATAGTGCGACTCGGATAAAAATTTCCGTTAATCCTGCATCATATAGTTTGTCTAACACTCTGCCCAAGGGTTCATCGTTCAAATGTTCTGGTTGTATTCCCTCTCCCAATAAATGTTCCCTTGCAATCCTTTCAAAGAACTTCTCAAATAAATATAGTGGTAAACTGATAAAGCCTAAGCCATTGATAATCATTGCTTTGACCACTTGGCCTGCGCTGATTATTTATTGGGGATGAGTTCCAAGCAGTTGGTTGAACAAATCAACCAAACTAATTTCATCAATAATCCCTGCCACTATGCCTAAGTGCTCGATATCTTGTACTTTGATTTGTTATTCTGAAAAACTCATACTTCAAAAATACAACATTTTGCGATCGCACCTGCTGAATGTGGGTTCAAACGCTAATTCATCCCGCACTTATGCAACGCCTAATTTCCGTGTACCCGCTTCTCTAGATATTGACCAATCATAATTTCTTCCCCAGCACGAGAAATGATGGTTTGTCGAGTACGGTACTGGGAGCCAATTAATTTAATTTCTTCTTTAAAACACTAGAACCACCATATTCGGCTCTAAGACGCATGGTGTTGATATATCCTAGGGAATACTCTTCTG
>CBZS010000355.1 GCA_000613065.1 Richelia intracellularis | reverse complement strand
AAATCAACAGTTTTATAACTACGGAAAGCTTGTTCTACTTGTAAGAGATTTTATAGGCTTTTACCGTATCCGTAGCAGATAAAGTTTCTTCATCCAAAGATGTACGAATTAGATAGAAACCATCCAATACTGCTTCTGCATCAATTTTTGACTTATTTGTCTGATATGAACAACTGTTCTCTTGTATCTCAATTATGAAATGTTTTTCAACATTAAATTTATTGATAACTTTACCTACTCTTAGACTAATATTATCCTCACCTTTTAGTGGAGGAGCTTTTATCGAAGTTGCTGCAACAATTTTATCTAATTCATTTTCTGTTGCTTGTAATAATTATTGTATATTTTTCTTTTTTTCTGCTGCCAATAAAGGATTTAGACAACCTATTAATCTTTACCCTGGATAATCTTCGCTTTTAATTGATGCTAAATTTAGTTCATCAAACAGAGATAATTTAATAGCTGATTGTTCTACTAATTTCTTTATTTGAGGCGCTCGCTCTTAAAGCCCTAATCCAGTCTAAACCTTCTTTATCTTTTAAGTCTTCTCGAATCCTTACTTGAGTAATCATTCCACGGTCTCCGACCCAGACTACTCTCTTAATACCAAATCTCCAGCTAACCTTATTTATTTGATTAGTAAATATCTTTGGGTCGGATGTATTTCCCTCAAATACTTCTACTCCTATTGGACAACCTTTATCATTACATAATAGCCCAAATACTATTTGGGTGCCACTCTTTTGGTAGTACGGACCATGATATAAGAATAATAAATGACAAGTCAACCAGAGTAGTATTGACATCCAAAAATGTACTTGATGCAATTGACTTGTAAAAAGTGAAAAAACAGGAACACCACACCCTATGCAAGGATCTACATCAAATCAAGGTATGTTTTGGTCACAAGCACGAGAACTATTTGAACAGATAGTTCGTTGGTTAGACTCAGACAGCATTTGTGGGTTAGAAGACTCCCAGATAGAGAGTAATTTACTTGAGAATGGATACGAACTATTGAGACGGTTGTTACAAACAAAGATATTTTGATAAACCCACTCAAGATGAAATAGAGGGGGAGTGTGCAGCCACAGACTCAGTAAACAGAACACACAAGAAAAAATTGTCGCGGAAATTGACCACATTATTTGGCACAGTAATCGCCAATAGAATCGGTTATGGAGCAAGAAAGATAAATACGCTATTTACTTTGGATGGTGAGTTTAATCTACCAGCAGAGCAATATTCTCATGGACTAAGACAGGGATATTAGGTGATTTATAAGAAAGAATTTACCAATGAAAGTAAGATGTAATGTTGATGAGAAAAAAAACAGGGGCAAGTATTTTGGAGTATGCTAGACCCAGCAGAGGAACCCAAATCATTAACAAGATCACAAACAAATAGAAGACTTGCGGTTGGCAGCATGGAAAATGAATGGAGTAGAACGTCGGGGCTTTCAAGCTCAGATGACGTTGAAATATTGCTAAGGTAGAGCAAGGTTAGCACAAACAGTATTCGGTTGGGGTAGAGAAAATATAAAGTTAGGGTTAGCGGAAAAAAGAACAGGGATAATCTGTGTGGGATTACAATCAGCCAGCCTTTAGCACAGCAAAGCGTTGCCAGGAGAAACAACCTCTTCTGTTGTGGCATTATCCCTGGGACAAATTTCAGAATCTGATTCTCAACAAGACCCAACATTTAAAACTTCCTTAGCCTATACCCGGTTAACAGCAACATCCGCACTAGAAAAACTCAAAGAACAGGGATTTAGTCAGGAGCAATTGCCTTGCCCTTGCGCCAGTACAATGGCACAAGTATTGAATCGAATGGGCTCTCGTCTTCGTAAAGTAGTAAAAGCCAAACCTCAAAAAAAAATGGCACAAACGGATGATATCTTCAACAACATCAAAGAATTTGAGCCGCAATCAACAAACAAGCCTCAAAGTCAAACCACTAAGCATGGATTGCAAAGCTACTGTTAATATCGGGGGTTATTCTCGTGGTGGAAAAAGCAGAGGAGACAATCAAGCTGACGATCATGAGATGGGTGCCACAGAAAAATATACTGCCTGTGGGATTCTTGATGAAGATAGTGGGCAATTATTTTATATTAACTTTGGTAGTTCTTCTTATAAAACTAGGGATTTTATTGTTGATACTCTAATTCAATGGTGAAAGACAATGACACCAGAACAAAAGCAGGATACCGAACTGATACAAATTAAAGTTGAGAATGGTGCGGAAATTAGTGGAGTAAGAACTCAATAAAAAAAAAGGATGGTTGAGTTTGTTGATCTGCTAAATATACCAATTCAATTGCTTTACTATCCTCCTTACCATAGTAAATCCAATCCCATACAGGGTTGTTGGGGTATTCTTGACCAGCATTCGAATGGGGGGGGCGAAGCTTGTTGATGTTGAAGTCATGGTTTCCTAGGCTTCGAGTATGACTTGGAAAGGCTTATATCCTATCTTGAGTTTAAGTAAAACTGTTTACCAAAAAGGGATTTCTCTAACAAAGAAAGCTATGAAACAAGTCGAGTCTAGATTACAGCGAAATCCACTGTTGCCCAAATGGGATATCTTTATTCAACCGCTTTCGCTGGTAGTTTATTGTTTAAAAAATAACCTTAGCAAAGAAGATAATATTTACAACAGGGAGCACCAAAAAACTGTAGAATCCAGCACCGCTGTTCACTGAGCTTGGAAATCTGTTTCAAAAAAGCGAACGTTAATAAATCAATTGACATGAAACATTAAAACACCCAAGGAAAAGTAGGAGTGGCAGTTGGTTTACCTAACTGATTTTGAATTGTTTGGGAGCCTCGTTTTATAGATTGGCGTAATGCCCTCTGACCTAGGCTGTAAACTAGCAAAAACAAACCCATAACCATTGCCAAACCCGCCACTCTTTTCCTTGAATTTAGAAACACAGTGGAAGTAAAAAATAATGGGTCTTTGAGAAACCGAAAACCACGTTCTGTAGATTGTTGTGCCTTATATTCAGGTCAAACATCTTCGTTGCTAAGTTTGTCGGCATCAAGAACATTGGTGGCAAAAAGAAACCTGCCAGCAATGTTCTGTGGCAATGGTAATTCCACTTTATTTGGGTATAATTTCGGCTTGAATATGGGAAATTGGGGTAGGTTAAGAATCCTTGCCAGGTCTACCAGGTCTCCGGTTTTGGCCATCTTCAATAACTTCAATACTTGCATGCAAGTTGATGAAATGGCAACTGACTCTCAAATAATTTGGCTGCGTTGAATGGATCTTCGGCACATGCAAATTCCTGTTGACACAATTTTCGTAGTTGGGATTGTGCCTGGGTATATTTTTTTGTCAGACATTTTTCCAGTTGTTTTAAGTCAGATTCTTTACGGGCTTCACTTTCTATCACTAGCCACCGTTGTCGCACACCACCAGAATCATTACAACAGGGGGCAATACCATATCCTGGCATTTTTATTGGTACAAATGCATCAATACTGTTCTTTTCTAATAGTTCTTTTGCCGCAGTTAGGCTTCCAGGAACTCGAGATACCCATCTGAATGAGACTATCATCTGCAAATTGTCTTCAGTGTAAAGGGCTGCATCCGCAACAAATAAAGCATAAATTTGACTTTGTTTGTGGAAATCTGCCATAAGTGTTCCAAACATGGCAGAATCGACTTCATTCCCATCTGCAACTCTTAAATATAAAGGAATATCTCCATCACCACTCCACATCAAGTCGAAGATAAATTGTGTCAAATCTGGTCGGTGCTCTCTAGAATAACCATATGTAATTGTAATTAATCCTGATTGTGCTGATGCTTCATCATCAGTACCTATTCCATAATCCCCATGTACATGAAATCAACTTGAATCCAAGTGTAAGCTGTCCATTTTAACTCCAAATCTATCTGCTGCTGATAGTGGGACTCGGATAAAAATTTCCGTTAATCCTGCATCATATAGTTCGTCTAATACTCTGCCCAAGGGCTCATCGTTCAAATGTTCTAGTTGTATTCCCTCTCCCAATAAATGTTCCGTTGCAATCGCTGAAAAGAACTTCTCAAATAAATATAGTGGTGCACTGATAAACCCTAAGCCATTGAGAATCATTGGTTTGACCACTTGGCCTGCGCTGATTATTTCTTGGGGATGAGTTCCAAGCAGTTGGTTGAACAAATCAACCAAACTCATGTCATCAATAATCCCTGCCACTATGCCTAAGTGGTCGATATCTTGTACTTTGATTTGTGATTCAGAAAAACTCATACTTCAAAAATCCCACATTAGGCAGGTGCGATCGCACCTGCCTAATGTGGGATTAAGTAAATCTTTAATCACATGGGTACAGCTCTTTTGTGTAAAAACTCTCAAGCTTTGGAAGGTTAAAGCTTAAAGGTCTGTTTAGTACATATGCTACGGGTAAACTTCAGTTTAGATTATCTCAAACAAGTTTCTAGTGGCTCTTATGCTGGTAATTTAGTTATACAATTTTTTTCTGAAATCGCATATAATTAATACCTATATATAAGGCTTTGACCCCATTAATTCTGTGCAGCTTCACAAAATAATGGTATTAGGGAAAAATTATCAGAATATGATAATAAGCAGAAGATTAGAGCCACTTACTTCTTACAGAAAGCATACAACCAGGCTGCTACTTCTAACTTTAATAGTGCTATTAAATTTCTACGACAAATTCCTAAAAACACTCCAGTTTATACTACTGCTCAATTAAAGTTGCAGGAGTATATCCATAAACAACGTGTACAAGCATCGCTGAAGAAACAACCTGCTCGTAAGAATTCAATTTCTAAACTGAATACAAGTTTTATCAGAAGATTAGCGTCTGTTAATGATGCTCAGGATTAAGAGGGTAAATATGATATTGAAGAGGTAAATATTCGTTGATTTAATAATTTTTTCATCATTTTTAAATTAATTTACTCCGCCTAAATATACTAGCTTTCTTCTGCTTAATCTGGCTAATTTAATTATTTATTGAAGCTGGAGAATGACAAAAAAGTAATAGACCTTCTAGTATACATTAATCAGCTGTAAAACTAGTTGCACTTAATAGCTAGGGTCAAACCATCTGCGATCGGTACTAAACTTAAATATATCCTTTGGTCTTCGTGTAATTTATGATTCAAACCCCGGATTTTATTGGTTCTATTATCTTGTATTTCTGGATCGGCTACTTGACCAAACCATAAAACATTATCAATGGCAATTAATCCCCCAGGACGAACTAATTGTAACGCTCGTTCGTAATAGTTATCATAATTACTCTTATCAGCATCAATAAAGGCAAAATCAAAACTATTGAGTTCCCCTGCTGCTAACAATTTATCTAGGGTTTCCAGAGCAGGGGCTATGTGTAGGTCAATTTTATGGCTAACACCCGCTTGCTGCCAATAATTACGGGCAATAGTGGTGTATTCTTCACTGACATCACAGGCGACTATTTTCCCATCTTCGGGTAAAGCTAATGCTATTGCTAACGCACTATACCCCGTAAATACACCAATATCAAGGGTTTTTTTCGCTGCGATTAATTGGACCAACAAAGCCATCAATTGTCCTTGCTCCGGTGCAATTTGCATTCTTCCCATGGGATGCAATGCAGTTTCTTGACGCAGTTTGGTTAAAATCTCTGGTTCCCGTAATGAGTTTGAAAGCAGGTATTCATAAAGTTTTGGTGATAATCCCGTGGTTTGGTTTGCCATAATAAATTGAGTGCGACTCTTTTGGTAGTACGGAGTATGATATAAGAAGTATAAATGACGACCTTGCATAAGTGCGGGATGAATTAGGGTTTGAAACCATTGAGAAATCGTTGAAAATTTAGTGAAATCATCCCCTGATTCAGCAACGCCGACAGATACTAAAACCTTCTCGAACCGCATAAATTTCCGGTTTCATTACTGGTTTTGCTTCATGCACCTTGCACTTGGCATATTGATGCAATTCATACACCGTGATTACGCCATCATTGTTAGTGTCAGCAGCACCCGTTTCAATTCCTTCTATTAAATCCTGGGTGTAAATTCATCCTCTTGCATTATCAAAATAGGGTTGTGTAGATGTTGAAGAGGTTAACATAGCGTTGCCCTCACCACCTAATTGTAGCCCAATTTAACTCTGAATATTGGCAACAGTTCCTTGTGTGGGAACAACTCCTCTCGTATTGATATTCTCGGCAAAATTACCACCCTTAACACCTAGTTGCTGTTTGATTTCATCCTCGATACTGACGGTAGTTGCTTGTCTTGCATTCATATCCTTAGCAAAAGCACCACTAAAGCAACAATAAAGAATTATCACCTGTCGCTTTCCCTTGCTGCGACTCATGCAACGATCATGGATAAATTTAGCACCTATGGCTGTTCCAATTGCCGGTCGTCTTTGAGAATTTGTTCGCGTTTTATGGCTGAGAAAGAAGAGACTCCCGTCTTCATCTCTATAACGATGTCCAGAAAAATAGAGCAGCACTATGTCATCTTTTTGACACTTTTCTTTGAATAACTCTTCCATGTGCCATCCCACGGTGTCAGAGTCACTATTAAGCAATACTTGGACATTATAAAATCCGCCTATTTTTAAGTCCAACAAAATACGCTGCATTGCCTCGATGAATATATCCCACTAATAGCAGAAGGTGATAATATGCTTGTTGAGTAAAAGGGGTTATATCATCTGATGGCTGGACGTTTTGAAGGACTGAGTAATTTGGAGTGGTCTTTGTTTGAGGATATTTTTCCGAAACCGCCAGAGAAACGCGAACGTGAAATGCCACATTCTTCATTTCGTTATGTACTCAATACCTTACTTTATATATTGATAACATAGTGTCGTTGGTGTGACGTTCCAAAAGGATAAATATGGGCATCAAACAGCTGTGCACATCGATGGCTCAAACGTTGGCAGTTGGACGGGACATTAGAGACTTTACAACCACGAATATTTGGGATTGGACAAGAGAAAGGGTTAATCAACTGGAGTTATGGCCTGGTGGACAGGTCTTTTTCCCCCTGGAAAGAGCGGTGGTGATGGTGTTGCTTACGGTGGAAAAGGAAAGGGTATTTTAATAGACACTCTTACTGAAGGCTCAGGAATGCCTTTATCCAATAGCATCAAACCTGCCAATGGTAGTGAAACAGATCAGGTAATACCACTTCTAGACAGTGTAAAGGTTAAGACTAACAAACGCGGTAGACCCCGTAAAGCGCTGAAAGTGCTTGCTGCTGACAAAGGCTACTATTCTAAGGATAAGGACGCTGCTTTACGTAGACATGGTATTAGGCCGCAATGGCCCAAGGGGGTTTGGAAGACAAAGAAGAACAAGGGCACACCCATTAAAATTTCCGTCCCAGGTTTTCAATAAAAGCGTTGTTTCCCATGCTTTAAAAAAAATATCGTCGTCTTGTTTGTTGTCAGATGGGAAAGAATTTCAGCTTGTTTTGATGCTTTTTTGTCTCTTGCAACAATCCATATTTGGATTAACAAAATTATAGTAGTGGGATAAAATCGATGTCTTTATCTACGCCTTCTAGGTCATTTATATGTTCGGATTCATACTTTATTGTGCCAATTAGCAATGCATATTTTGGCATTCCGTTTGCTTCTTTCCCTTAAAAGACGCAAATTAAATTTACTATAGTCCCATATTTTATACACTATACAGACTGAATATTTATTTATCAGTCTCTTCTTCGCTATTGCTCCCCCTTCCCCCACTTACCCATAACAAGTTATATTCGATGAAAGCAGCATCGTAAGTAATCAGTGGCAAAAATTCTGGCTATTCTCAATGGAAAAGGGGGAGTTGGCAAAACTACCACAGCCATAAACTTGGCTGCAATCTTTGCCGAAGAGCAAAAAATTCTACTTGTGGATACAGATATTGAGGGTTCGGCAAGTTGGTGCTGCGAACACCGTGACAATGAAATAGGATTTGATCTAGCCCTGGGAACAGAAGCACAACTTTTAAGTAATTTACAAAAGATAAAAGGTTACCATTTAGTTATAGTAGATACACCTCCGGCATTGCATTCAGAGGCATTAGCAAGAGTATTATCGATCGCAGATTATCTAATTTTGCCCAGACCACAAGCACCCATGGAATTAGCTGTACTCATTGAAACAGTGAGGAAAGCAGTTATGCCTGTCAAGAAAGCCCATCGAGTCCTACTCATCAAAGTAGATCCGCGGAGTTTAGGAGAAGCGAAGGAAGCGCGAAACA
>CBZS010000354.1 GCA_000613065.1 Richelia intracellularis | reverse complement strand
CTGAAGATATACATCCCGATAAAAACCCAAGACTGATAAGTTAATACTCATTAGATTTAAGGGCTTTACAGAGGGCGTTGCATAAGTAAGGGATGAATTAGTGTTTGAAACCATCGAGAAATCTTTGAAAATTTAGTGAAATCATCCCCTGATTCACCAACGCCTTACAGAGATGTAAAAACTAGCTTTATACCTATTGTAACCCACATTCCGCAGGCAGGGGAAGCGCATCTAATTTTGTAGTGAAAATTACAGATTGTTGTACATAATTGTGAAGGATGTTTTGATTATCAACTGCCAACGCCAACGCCCTTTGGGGGGTACTGGAGGGGCATCGCCAAAAACAATTGACGCAACTGGGGAAGATTCGTGAGGCACAAGAATGGAGATTTAAGTATTAAAGAAGTTAAGTACTATGTTAAGGACGCAAAGGGTGTATCTGAACTGAATGGGTTAGTCTAATGGTCTCTCTCACAAGAAGGCTTGCCCCTAGCGGTTTCAAATGTTCAAAACTAAAGATTAAAAGCTCAAAAAATTTGAGTATAGCCAATGCTACTGCATTAACAGAAAAAATGTCATTCGTTTTTAGTGAGATAGAA
>CBZS010000353.1 GCA_000613065.1 Richelia intracellularis | reverse complement strand
AACTAACCTCCAGAATGTGGGTTCAAAAATACAACATTTTGCGCGCACCTGCGGAATGTGGGGTGAAGGCTAGGACCTCAGTAATAACCTGCTTCCCTAGCATAATCAGGAATTTTGGCATTGCGGAATTGGTATTCTAGTAATTGACATCAGGTAGGTTTTTTTCATTGAAACCCTTGTAGAATTTCTAATTATACTCCAAGACAACACACCCCAATTTGGGCATTTATCAAAAATGGGATGCTCCATCCATTACTGTTTTATACAGTAACTCCTAAAGCAAAGTTAACAGTATAAGGTTCTTCTAAAGATTGCTGAGTACTTGCTTTAATAATAT
>CBZS010000352.1 GCA_000613065.1 Richelia intracellularis | reverse complement strand
AAAATAATTGGTACTTGCTCTCCGGTGCTACGCAAACGACGACAAATTTATAAACCAGAGATTTCTGGTAACATCAAATCTAAAATTAATAAATCTGGATGGGATTCCCTGGCTGTGGTAAGTCCCGTTAATCCATCATGGGCTAAAATTACTTGATAACCTTCACTAGTCAATTCCAATTTCACAAACCGAGCTAGCTTGATTTCATCTTCGACTAGTAAAATGTGTGTCGCCATATAA
>CBZS010000351.1 GCA_000613065.1 Richelia intracellularis | reverse complement strand
TACTAATAGGGAAGAAATAGCAGTGTGGTGTGAGGAAAAACAACTGAAAGCAGATAGTCACAAAGGTGAATTTTTCCAGAGTTTAGCAGATGGCTCGATTCTCAAAAATGCTGCGATTTCTATTTTTTCTGGTTTCATGTCCCATTTTAGAAGTCACACTTGGAGTCCGTCACCTTCCAATTGAGCTAAATCTAACTGTTGATTTAAATTATTGACAATTTCCTAAACAAATCTCGGTGCAACTTGTTCTCTATTTACAAAAACGATTGGCTGAATCAGTTGAATTTTTCTTCCAGACAATATATTTACATCTGATTGTGCTTGAATCAGTAGTGGTTGATCCTGTTTTTGCTCGTGTACTTTTACCTTTAAAGCTAAGCGTTTATTTGTAATAAATTTTACTTGAGCACCAGAGAATTTATATGTATTACGTTTAGAGGTTTTATCATAATTAGTAGATTTATGCTTAAATGCCCCCAAAAAAGAGTTAAATTGGGGCGAACGCAAGAACTGATTAATATCTTGCTGATTCAGTACTAGACGCAAACCAGCTTGAAGAGGTTGCTTAAAAGAGGAATGTTTCTGGTTCAAGTTGAGTGAATTTAGTTGAATGACATCCGTTTCCAATTCTAGGGCAGCAACACGGATGCCTAGATTTTTTAATTTTAAAGCCCGACCTGCAATTCTCAGGCGATCTATCTTGCCCTGTAGGAGTTGATGGATGGGAGAGTTCTCTAATCTTACTTCTAGCTTGTCTGCTTGGACAATTTGCTTTCGTAGGGCATTTTCCGCAGTACGATCTAATATTAGTCCAGCAGGAGAAATGATATCTAGTAATCCAGATAATAGTATGGTGATTAGTTCCATAATTAGGGCTTGCAGAAAAACTCCTTGCGTGGGATTAGGGAATCCTACCTTTTCTGGGGCGACTAAATCTACGGTTTCACTCAAGAGTTATGGGGAATAGCTCTTAGGGGATGGTTTTACCTCTATTATTTTCACTTTTCTTGGAAAGTTTCTCTTGATGGGAAAGCAAGTAGCTCCACAAAATCATACCTTCCACTTTTTTGTGTTCAAAAAATTACACTTAAGCTCCTTTTTGTTATCGATTAAAGCAAAGGGAGAATGGTTGTTCAATTACTTTAACGCATAAAAAATTTACAAACAGTATCAGATACTGACTGTTTGTTGACACGCAAAGTTTATACTCTTGCCATTAGTAAAATCATTGTCAGAAAATATGGAGAGCTAAATCTGCCAGGAGATATTATTCCCTGTCTGAATCAAGTAAGTCCTCCAAAAGAGGGTTAATACGAATTTTTGATGAAGTTACATAGAAATCGTACCTAATATGTAGTGTCTAGTGTGAATTAAAAACTTCCCTCTTCCCATAAGGGTTTTGAAACTCTTCCAAAACTGTAATTTTGTAATTCTCAACGCAATTACAATAGTTTCAGCAATCAATTCACACTAAGCATATATAAAGATTTCAGACTGTTAATCCTGTCCAACTTCGCTACAAGAATGGTATTAATAGCTTATCGATTCCAAAATATGGTTTTCAAGCTAGAAGTGGTTTAAGTCTTCTGATTTATGGCGTGTTTTCTTATTGATTAGGGTGGCACTCTTTTGATAGTATGAATTATGATATCAGAATAATAAATCACAAGTCAACCACAGTAGTATTGACAGCCAAAAATGTACTTGATGGAATTGGCTTGTAAAAAGTGAAAAAACAGGAACAGTTCCACACCCTATCCAAGGATCTACATCAAATCAAGGTATGTTTTGGTCACAAGCACCAGAACTATTTGAACAGATAGTTAGTTGGTTAGACTCAGACAGCATTTGTGGGTTAGAACACTCCCAGAGAGAGAGTAAG
Organism: Richelia intracellularis; assembly: GCA_000613065.1. GTDB lineage: Bacteria > Cyanobacteriota > Cyanobacteriia > Cyanobacteriales > Nostocaceae > Richelia > Richelia intracellularis_B. The sequence goes on along the minus strand of CBZS010000351.1, from coordinate 669 downwards.
TTACTTGATAATGGATACGAACTATTGAGACGGTTGTTACAAACAAAGATATTTTGATAAACGCACTCAAGATGAAATAGAGGGAGAGTGTGCAGGCACAGACTCACTAAACAGAACACACAAGAAAAAATTGTCGCGGAAATTGACCACATTATTTGGCACAGTAATCCCCAATAGAATCGCTTATGGAGGAAGAAAGATAAATACGCTATTTCCTTTGTATGAGGAGTTTAATCTACCAGCACAGCAATATTCTCATGGACTAAAACAGGGATATTATCCATGTTATTCAGTATTTGTGGAAAGCTGCATTTGTCTTTTTTTCTCAGACTTCAACACAGGCAGAAGGTTGGGAGAGCAAAAGTTTACAGCTTATCCTTCAAGGTAAATCAAGTTCAGTTGCCCCAGGTATGAGCCGGAGTGCGACTTTACCCAAACTCACCCCCCAAGAACGTAAACCCGTGGATACCTGTGCTAGATATTTACTTAACAATGCCAAATCCCTCAAATATGACGATTACTTAAAAGCTGGATTCCCCATCCCCACGGGGGTGATTGAGGGTGCTTGTCCCCAGCTGATTAAAGACAGACAGGATGGAGATCACTGGGGCTAGATGGACCATGAGGGGTGCTGAGACTGTTTTACCCCTGGGTTCTTTATACATCAGT
>CBZS010000350.1 GCA_000613065.1 Richelia intracellularis | reverse complement strand
TATCAGGGATATTGGGGACAATTTCTTGGATTAGTTTAGCTACAGTAGTGAATACGCCCATTGCTGCAACCCTAGCGATCGCATTAGGGTCTCTTTCAGTAGCTGTCAGTGATGTCATAGTTGACTCCCTAGTAGTAGAAAGAGCGAGGATAGAATCCCAGGCGAATGTGGGTTCCCTGCAATCTTTGTGTTGGGGAGCATC
>CBZS010000349.1 GCA_000613065.1 Richelia intracellularis | reverse complement strand
TGCTGGTCAAGAATACCCCAACAACCCTCTATGGGATTGTATTTACTATGGTAAGGAGGATACTAAAGCAATTGAATTGGTATATTTAGCAGATCAACAAACTCAACCATCCTTTTTTTTAATTGAGTTCTTACTCCACTACTTTCCGGACCATTATCAACTTTAATTTGTATCAGTTCGGTATCCTGCTTTTGTTCTGGTGTCATTATCTTCCACCATTGAATTAGAGTATCAACAATAAAATCCCTGGTTTTATAAGAACAACTACCAAAGTTAATATAGAATAATTGCCCACTATCTTCATCATCAAGAATGCCACAGGGAGTATATTTTTCTGTGCATCCCATATCATGCTCCTCAGCTTGATTGTCTCCTCTAGTTTTTCCACCACGAGAATAAGCCCCGATATTAACGGTAGCTTTGCAATCCATGCTTAGTGGTTTGACTTTCAGGCTTGTTTGTTGATTGCGGCTCAAATTCTTTGATGTTGTTGAAGATATCATACGTTTGTGCAATTTTTTTTGAAGTTTGGCTTTTACTACTTTACGAAGACCATAGCCCATTCGATTCAATACTTGTGCCATTGTACTGGCGCAAGGGAATTGCTCCTGGCTAAATCCCTGTTCTTTGACTTTTTCTAGTGCGGATGTTGCTGTTAACCGGGTATAGGCTAAGGAAGTTTTAAATGTTGGGTCTTGTTGAGAATGATATTGTGCAATTTGTCCCAGGGATAATGCCACAACAGAAGAGGTTGTTTCTCCTGGCAACGCTTTGCTGTGCTAAAGGCTGATTGTAATCCCACACAGATTATCCCTGTTCTTTTTTCCGGTAACCCTAACTCTATATTTTCTCTACCCCAACCGAATACTGTTTGTGCTAACCTTGCTCTACCTTGGCAATATTTCAACGTCATCTCAGGTTGAAAGCCCCGACGTTCTACTCCATTTATTTTCGATGCTGGCAACCGCAAGTCTTCTATTTGTTTGTGATCTTGTTAATGATTTGGTTTCCTCTGCTGGGTCTAGGATACTCCAAAATACTTGCCCCTGTTTTTTAACTCATCAACATTACATCTTACTTTCATTGGTAAATT
>CBZS010000348.1 GCA_000613065.1 Richelia intracellularis | reverse complement strand
ATTTGTATGGACAATTAGGAATATTGATGTTGGCAAACATCAATGAATAATGAAAACTCATTTATCAAATTTACCAGGATGACCCTGGTAAATTTGATATGAAAATTTTAATTTACTCTTACAACTATTACCCTGAGCCAATTGGCATTGCTCCCTTGATGACTGAGTTAGCTGAGGGCTTAGTGAAGCGGGGACACCAGGTGTGAGTTGTTACAGCTATGCCCAACTATCCTGAGCGAAAAATTTACCACGATTATCGGGGCAAATTTTTTCATACTGAATACAAAAATGGCGTGCAAATTCAGCGTAGCTATGTTTGGGCTCGTCCAGCACCCAAGTTAATAGATAGGCTTTTACTAGATGCTAGTTTTCTAGTAAAAGCTTTATTCCAGCAATGACTGGCTGGCAACCTGATGTAATTTTGACAACTTCACCATCTTTACCTGTTTGCATACCTTCCAGACTTTTAGGCTGGCTATACAGATGTCCCGTGGTGTTAAATTTACAAGACATATTGCCAGATGCCGCAATTCAGGTAGGTTTGCTCAAAAATTCTCTGCTGATTAAATTATTTAAGATATTGGAAAAGTTTGCTTACCGCAATGCAACTAAAATTAGCGTGATTGCAGATAGATTTGTCGAAAATTTGGAAGCAAAGTGCGTTGAGTATAACAAAATTATACATATCCCTAATTGGGTAGATAC
>CBZS010000347.1 GCA_000613065.1 Richelia intracellularis | reverse complement strand
ATGTGGGTGTAATGAAGGGTGTAATTGCTCAAATTAATCCCAGAGCTAGAATTATTGATATTAACCATCAAATACCACCCCAGAATATTGCTGCTGCCAGATTTTGCCTGATGAATGCTTATGATTACTTTCCCCAGGGAACTGTTCATGTAGCTGTGGTAGACCCTGGCGTGGGGGGAAAGCGAAGGGCGAACGCGGTACAATTAGCAAATGGCTTTTTGATTGCACCAGATAATGGTTTGTTAAGTGGAGTTATCTCTCAACATCATGTGATCGCCGCAGTGGAACTTACGAACAAAAAGTATTGGTATACTCCTACACCCAGCAATACTTTCCATGGTCGAGATATCTTTGCACCAGTGGGAGCCTATCTTGCTAATGGTGTAAAGTTGGAAGAATTAGGGATGACTATCGATCCAGCAACATTAGTGAAGCTAGAGCTAGTTGAATGTATTTATTATGCAGATAGGATTGCGGGATGTATTCAATATATCGATAACTTTGGTAATTTAGTCACCAATATACCGAGTAATTACGTAGAGGATAAAAATTGGTATGTGCAAGTAGGCGATCGCACAATCAGCAATTATAGCACCTATGCACAGGTAGAAATTGGGCAAGCAGTAGCTTTAATTGGTAGCCACGGTTGGGTAGAGGTTGCTGTCAATAGTGGTAATGCACAGTTGCAATTACAGATGGAATTAGGAAGTGCAATTACTGTTACATGGCACGTTAGGTGATTTATAAGAAAGAATTTACCAATGAAAGTAAGATGTAATGTTGATGAGTAAAAAAACAGGGGCAAGTATTTTGGAGTATGCTAGACCCACCAGAGGAACCCAAATCATTAACAAGATAACAAACAAATAGAAGACTTGCGCTTGGCAGCATCGAAAATGAATGAAGTAGAACGTCGGGGCTTTCAAGGTGAGATGACCTTGAAATATTGCCAAAGTAGAGCAAGGTTAGGACAAACAGTATTCGCTTGGGGTAGAGAAAATATAGAGTTAGGGTTAGGGGAAAAAAGAACAGGGATAATCTGTGCGGGATTACAATCAGCCTTTAGCACAGCAAAGCGTTGCCAGGAGAAACAACCTCTTGTCTTGTGGCATTATCCCTGGGACAAATTGCAGAATCTGATTCTCAACAAGACCCAACATTTAAAACTTCCTTAGCTTATACCCGTTTAACAGCAACATCCGCACTAGAAAAACTCAAAGAAAAGGGATTTAGCCAGGAGCAATTGCCTTGCGCCAGTACAATGGCACAAGTATTGAATCGAATTGGCTATGGTCTTCCTAAACTAGTAAAAGCCAAACCTCAAAAAAAATTGCACAAAGGGATGATATCTTCAACAACATCAAAGAATTTCAGCCGCAATCAACAAACAAGCCTCAAAGTCAAAGGACTAAGCATGGATTGCAAAGCTACTGTTAATATCGGAGGTTATTCTCGTGGTGTAAAAACCAGAGGAGACAATCAAGCTGAGGATCATCAGATGGGATGCACAGAAAAATATACTCCCTGTGGGATTCTTGATGAAGATAGTGGGCAGTTGTTGTATATTAAGTTTGGTAGTTCCTCTTATAAAACCAGGGATTTTATTGTTGATACTCTAATTCAATGGTGAAAGACAATCACACCAGAACAAAAGCAGGATAACGAACTGATACAAATTAAAGTTGATAATAATCCGGAAAGTATTGGAGTAAGAACTCAAAAAAAAAAAGGATGGTTGAGTTTGTTGATCTTCTAAATATACGAATTCAATTGCTTTACTATCCTCCTTAACATAGTAAATACAATCCCATAGAGGGTTGTTGGGGTATTCTTGACCAGCATTGGAATGGTGGGGGGGCGAACCTTGTTGATGTTGAAGTCATGCTTTCCTGGACTTCGAGTATTACTTGGAAAGGCTTATATCCTATCTTGAGTTTAAGTAAAACTGTTTACCAAAAAGGGATTTCACTAACAAAGAAAGCTATGAAACAGGTCGAGTCTAGATTACAGCGCAATCCACTGTTGCCCAAATGGGATATCTTGATTCAACCACTTTAGCTGGTAATTTCTTTTTTGTTATCACCTTAGTGTAGATAAATAACATTAAGCTCTACGTTCCAGACAATTAAGAATACGGGCGTTGCATAAGTGCACTTGGGATGCCCTCTGGTAAAGCTAAAAACTGCTCCAACCAGTCGTATTTACTCAATCCATAATTTTCCATGTCCTCCGATCCCTTGCCTCCTGCAATCACTGATAGTATTCCAATGATTAAAATATCTGTTAAGAAATGGACACGGGTTTTTTCTACAGGTGGGTCTTCTATCTTACTAAAAACTAATGAAATTTTTTCTGTCAATGCAGTGGCATTGGCTATACTCAAATTTCTGGAGCTTTTAATCTTTGGTTTTGAAGATTTGAAACCCGTAGGCGCAAGCCTTCTTGTCAGAGATACCATTAGACTAAACCGTTCAGTTCAGATAGACCCTTTGCGTCCTTAGCATACTACTTAACTTCTTTAATACTTAAATCTCCATTTTTGTGCCTCACGAGTGTTCCAGCAACTGGAGAAGATTGGGTGGCGTAGGGGAGTGCCCGGTGGGGGTATGAGTGTTTATTGGAGTTACTCAAGGTCTTGATGCCCCTACCTGGCACCACCGAATCTAGCGAAGCGTTCCCCTGTTGCGTCAATTTGTTGTGGCGATGCCGTTCCACTACCCCCCCAAAGGGCAGGCTACGCCAATGCCCTTTGGTACCAAGTGCCCGTCGTTGGCCTTGGCCTTGACAATCAAGACATACCTTACAATGATGTACAAAAATCTGTAATTTTCAGTACATCATTAGATGCGCTTACCCTAGTAATGTACCCGCCATCATGGCGACTCCCACTTTGGAAAAGAAACGCGATCCCTTGATGACGATTATGATGAACCCATTCATGGGCTGCGGTGCTAGGCTGCCTGTATATGCCTTATTAGCTGCGGCTTTCTTCCTCGCAACGGATAAAATCTGGTATTTGGTTTGTACTTAATCGGTATTGTTGCTGGCATCTTCACCGGACTAGTGATGGAATTACCCCCTTACCATATTCCCCACCCCAAAGGAGTTATCATCCGTGCTTGGGATCGGCTAAAGGGATTTTTAATCAGAGCTGGGAAAGTAATTGTATTGATGGTGATGATATTAAGTTGACTTAACTCAGTCGGTACAGATGGCTCCTTTGGCACACAAGACAGTAAAGAATCTATTTTATCCGCTACCAGCCAAGCCGTGACCTCAATATTTTCACTTATGGCAGTGCGTCAAGAAAACTGGCCTGCTACCGTAAGTATTTTTACAGGTGTATTTGCCAAAGAAGCAATCGTTCGTTCTCTTGATTCTATTTATGGTCAGTTAGCCCAAGCAGAGTCAGGAAAAGAAGAGAAAAAAGAGGCTTTTGATTTTTGGGGCGGTATCTCTTCCACATTTGCCAGTATTCCTAATAATTTCAGGGAACTTGGGAAGCAAATGCTCGAACCCTTGGGTATAAATGTTGGGAATGTACAAGACCAAGCAGCCGTAGCAGAAGAGAGAGAAGTAGCAGTTGGGACCTTTGGACAAATCTCAAAAAGATTTGATGGTAGTGCGGGGGCATTTGCCTATCTATTATTTGTGCTGATGTACTTCCCCTGTGTTGCCGCTACCGGTGCAGTTTCCCGGGAAACTAATTTAGGCTGGACTCTCCTGGTTCCCCTATGGACTAAAGGTTTGGGTTATTGGGTAGCCACCATGTTCTATCAAATTGCTACTTTCTTTCAGCATCCAGCATTCTCCGTGGCTTGGATTATTGGTGGGGCAGTAATTATGGCAGGAACTATCTTCCTCCTCAAACTCTCTCGAAGTCCTCAGAGAATTTCTACCTTTCGAGATAGAGAAGAAAGTAGACAGCTAACACATTAACTCGCGTTGTATATTTATTACCATGTAACTAGGAAAAGCAGAAGGAATAATTATGTTATCACAGCAAACTATCGATCGGCTCAATGAGCAAATTAACTTAGAGATATATTCTTCCCATCTATATTTGCAAATGAGTTCCTGGTGCGCTTATAAATCCCTTGATGGTTGTGCGACTTTTCTTAGTCAACATGCAGATGAAGAAATGACCCACATGCGTCGCTTACTTAATTATCTTCAAGAGACTGGAGCTTTTGCAGTTATTGATGGGATGCAAGCACCACCAAAAGATTTTAACTCTTTGACGCAAATGTTTGAGAAAATATACGATCATGAGAAACTCGTCACGAGTAAAATCAATGACTTAGTGCATTTAGCCAATACTGAACCAGACTATGCTACCCTTCAATTCCTCCAGTGGTATGTTGCCGAACAACACCAAGAAGAATTTCTGTTCAAAAGTATTCTTGACAAGATTAAACTGATTGGAACAGAAGGGCAAGGTATCTTTTTTATTGACCGCGAAATAGCGAATATGGCTACCAATCCTACGAAAGAAACAACTGCAATGAATGAATAAGATTCAATGGTGACAAGGTAATTTCGGCGTTGCATAAGTGCGGAATGAATTAGGGTTTGAAACCATTTAGAAATCCTTGAAAATTTAGTGAAATCATCCCCTTATTAAGCAATCCCGTAATTTATTGTCCCTATCTACAAATCCATGGGGCGTTGCATAAGTGTGGAATGAATTGGGTGCGACTCTTTTTGTAAGACGGGGAGTCGAACTTAGACAGGTATTGGAAGAGGTAGAGGGGTATTAGAACAACGAGCTTTGAGAACTTGCTTCATCAAAGGAATACCACTAGAGTACAAAGCCAGGTGATTGCGTTTATGTTCTTGTTGTAGATGAAACTGCCAATACTCATCCCCATCGCCACTGATGTATAAAGAACCCAGGGGTAAAACACCCTCACCACCCCTCATGGTCCATCTAGCCCCAGTGATATCCATCCTGTCTTTAATCAGGTGGCGACAAGCACCCTCAATCATCCCCGTGGCGATGGGGAATCCAGCTTTTAAGTCATCGTCATATTTGAGGTATTTGGCATTGTTAACTAAATATCTAGCACAGGTATCCACGGGTTTACCTTCTTGGGGGGTCAGTTTGGGTAAAGTCGCACTCCGGGGCATACCTGGGCCAACTGAACTTGATTTACCTTCAAGGATAAGCTGTAAACGTTTGCTCACCCAAGCTTCTGCCTGTGTTGAAGTCTGAAAATAAAAGACAAATGCAGCTTTCCACAAATACTCAATGACATGGATAAGATCTAGGATAATTGTTAAGTTGAGATTCTGTTTTTTTGCAAATTTCTTTAGCAAGGATAATTGTTTCTTATTGCCATAAACTAAGGCACAGAAACGTTTGTGTTTGTTTTTGTCACCGAAGATTGCCTCATCAAAGGCTTCTGAAATAAACTTTTCGGGCTCTTTGGGTAAAGAAGCCCAAACACCCTTACCAATTGGTCGAGGTCGCTTAATTTTCCTATCTTCATCGGATGGTTTAACGATTTGTTGGGGTGTACGTACAAAGGAATTAATTGTATAAACACTAACTACTGTCGCTATTAGCTTTGCGTTGTGCTTTTCACCCTTTGTTAAGCGTTTGTTTAATTTTTTGCTTGAAGGTAAGGGTCGTTCTTGAGTATTGGCATGTAAGTCCGATGTTCGCACTACAACACCCTTCCCGTCCGCGCTAATTACGACTATTTCTCCTGTGTCTTGCAACTGTTTTGACTGAGCTTGTTGCTGGTGGTAGAAATCATCAAAATCTGAAGCACTATGGTAAGCCAGTTCTTCTGCTTGTCGCTTACCTATTTTGGCTGCTGTTGTTTTTTCTATGATTGCTGTTGTTTCTCTAAATCCCGAACGAGCTACTTCTATTACTACTCGCTGTCTTAGTCCATGAGAATATTGCTGTGCTGGTAGATTAAACTCCCCATCCAAAGGAAATAGCGTATTTATCTTTCTTCCTTCATAACCGATTCTATTGGCGATTACTGTGCCAAATAATGTGGTCAATTTCCGCGACTTTTTTTTCTTGTGTGTTCTGTTTACTGAGTCTGTGCCTGCACACTCTCCCTCTATTTCATCTTGATTGCGTTTATCAAAATATCTTTGTTTGTAACAACCGTCTCAATAGTTCGTATCCATTCTCAAGTAACTTACTCTCTATCTGGGAGTGTTCTAACCCACAAATGCTGTCTGAGTCTAACCAACTAACTATCTCTTCAAATAGTTCTGGTGCTTGTGAGCAAAAAATACCTTGATTTTATGTAAATGCTTGCATAGGGTGTGGAACTTTTCCTGTTTTTTGACTTTTTACAAGGCAATTACATCAAGTACATTTTTGGTTCTCAATACTACTCTGGTTGACTTGTCATTTATTATTCTTATATAATACTCCATACTACCAAAAGAGTCGCATCCGAATGAATTAGGGTTTGAAAGCATTTAGAAATCGTTGAAAATTTAGTGAAATTATCCCCTGATTCAGCAACCTGCTCCATGGCAGAAGACTTATGTCTGCGTAAGCTATGTATGGCCCATTTAATTTGTATATTACGCTTAGTGTGTATTTATTGGTGAAAGCATTGTAATTACCTCGGGAATTCAAAAATATTGATTTTGGGACAAGTCTCAAAACCCATATAGGCAAAGAGACCTTTTTAACCCACATTCCCCAGATTAGTTAGCAAAGAAGATAATATTTACGACAGGGAGCACCAAAAAACTGTAGAATCCAGCACCGCTGTTCACTGAGGTTGGAAATCTGTTTCAAAGAAGCCAACGTTAATAAATGAATTGACATGAAACATTGAAACACCCAATGTAAAGTAGGAGTGGCAGTTGGTTTACCTAACTGATTTTGAATTGTTTGGAAGCCTCGTTTTAGAGATTGGCTTAATGCCTTCTGACCTAGGCTGTAAACTAGCAAACACAAACCCATAACCATTGCCAAAGCCGCCACTCTTTTCCTTGAATTTAGAAACACAATGGAAGTAAAAAACAATGGGTCTTTGAGAAACCGAAAACCACGTTCTGTAGATTGTTGTGCCTTATATTCAGGTAAAACATCTTCGTTGCTAAGTTTGTCGGCATCAAGAACATTGGTGGCAAGAATAAACCTGCCAGCCTGTTCTGTGGCAATGGTAATTGCAGTTTCTTTGGGTACAATTTCGGCTTGAATAGGTAAATTAGGGTAGGTTGAGAATCCTTGTGAGGTTTACCACGCCCACGGTGTTGGCCATCTTCAATAACTTCAATATTTGCATGCAAGTTTATGAAATGGCAACTGATTCTCAAGTAATTTGGCTGCGTTGAATGCATCTTCGGCACATGCAAATTCCTGTTGACACAATTTTCGTAGTTAGGATTGTGTCTGGG
>CBZS010000346.1 GCA_000613065.1 Richelia intracellularis | reverse complement strand
ATTTATGAAGGTAAGCAGCATTTTATCCCCTTGCCTGCCCAGAGATGGCATGGCATAGAAACCCAAACTGAGTTATTACAACAGTATGGTTTAAAAGATGGGAAAGCACCCCACGGGGCTTATATTTCTGAATTTGAAATTGATACGGTTTCTAGTAAGATTCCCCC
>CBZS010000345.1 GCA_000613065.1 Richelia intracellularis | reverse complement strand
TAGCCCTGATGTAGTTGCATCAGCAATGAGGGACTTAAAACAAGATTTAAAAGCACTGTGTTTGATTTTAGCTGATAGCCCTTATTTACTTGGGGATGAGCCGAGTTTAGCTGATTTTACTGTGGCTGGGTTGTCTATATTACTGAAGTTTCCCGATGGGGACTATTTGGATCTTCCAGCCAGTGTTAAAGGTAGAGGTGTACCAGAATTAGCTGATAATCCAGATTATGAACCATTTTTTACTTGGCGCGATCGCCTTTATTCTCAATTCCGCAAGCCTCTAACAGCACAAGCAAGTACTGGTAATGCACCCACTTCTATTCAGATAGATTAGAAAATAGGGAAAGGGGAAACACTGATGTCACACTAGAAATGAATAGTCTGTTGGTTCCCTTACACACTATGAAATTCATTGTTAGGAATGGGTATAACCGAATTGCTAATAAACCCAAGCTGACTTAAGTTAGTACAACCGACTCGCTGATCACATCAGTTCTGATGGGGTAAATAATTGTAGTGGGAGCGTCTCGCTCCCCATTTTCAGAAAGCGGGCAAGATAAAATGCCCACACTACAACAAACGACCGAAATCAATAAGACAGAAGATTGTCGGGAACTTTTTTATACAACATCTCCAGTTATACGCAAAAATGATACAAATCAATAAAGCGATCGCTATTCCTGAGTAATTAGAGAGATAATTTAAGTAGCAGCATTTGAGGGGCAAGCTCAGATGAAAACACAAAGCCTCAAGGCTTATCTTCGTCTCATTCAAGGTTTCCTTAGTTGTCCCCACGGAGAAGAGTGGACATTATTACAACACAACGAACAAGTAGTAAATCCGGAACTTGTTCAGGTGATGGAACAGGTAGCTCAACAACTCTACCAGGAAGGTAAATCTGAAGCCGCGAAGTTTTTAATTCATTGGGCAGGGCAATTAAACCATATTTTTGAGCAAGCAGTTCACGTACATAGTAAAGATGAACAGTCCCAAGCCTATTTGCAGTTAATTAAAGCCTTGCTAGATTGTCCTAGTGGCAAAGAAGCAGAAATTTTAACCGCAAACCAGGAGTTAATTGATCCCCCATTGGTAAGAATGATGAAACAAGTAGCTACCCAAATGGCTGCTCAAGGTGATCGGGAAATGGCTTTGTTTCTCAGTAATTTAGCGGCATAAATCAGTCGTAATTTAGTGCCTGTTGATACTTTCAATGCGAATTTACAAAAGGATGCGAAAGCAGCCCAATTAGACAAGGAGGAATCTCATCCACAGCCAGAGGAAATTGGTCAAACTCCTCCAACGCCATCAAAATCACAGATTCACATTGCTGACTTAACACCCATATTCCCGTCCCCACCGGCAGAAGAAACACAACCACAAACGACAGTTACTAGCAGTCCAAGTTTAGAACAAGATTTAAGTGCAATCGCAGATTCTTTAACAAGATTAGAACACATGTTAGCTTCTCGACTACCACCAACAGATCCACTGTGGTATATGAATGTATTAGACTGAAGTTACCCTTTGACGAAAAACGAGATCTATCCAAATTGAGACTTACAGAGATTTCAAGTCCAAGCTTACTGGGTACAAATCATGCTAATTCCGAGTAAATATATTGCTCTTTGTTATATAGTTGTAGGCTGAGTAATCTTCTCAAAAACTAAGGATTTACTACCAATTGTTGTAGAAATTGTATTGTTAACAATTGTAGCTAAATCATCCAATAAAGTTTGGAAGCTATGAACGGGCAAATTCTCTGAGGTACGGTTTTTGTTAGCTTTATTTTTAGCTTTTTCGCTCTTTTTGGCAGGAGATACAACAGACTCTTTTCTCGCTGTTGCTGCTTCCCAATCATCTTCATCAAAAAGTATTTGGAGCTAAAAGTTATCGCATATGCCATTCTACATAATAAGACAACATACATAGAAATATATGGGCTTTTACACGTTCGGCTGTATAGTGGTAAATTGGACGAACTTTTAAATCAACAGTTTTGTTTTATAACTACGGAAAGCTTGTTCTACTTGTGAGAGATTTTTATAGGCTTTTACCGTATCCGTAGCAGATAAAGTTTCTTCATCCAAAGATGTACGAATTATAATATATAAACCATCCAATACTGCTTCTGCATCAATTTTTGACTGATTTGACTGATTTGTCTGATATGAAAAACTGTTCTCTTCTATCTCAATAAATTTACCTACTCTTACACCAATATTATCCTCGCCTTTTCGTGCACGAGCTTTTCTCGAAGTTGCTGCAACAATTTTATCTAATTCCTTTTGTGTTGCTTGTAATCATTATTCTCTATTTTTCTTTCTCTCTGCTGCCAATAAAGGATTTAGACAAGCTATTAATCTTTCCCCTGGATAATCTTCGCTTTTAATTGATGCTAAATTTCGTTCATCAAACAGAGATAATTCAATAGCTGATTGTTCTACTAATTTATTGATTTGAGGCGCTCGCTCTTAAAGCGCTAATCCAGTCTAAACCTTCTTTATCTTTTAAGTCTTCTCGAATCCTTGCTTGAGTAATCATTCCACGGTCTCCTACCCAGACTACTCTCTTAATACCAAATCTCGAGCTAACCTTATCTATTTGATTAGTAAATGTCTTTGGGTCCGAAGTATTTGCCTCAAATACTTCTACTGCTATTGTACAACCTTTATCATTACATAATAGCCCAAATACTATTTGTAATTTATCACGTTTTTTCTCACGGTTATAACCATATTTTGCTAACGGAGAAGCTTTTCCTTATAAATATGTAGAACTAACGTCATATAGAACCAAACATCCTTCCTTCACATGAAGTTTGGCAAGATGATTTTCAATTTATCCTTGGGGTTCCAATAAAAAATACATCGCCAAATATAATTCGTCCTCATCCGCTCCTTCTAATCCTAAAACTTCCCCTAAACTGGAGAAAAAAGTTTCTCCATCTAGCCCTCTTGCTGTTGCTAATTTAGAAGCTGGTTTGACAATACGCGCCACGATCATAGCCTCAATTATTCATATTATTCTGCTGCTTTAAGTATCAATTAAGGTATGTAATCCTAATTTTATTAAGCTTGATAGTGTTGCCGCCACATGACCATGAGGACGGCTACGAATGATTTTAAATATTTCTTCTAAATCTTCTACTGTTTTACCTCGTTTAAGCAAAATTTTTAAATCATCTACCGTTTCCGAAGGCAGTTTTGAAAGATTCGGAAGGGTACCTTTACGAACTTTTCCGTCCTCACGGTATGACTCGCGAAGCAGAACGGCTGGGGGAGAGTTTCTGTTAGGAATACGCTCTATATACATGACTATAATTATCTCATTTTTACTCAAAATATTAAGAAAAGATTTAATGAAATGGGTACAAAACTTTTGTGAAAAAACCCTTAAACTTTGGAAAGTTAAAGTTTCAAGGTCTGTTTAGTACATATGCTACGGGGGAACTTCAGATTAGAAAATGCCCATCAATCTAACTTGATTCTGTCAACAGAAGAGGTGGAAGAATTAATTGGGGTAAAGCCTAGATGTGATGCTGGTAAAGACTCCTTTCATCGGCGTTGTTGGGTATTTATGAAAGTAGGTAAAATGGGTTCTCAAACTGGTTGGCGAGTCATGAAAGAAGAAGCCCACTAAGGTTAGATTTTAAATGGGACATACCAAGATTTGGAACGCTTAAAATTAAACTTGGGTAAAAGCAAGAGGTTTTTCTATAATAAAAAAGAATCCCCATCATTACTATAAAAATATAATCGTCCAAACCCCATAAATTGACCGTGGGGTTTTGCCCCCACAGGAAATGCTGTTACCCCAAATAGATAAATACCACCTGTGAAAGGATTTTGCTTAGGTTTTAAGCCAATGGTGATGGTTTTACCTGGGGACACTGGGGGGTCGAATGTAATAGATACGGTGCGAGCTTTTTTATCTCTAGTGACTTCTCCTATCTGTATTTTGTCTCCTCGACGGGAACGAGTACCCACAGCAATACTCTTATTTAAGCGAAAATTAATCCTATCTACCCCTTGGTGTTGGTTAATTGTCACGTTTTTCATGGGTTCCCCTGCATTTTGTGGCAGACTGATGGTAAAGTAATATGTCGCTCCTATAACCTGGGTATTATTAAAGGCTGTTGTTACTTTCACTAACCGGGGTGGCTGTAAAAAATGGCATTGCTGAATCAGGGGATGATTTCAGTAAATTTTCAACGATTTATCAATGCTTTCAAACCCTAATTCATCCCGCACTTATGCAACGCCTAAAAAAAGATACCGTTCCATCTCGTAACTGTACCCCTTGAGCAGATATAGCCGTAATTCCCAGTATAAATGCGGCAAATGGTAAAACTCTATATTTAATCTTATTCATGAGTGGTAAATTAATTGTATTTGAAGGAGTAGAAGGTTGCGGCAAAACCAGTCAAATGCAACTGTGTTATGAATGGTTACAAAGTTCAAACATCCCAGTCATAGTGACTCGTCAACCGGGAGGAACTGAATTAGGTTTACATCTGCGACGTTTATTATTAGAAAAAACAGATAATCAAAAGATTAGCGTTCGCACTGAGTTATTATTATATGCTGCTGATCGCTATCAACATATCGAACAATTTATTCAACCAAATTTAGCCGCAGGTAAAATTATTTTATGCGATCGCTACATTTTTTCTACCATTGCCTACCAAGGCTACGGTCGTAGTTTAGACATGGATTTAATAAATCAACTCAACTCCATTGCTACGGGAGGATTAGCCAGTGATTTAACTTTTTGGCTAGATGTAGATGTGGAGGTAGGATTAAATCGCAAGCGTGGAGATGGTGATAAATTTGATCGGATTGAGCAGGAAAAAATTGATTTTCACCGTCGAGTCCAACAAGGTTATACCGCCCTAGCTACTTCTAATCCTGATACTATCATCCGCATTGATGGTAATTTAACGAAACAAGCTGTACAGCAGGAAATTCAACAAGTGTTGGAGGATCGATTCACATTATATAGGGATAACCCTTGTGGTTATCTGGAGTAAGGGAGAAGAAGGTGCGCGGTAAGCCCCCGTTATGGGGGTTCCCCCCGTTGTGGTAAGTGGCGCAACCCGAAAGGTGACGCGGGGATAACTATCAACTGATAACTGATAACTGATAATATTGCCTTGAATCCATTCACACCACTGATAGGACAGCCACAAGCAGTAGAATTACTGACTCAAGCAGTAGCAAAAAATCGCATTGCTCCAGCCTATTTATTTACTGGAACCCCGGGAATTGGTAAGGTGTTAGGGGCAAAATGTTTCATTGAATTAATCTTTGCTGACTCGAAACAACAACAAACTATTAACAATCATCCCGATTTATTCTGGGTAGAACCCACATATCAACATCAGGGACAAAGATTAACAATTGCAGAAGCTACAGCAAAGGGTTTAAAACGTAAAGCTCCCCCCGTTATCCGTCTCGAACAAATCCGAGAAATTACCCAATTTCTCAGCCGTCCCCCCCTAAAAGCACCAAGACAGGTGGTGGTACTATCCGATGTGGACAAAATGGCGGAAGCTGGTGCTAATGCTCTACTCAAAACCTTAGAAGAACCGGGAAAAGCCACCCTAATTTTAATTGCACCTTCTCCAGACTCAATTTTGTCTACCTTGGTATCCCGATGTCAGCGCATTCCTTTTTACTCCTTGGATACTCAAGCCATGGTACAAGTATTACAACAAACCGGACATGAAGAAATCCTGCAACATCCTACCATTTTAAATATTGCTGCTGGTAGTCCTGGAAAAGCGCTCGCATATCATCAACAGTTACAAAATATACCATCTGAATTATTGGCAGCAGTTACAGAACCACCACGCACTTATCGTCAAGCTTTAGAAATTGCCAAACAAATTGATAAAAGTTTGGATACAGAAACTCAATTATGGTTGATTGATTATTTGCAACAGTTTTATTGGCAAAATGGTTGTCAGCCAGCCATAATTCAAGAATTTGAACAAGCTCGTAAGTCCCTACTTTGTTATGCTCAGCCTCGTCTAGTGTGGGAATGTACTTTCCTGAAAATGTATGTTTAACTGATAGCAATTTGCAAAAAGAATGGGACAGATGGGTATGGGTTTAGTACTACTAAACTGAAGTTCCCCCGGAGCATATCTACTAAACAGACCTTTAAGCTTTAACCTTCCAAAGCTTGAGGGTTTTTACACAAAAGAGATGTAGCCTATGTAATAAAAGATTTCCTTAATATTTTGAGGGGAGAAATATGAGATAATTGTAGTCATGTATATAGAACGTATTCCTAACAGCAACTCTCCCCCAGCCGTTCTGCTTCACGAGTCATGCCGTGAGGACGGAAAAGTTAGTAAACGTACCCTTGCCAATGTTTCAAAACTACCTTCGGAAACGGTAGATAATTTAAAAATTCTGCTTAAAGGAGGTAAAGCAGTAGAAGATTTAGAAGAAATATTTAAAATCATTAGTAGCCGTCCTCATGGTCATGTGGCGGCAATACTATCAAGCTTAATAAAATTAGAATTACATACCTTAATTGATACTTAAAACAGCAGAATCAGAAGAAGAATTGAGGCTATGATAGTGGCGGGTATTGTCAAATTAGCTTCTAAATTAGCAACAGCAAGAGTGCAAGATGGATAAAAATTTTTATCCATTTTAGGGTAAGTTTTAAGATTATAAGGAGCGGATGAGGATGAATTATATTTGGCGATGGATTCTTTATTGGAACGCCAAGGATAAATTGAAAATCATCTTGCCAAACTTCATCGGAAGGAAGGATGTTTGGTTCTATAATGACGTTAGTTCTACATATTTATAAGGAAAATCGGCGTTGCATAAGTGCGGGATGAATTAGGGTTTGAAACCATTAAAAAATCGTTGAAAATTTAGTAAAATCATCCACTGATTCAGCAACGCTGGAAAAGCTTGTCCGTTAGCAAAATATTGTTATAAGCGTGATAAAAAACGTGGTAAATGACAAATAGTATTTGGGCTATTATGTAATGATAAAGGTTGTGCAATAGCAGTAGAAGTATTTGAGGTAAATACATCCGACCCAAAGACATTTACTAATCAAATAGATAAGGTTAGCTCGAGATTTGGTATTAAGAGAGTAGTCTGGGTCGGAGACCGTGGAATGATTACTCAAGCAAGGATTCGAGAAGACTTAAAAGATAAAGAAGGTTTAGACTGGATTAGCGCTTTAAGAGCGAGCGCCTCAAATCAATAAATTAGTAGAACAATCAGCCATTCAATTATCTCTGTTTGATGAACGAAATTTAGCATCAATTAAAAGCGAAGATTATCCAGGGGAAAGATTAATAGCTTGTCTAAATCCTTTATTGGCAGCAGAAAGAAAGAAAAATAGAGAAGAATTATTACAAGCAAGAGAAAATGAATTAGATAAAATTGTTGCAGCAACTTCGAGAAAAGCTCCTCCACTAAAAGGCGAGGATAATATAGGTGTAAGAGTAGGTAAAGTTCTCTTCTATCTCAATGTTGAAAAACATTTCAACATTGAGATAGAAGAGAACAGTTTTTCATATCAGATAAATCAGTCAAAAATTGATGCAGAAGCAGTATTGGATGGTTTATATATTATCATTCGTACATATTTGGATGAAGAAACTTTATCTGCTACGGATACGGTAAAAGCCGAGAAAAATATCTCACAAGTC
>CBZS010000344.1 GCA_000613065.1 Richelia intracellularis | reverse complement strand
CAAATAGAGTAAAAGTTTACTCAAACGAGAGTATGAAAAATAAAGCCAGAAATATTAGTTAAGCTCGAAAATCTTAACACAGATTCGCCTATAGATATTTCTGGACACTAGTTAATATGTTTACAATCCAATAGTGGAATACTGTTTTATCCCTTATCTAAATTAATTGTTATTAGCACTCATATTATTTTTATTTTTGGCCTTGGATAAGGTTATATGGGAATATCCCAACTGTTTAACTTGTTAGTATAGGCATCTTGCCCACTCTATATCAAGCAAGTAAGGAGGCATACCACATCTTTTTGAGAAATTGGGATGCTCTCGGTTGGGCTCCTCGATGAATCAAGTCTTAGGTAATCTGAGGGGGTTCGAAGAACTACAAGAAAGTGAAGTTGGGCAAAAAATAGCTCAACCGGAACGATTTCTACTTGAAATCTGGATCAAGGGAGCCTATATTAGACGCAATTATCCCAGAGCTTTAGGATTTTGATTCTCCCAAAATGCATAACTTTTGAAGTTGTAGACTAAATTCTTCAGTCCAATAGTCCCCTTGACTGACTGCTTACCAATGGAACGCATTAGCTTGCCTCCCATTTCATTAACCCAGTGACCAAAAACGTGTTCGGCGTTGCTGAATAAGGGGATGATTTCACTAAATTTTCAAGGATTTATCAATGGTTTCAAACCCTAATTCATCCCGCACTTATGCAACGCCACGTGTTCGACCTTAGCTCTGACTTGACAACGCTCTCGATTCTCTTCTTTCTGTTTTGCAGTCAATGGATGATTGCCGTAGGCTCGTTCATGAATGTGACAGAGGAATTGTAAAATCTGTAGAATCCATTCAATAGATTCACTACGATAGGCACTATCTGCCCAAGCCTCTTCCCCCTGGTTTTGCTCATCCAACAGTGCCCCTAACACTTGGGAATCATGCACTGAGGCATCCGTGACTTGATAGCGACGAATAAAACCGTACTCCACATCGATACTGATGTGGTTTTTATAACCAAAGTAACTCTGACCATTCTTTTTTGTCCAGGGAGCATCGGTATCCTTCTGGGACAAGGGATGAGGCTTTTGCTGCCAACTTTCGGGAATTTATCCTTGGGCAAGTTTTTGCTTCTCTTCCTT
>CBZS010000343.1 GCA_000613065.1 Richelia intracellularis | reverse complement strand
TTGTCTCCAGAGGATAAAAGTTACCCTAGGCAGAAAATTTATCAACAACTTGCTGTGTTATCTGGAGAATCATACAGATAGGGGAATTTCTGTATTTGCTGGTATTTCCGGGGTAGTTGTCTGCCCTATTTACCCACAGAGTTGTGATAAATACAGTCTAGAAGGATTGGAGTTCTCATGGATTAACTACCTTCATCTAACATTACCTGGGCGATCGCGGAGCGAGGAATGCCAACCGTGCGCCCTTTTTTATTCAAATAAACGGCTTTATCATCTCTACGGATTAATTTACCTGCCCACTCTTGCTGTCCTTCAAAGGCTGGGGAAGTACAGATAATTATGGCAAATCCCTTAAAGGAGACAAATTCTCTATCTGTTGTCAAGTATCTAGAAATACCGGGACTAGATATTTCTAAAGTGTAGGCATGTGGAATGATTCCCGCTACGTCTAAGGAAGCTTCTAAAGCACGGCTGATACGTTCGCAGTCATCTAAACCTGTGTCTTGGTCAGGATTACGGACATCTATACGCAATACAGGTGGATTTTGGTTAGTATGAAAAACCACGCGAACTAATTCCAGTCCCAGTTCTGCTGCCACTGGTTTTGCTAAATCAGTAATTTTGGTAACTAAGGGATGAGTCATGCAAAAATTCCAACAAAAAAAGTGGGCTTTGACCCACTTCCTGCGATAGGGATATCTTCCAAGAAGTATTTTTAGCGAACCGTCGCTGATTCGCTTCTAAAATGAGTGTAGCGCATTTTTTCTAGGGGGAGAAGATATAAATGATATCAAGGCCTATGGAAAGGTACATATTTGTGTGTGGCTAGATTTTACACATCTGTGAGTAGAAGTGATGAAGAGATAGGTTCAAGGAGGTAATGAATGGTCATAATAATTATTACGGGGAGTTTGCATTTCTGGCGTTGCTGAATCAGGGGATGATTTAACTAAATTTTCAACAATTTATCAATGGTTTCAAACGCTAATTCATACCGCACTTATGCAACGCCACATTTCTAATCCAAAATAAAAAAATTGAGATGACTGAACAACAACCTAGACTATGTATCCTTGGGGGAGGTTTTGGTGGCCTCTACACGGCTTTGCGCTTAAGTCAGCTATCTTGGGAAAATACGCCCAAGCCGGAAATTATAATGATCGATCGCCATGATCGTTTTGTATTTTCCCCCTTGCTATACGAATTACTCACAGGAGAATTACACACCTGGGAGATAGCCCCTCCTTTTGTCGAATTGCTGCAAAACACTAGGGTGCGTTTCCATCAAGGGATAGTATCAAATATCAATCTCCAAGAAAAACGGGTACAACTCCAAGATGGCTTAGAAATTAATTGCGATCGCTTGGTCTTAGCTTTGGGTGGAGAAACCCCCACAGATTTTGTAACAGGAGTCACTTCTTACGCTTATACATTCCGCACAATAAATGATGCTTACCAACTGGAAGAAAAACTGCGGAATTTAACAGAATCTGATG
>CBZS010000342.1 GCA_000613065.1 Richelia intracellularis | reverse complement strand
GTACCTAGGGGTGTTGGTAATTGCGGTAAGTTTTGAAAAATTGGCGATTCCACTTCCAAACCTGCAGGAGA
This sequence comes from Richelia intracellularis, assembly GCA_000613065.1. GTDB lineage: Bacteria > Cyanobacteriota > Cyanobacteriia > Cyanobacteriales > Nostocaceae > Richelia > Richelia intracellularis_B. Next base: position 730 of record CBZS010000342.1, on the reverse strand, counting down.
ATATTGGGATGAACGCGTCCAAGTGGTAAAAGGGTTAATGCCTAATTCATTAATCAAGGCAAAAATATTTCTGTAAGGATACCAAAACCCATGAATACCTGCTTCTACAGAGCGCCCTCCAGAAGTTTGCCAACCCGCAACCAATCCACCAGGGTAGGAACCCGCTTCCAACAATGTCACATCATAGCGTTGCTTTGCTAACTGGTATGTTGCTCCTAAACCAGCCCAACCAGCACCCACAACCACCACTTTTTTACCCTGTGACTCTCCTGACATTGCCCAAATCCTTGTCTACTTAAATTTAACTTTATATTACAAAATGTAAAGCACTTGTTACCGATATTGTCAAAAACGTAACAAAAATAGTTTATTCAGAAGGAACAAGGTATTGGTATCGAGGAACTGAAAGCTAACTATGAGAGTTAAGTTCTGTTGATCAAGTAGGTATGATAGGGGAATTATGGTTTGGCTGTCCTGGGGAAATTAAGATATTCAGAAAGATGAAATATAGCAATACACAGATAAGCTACTACCGACAGCTCCTGATTTGGGTACTTTCATTTGGAGATCAACATTCAGTTTCCACTGACATTTTTACTCCCTCCCTTTTTCCCTTACCTAGCAACTGTGGGTTGATTATTAACAGTCGGTGAAGATTTTTCTAACAAGTTTCTAACTTTTGAGTCCGTAGTTTTTGTCCAAAGTCCAATAAATAAGTGTTCGCGTATGA
>CBZS010000341.1 GCA_000613065.1 Richelia intracellularis | reverse complement strand
TTTGGGAGGGGAAGTGGAATACCACAGTAACAAATTAGCAATATTATTTTTCTGGAAGCTTTGGGGAAAATGGCAGCAATGGTATATGAGAAGCTGTAGCAGCCATAATAACTAATTGCTCCATGTGTGGCTGTTTGGGGGTTATACCTCCCTGTCAGCAAATGCTTTTTCTATATAAAAAAGTAACCCATTTATTTATGTATACCTGTATATAACAGGTGGTGTCAGGAGAACTTCTCGTACACCAAGCAAGTTGAACAAGGTTGAGAAAGGTAGAGGCATGACTAACGAAACTCTGATGACACCCACCTTTTTGTTGCCCGACTTGATTGAAATTCAGCGTTCTAGTTTTCGCTGGTTTTTAGAAGAAGGGTTGATTGAAGAGTTAAATTCCTTTAGTCCCATTACAGACTATACCGGAAAATTAGAATTACACTTTTTGGGTCAGAATTATAAACTCAAAGAACCCAAGTATAATGTGGAAGAAGCTAAAAGAAGGGACAGTACCTACGCAGTACAAATGTATGTTCCTACCCGGTTAATCAACAAGGAAACAGGGGAAATAAAGGAGCAGGAAGTATTTATTGGTGACTTGCCTCTAATGACAGAGCGGGGCACATTTATCATTAACGGTGCAGAGCGAGTAATCGTTAATCAAATTGTGCGTTCGCCAGGGGTTTACTATAAATCAGAAATTGATAAAAATGGTAGACGTACCTATAGTGCCAGCTTAATCCCTAATCGGGGGGCATGGCTCAAATTTGAAACAGACCGTAATGACCTGGTGTGGGTACGGATTGATAAAACCCGTAAGTTATCAGCACAGGTTTTATTAAAGGCATTGGGATTATCAGACAATGAGATCTTTGATGCTCTGCGCCACCCTGAGTATTTTCAAAAAACCATTGAAAAAGAAGGCCAATTCTCTGAAGAAGAAGCCTTAATGGAATTGTACCGTAAGCTCCGCCCTGGTGAGCCTCCCACCGTTCTAGGGGGACAACAACTATTAGATTCCCGCTTTTTCGACCCCAAACGCTACGACTTGGGTAAGGTAGGGCGTTACAAGCTCAACAAAAAACTGCGGTTACAAATACCCGATACAGTGAGGGTACTAACCCCCCAAGATATCTTAGCAGCGGTTGATTATCTGATTAATTTGGAATATGACATTGGTAGTATTGACGACATTGACCACTTAGGTAATCGTCGTGTGCGAAGTGTAGGAGAATTGCTGCAAAACCAAGTCAGAGTTGGTCTAAATCGCCTAGAAAGAATTATTCGGGAACGGATGACTGTATCCGATGCAGAAGTTTTAACACCAGCATCCTTAGTTAACCCCAAACCATTGGTGGCAGCCATCAAGGAATTTTTTGGTTCCAGTCAGTTGTCCCAGTTTATGGATCAAACCAACCCCCTAGCAGAATTGACTCACAAACGTCGTCTTTCTGCCTTAGGACCTGGCGGTTTAACCAGAGAAAGGGCTGGCTTTGCGGTAAGAGATATTCACCCCTCCCACTACGGAAGAATTTGTCCCATTGAAACACCAGAAGGACCCAATGCTGGTTTGATTGGCTCCTTGGCTACCCATGCAAAGGTGAATGCTTATGGTTTCTTAGAAACACCATTCAGACCAGTAGAGAATGGACGAGTTAGGTTTGACTTGCCTGCGGAATATATGACAGCAGACGAGGAAGACGACTTGAGGGTAGCACCTGGGGATACTCAGTTAGATGAAAATGGCTACATTATTGGAACCCAAGTACCTGTGCGTTATCGCCAGGACTGGTCAACCACAACTCCAGAACAAGTGGACTATGTGGCAGTTTCCCCGGTACAGATTGTATCTGTAGCCACTAGTATGATTCCCTTCTTGGAGCACGACGATGCAAACCGTGCCCTCATGGGGTCGAACATGCAACGGCAAGCAGTACCTCTGTTGAAACCAGAGCGTCCCTTAGTCGGAACGGGATTAGAAGCCCAAGCTGCGAGAGACTCGGGTATGGTGATTGTTAGCCGTACGGATGGAGATGTTACCTATGTAGATGCCACAGAAATTCGCGTACGTCCTAGAATCCCTGCGGCTCTAGCTGACGGGGATTCGAAAAGTACGGCAAATACCCAACCTCCAGAAATTAAGTATTTCCTTTCCAAATACCAACGTTCTAACCAAGACACATGTTTAAACCAAAAGCCCTTGGTAAGGATTGGTGAGCAGGTACTTGGTGGTCAAGTTCTCGCTGATGGTTCCTCCACAGAGGGAGGTGAGTTGGCATTGGGGCAGAATATCATCGTTGCCTATATGCCTTGGGAAGGCTACAACTACGAAGACGCAATTTTGATTTCTGAACGCTTGGTTCAGGATGATATTTATACCTCAATTCACATTGAGAAATATGAAATTGAGGCACGACAAACCAAACTGGGACCAGAGGAAATTACTAGAGAGATCCCCAACGTGGGTGAAGATGCTCTGCGGAATTTGGATGAACAGGGAATTATCCGCATTGGTGCTTGGGTAGAAGCAGGGGATATTCTGGTAGGTAAAGTTACCCCCAAAGGTGAATCCGATCAGCCCCCAGAAGAGAAGTTATTAAGGGCAATTTTTGGTGAAAAAGCTAGAGATGTGCGTGATAACTCCCTACGGGTTCCCAACGGTGAAAAAGGTCGCGTAGTTGATGTGCGTTTATTTACCCGCGAACAAGGTGATGAACTACCACCAGGAGCGAATATGGTAGTACGGGTATATGTGGCACAGAAGCGCAAAATTCAAGTCGGCGACAAGATGGCAGGAAGACATGGCAATAAAGGGATTATCTCCAGGATATTGCCCATCGAAGATATGCCCTACTTGCCTGATGGCTCCCCTGTAGATATTGTACTTAACCCCTTGGGTGTACCTAGCCGTATGAACGTGGGACAGGTATTTGAATGTTTATTAGGTTGGGCTGGACAAAACCTGGGGGTACGGTTCAAGATTACCCCATTTGACGAAATGTATGGTGAAGAATCATCTCGCCGAATTGTCAATGATAAATTGCAAGAAGCTAGAGATGAAACCGGCAGGAATTGGGTATTCAATCCCGATGATCCAGGGAAGATTCAAGTTTACGATGGTCGTACAGGTGAGCCCTTTGACCGACCCATCACTGTGGGTGTAGCTTACATGTTGAAATTGGTACATTTGGTGGATGATAAGATCCACGCCCGTTCAACTGGCCCATACTCTTTGGTAACTCAGCAGCCCCTTGGTGGTAAAGCTCAACAAGGTGGGCAGAGATTTGGAGAAATGGAAGTGTGGGCACTGGAAGCATTTGGAGCCGCCTATACCTTGCAAGAATTATTAACTGTGAAATCCGACGACATGCAAGGAAGAAATGAAGCCTTAAATGCAATCGTCAAAGGGAAAGCCATACCTCGACCTGGTACTCCAGAGTCCTTCAAGGTATTGATGCGAGAATTGCAATCTTTAGGACTAGATATTGCCGTCCATAAAGTAGAAACCCAAACAGATGGTAGCTCTTTGGATGTGGAAGTAGATTTGATGGCAGACAACAATTCTCGACGCACCCCCTCTCGTCCTACCTATGAATCTCTATCTAGGGAATCCATCGAAGAAGAGTCTTCTTGAATCAGGAGGAAAAGGGTAAGAATGTACTAGCCCTTCCAGGGCAACTATGTCTACAGTTGCGCTCAATAAATGGAGGAAAGGGGTGAATAGATAATATCAGCGTTGCATAAGTGCGGGATGAATTAGGGTTTGAAACCATTGAAAAATCGTTGAAAATTTAGTGAAATCATCCCCTGATTCAGCAACGCCATAATATCTTCTCACCTTCCCTCTACCCTCTGTCCCCTCGCTCTTCTCCCCACCTCATCATTCATCATTTAATATTTCATCTTTCTATGAGACACGCCCAAAGTAATCAGTTTGACTATGTAAAAATTGGCTTAGCATCACCAGATAGGATTCGCCAGTGGGGGGAGCGTACCTTACCCAATGGTCAGATTGTTGGTGAAGTAACCAAGCCAGAAACAATTAACTACCGGACTCTGAAGCCAGAAATGGATGGCTTGTTTTGCGAGCGTATTTTTGGTCCGGCAAAAGATTGGGAATGTCACTGTGGCAAATATAAAAGGGTAAGACACAGAGGTATTGTTTGCGAACGCTGTGGTGTGGAAGTTACGGAATCACGGGTACGCCGCCACCGTATGGGCTATATTAAACTCGCTGCGCCTGTGGCTCATGTTTGGTATCTCAAAGGTATTCCCAGTTATATTGCAATTCTGCTGGATATGCCCTTGCGGGATGTGGAGCAAATTGTTTATTTTAACTCCTATGTAGTCCTTAGCCCTGGTAATGCTGAAACCCTTACTTACAAGCAACTATTAACAGAAGATCAATGGTTGGAAATTGAAGATCAAATTTACAGTGAAGATTCTGAGTTAGTAGGTGTAGAAGTTGGTATTGGAGCAGAGGCTTTACTACGCTTGCTTGCTGACATTGAATTAGAACAAGAAGCGGAAACTCTGCGGGAATCTATTACTACTGCTAAGGGTCAGAAGCGGGCCAAAATAATTAAGCGATTGCGGGTAATTGATAACTTTATTGCCACTGGCTCCAAGCCAGAGTGGATGGTAATGAGTTTTATCCCCGTGATTCCCCCTGATTTACGTCCAATGGTGCAATTAGACGGGGGACGCTTTGCTACCAGTGACTTGAACGACTTGTATCGCCGGGTAATTAATAGGAATAACCGTCTAGCAAGATTGCAAGAAATTTTAGCTCCGGAAATCATTGTCAGAAATGAAAAGCGGATGCTACAAGAAGCAGTGGATGCTTTGATTGATAATGGTCGTCGAGGACGAACTGTAGTAGGGGCTAATAATCGTCCCCTGAAATCCTTGTCGGATATTATTGAAGGAAAACAGGGACGTTTCCGACAAAACCTACTGGGTAAACGGGTGGATTATTCCGGTCGTTCTGTAATTGTTGTGGGACCGAAATTAAATATTCACCAGTGCGGATTACCCCGGGAAATGGCGATCGAGTTATTTCAGCCCTTTGTAATCAATCGCCTGATTCGCAGTGGCATGGTAAACAATATCAAAGCCGCGAAAAAATTAATCTCTCGCTCTGATCCCAGTATTTGGGATGTGCTGGAAGAGGTAATTGAAGGACACCCAGTCATGCTCAACCGAGCACCAACACTACACCGTTTGGGTATCCAAGCATTTGAACCAATTTTGGTTGAAGGACGGGCAATTCAGTTGCACCCCTTGGTATGTCCCGCATTTAACGCTGACTTTGATGGAGACCAAATGGCGGTTCACGTTCCCTTATCTTTGGAATCCCAGTCAGAAGCACGTTTATTGATGCTGGCATCAAATAATATCCTATCTCCGGCTACGGGTAGGCCCATTGTGACACCTAGCCAAGACATGGTACTGGGAGCATATTACCTCACCGCTGAGAATCCAGGCGCGATTAAAGGAGCAGGAAGATATTTTGCCTCCCTAGAAGATGTAATTATGGCTTACGAGCAGGAAATCGTAGACTTGCACGCTTATATCTACGTCCGTTATGACGGAGAAGTAGATAGTGGTCAGCCTGATAACGAACCTCAAGAAGAAGTTAAACATGAGGATGGTACTCGCACCGTCGTCTATAAATCCCGCCGTGTAAGGGAAGATGCCCAAGGAAGTCTTATTTCTCAGTACATTCGCACAACTGCTGGTCGCGTAATTTACAATAAAGCAATTCAAGAAGCGATCATTAGCTAGGGGGACAAGGAAAAATAAATATTTGGCCTATTCCCCATTCCCTATTCATTCCAAAACCCAAAATCCAAAATTCTATGACTGGTGAAAACATAATTTTTCGGAATCGTGTCGTTGATAAGGGTCAGCTGAGAAAGTTAATTTCTTGGTCATTTAACAACTATGGAACAGCGCGGACTGCCGTAATGGCAGACAAATTGAAAGATTTAGGATTCCGCTATGCTACTAGAGCCGGAGTGTCCATTAGTGTAGATGACCTGATGGTTCCTCCTTCCAAGCGATCGCTGTTAGATGAAGCTGAAGCTGAAATTCGTTCTACAGAGGAACGCTACCAACGAGGTGAAATTACAGAAGTAGAGCGTTTCCAAAAGGTAATTGATACCTGGAACGGGACCTCTGAGGCTCTCAAAGACGAGGTGGTTAAGCACTTTAAACAAACTAATCCCCTCAATTCTGTATACATGATGGCGTTTTCCGGAGCGAGGGGAAACATCTCTCAGGTAAGACAGTTAGTAGGGATGCGGGGATTGATGGCAGATCCCCAAGGGGAAATTATTGACTTACCAATTAAAACCAACTTCCGGGAAGGATTAACAGTAACGGAATATATTATTTCCTCCTATGGTGCAAGAAAGGGATTGGTAGACACCGCTTTACGGACAGCTGACTCTGGTTATCTTACCCGACGTTTGGTTGACGTATCTCAAGATGTAATTATTCGGGAAATTGATTGCGGTACCAAGGAAGGTATTCCCATCACCGCTATGAAGGAAGGTGATAAAACCTTAATACCACTAGCAACCAGGTTGATGGGTAGGGTTGTATGTAAAGATATACAACATCCTACCAGTGGTGAAATCATTGCTCCTCGGAATACACCCATAGATGAAGACTTGGCAAATGCTATTGAAAAGTCAGGGGTGGAAGAAGTAATGGTGCGATCGCCATTGACTTGTGAAGCAGCCCGTTCCGTGTGTCAGCATTGTTATGGCTGGAGTTTGGCACACGCTAAAATGGTTGATTTAGGAGAAGCAGTAGGGATTATTGCAGCTCAAAGTATTGGCGAGCCTGGTACTCAGTTAACCATGCGTACATTCCACACTGGGGGTGTATTTACTGGTGAGGTTGCTAGACAAGTAAGGGCAGAACGTGATGGGACTATCCGTATACCCAGTAAATTGAAAACTAGACCATTCCGCACCCGTCATGGTGAAGATGCCCTGTATGTAGAAGCAAATGGTTCCATGATTTTGGAGGTGGAAACAGGTAATAGTAAAAAAAATAAAGAGATTCCCGTTACCCAAGGTTCGACACTTTATATTGGTAATGGTAAAAAAGTAAAGGAAGGGCAGCTATTAGCAGAGGTAGCCTTGGGGGGACGTACCACCAGGGTAAATACTGAGAAAGCAGTAAAAGATGTAGCCTCAGACTTAGCCGGGGAAGTTAAGTTTGCTGATGTTGTTGCCGAGCAAAAAACTGACCGCCAAGGTAATACAACTACTACAGCAGCTAAAGGTGGTTTGATTTGGGTTCTATCTGGGGAGGTTTATAATTTACCTCCAGGGGCAGAATTGGTAGTTAAAAATAACGATACCATTGAGACCAATGGAGTCCTAGCAGAAACCCAACTCACCAGCGTACATGGTGGGGTAGTCCGTTTACCTGAATCTACTCCTGGCAAGACCACTAGGGAAATTGAAATTATTACCGCTTCTGTAGTACTAGACCAGGCGACGGTGACTGTACAAAGCCATCAAGGCCGCAATAATTACTTAATAACCACAGGTAATAACCAGTTATTTAACCTTCGTGCTACCCCAGGAACAAAAGTTCAAAACGGGCAAGTTGTAGCCGAATTAATTGACGATCATTACCGCACAAACACTGGTGGATTACTTAAATATGCTGGTGTGGAAGTTCAGAAAAAGGGTAAAGCTAAGCAAGGTTATGAAGTAGTTCAAGGGGGTACCCTACTATGGATACCAGAAGAAACCCACGAAGTGAACAAAGATATTTCCTTGTTGTTGGTAGAGGATGGTCAATATATCGAAGCTGGCACAGAGATAGTTAAGGATATCTTCTGTCAAAATAAGGGCGTAGTAGAAGTTACCCAGAAAAACGACATTCTCCGGGAAGTAGTGGTGAAACCAGGAGAGCTATTAATGGTTGACACCCCAGAAACATTGATGGATAAAGATGATAGCTTTATTCAACCAGGAGAAAAATTTTTAGGGCAAACCTTTACAGAATTACGTTATATCCAATATGTAGAATCTCCTGAAGGTCCAGCCATCTTAAGTCGCCCTGTGGTTGAGTTCCCCGTACCAAACCAACCAGATGTACCATCTACTACCTCAGTTAGTCAGGAAACTGGTCGTTCAATTGAGCTGAAGGCATTACAACGCCTTCCTTATAAGGATTCTGAACGTGTTAGGTCTGTGGAAGGTGTAGAGCTTTTACGTACTCAATTAGTATTAGAAATTGACAATGAAGCCGAACAGGAACATAGTGCTTCTCCCTTAGCTGCTGACATTGAATTAATTTCCGATGAGGAAAATGGAGAAATTCAACGTTTGCAAATGGTGATTTTGGAATCGTTGATTGTCCGTCGAGATATATCTGCCGACGCTACTCAAGGTAGTACCCATACAACCTTAGAAATTGAAGAAGGAGATACCATTCTTCCCGATGGAGTGGTAGCACGTACCCAAATTCTCTGTAAAGAAGGTGGTGTTGTCCGTAGTCTACAGAGGGGAGCAGAGACAGTTCGCCGTTGTCTAGTTCTCCGCAAGCAAGACATGGTTAACATTGATACTGCTGCTGAACCGAATGTTAAAGCTGGTGACTTGTTAGTAGAAGGTATAGAAATTGCTCCTGGACAGTTTGCCAGTGAATCTGGTCAAGTAATCGAAATAAAAAAACCTGGTGCTAGCTCTACAAGTGATGATTCTGCCCTAGCCACAGAAAACTATACCATTACCGTTCGCAGTGGTCGTCCCTACCGTGTTAGTCCCGGTGCAGTATTACAAATAGAAGATGGGGATTTAGTACAACGGGGTGATAACTTAGTACTTTTGGTGTTTGAACGGGCAAAAACCGGTGATATTATCCAAGGTTTGCCAAGAATTGAAGAATTACTAGAAGCCCGTAAACCCAAAGAAGCTTGTATCCTAGCAAAGCGCGCTGGGGAAGTTAAAGTGGTATACGGTGATGGTGATGAAGCTATCGCGATTAAAGTCCTGGAATCAGGTGGAACAGTTGCTGATTATTCCCTAGGACCTGGACAAAACCTCATTATTCCCGATGGACAAGCGATAAATGCAGGACAGCCGTTAACTGATGGTCCTTCTAACCCCCATGAGATTTTAGAAACTTTCTTTAATCTTGGTTCTGAGGATGGAGTTTATGCTTGTGCAAATCATGCCCTGCAAAAAGTCCAAACTTTCTTGGTGAATGAAGTGCAATCAGTATATCAATCTCAAGGAATTGATATCGCCGACAAGCATATTGAGGTAATTGTCCGTCAGATGACTGCGAAAGTCAGAATTGATGATGGGGGAGATACCACAATGTTACCTGGAGAGTTAATTGAACTGCGCCAAGTAGAGCAGGTTAATGAAGCTATGGCAATTACTGGTGGTGCTAGGGCACAGTATACTCCTGTACTTTTGGGTATCACCAAAGCGTCTTTGAATACCGATAGCTTTATATCTGCGGCTTCGTTCCAAGAAACAACCAGGGTATTAACAGAAGCAGCCATTGAAGGTAAATCCGATTGGTTGCGTGGATTAAAGGAAAACGTAATTATTGGACGTTTGATTCCTGCGGGTACTGGCTTTAATGCCTATGAGGAGCCAACTACAATCGAGGATTATTCTATAGACCTCCCTAACAGTGTGTTGGATGAAGTGGATGATCCTTTAGATATGGTACTGGATGATCGCACTGCTCGTAACTATCATTTAGATTCCCCTAATATGGGTGATTCTGGATTTATGAGCAGACGTACAGATCCTTCAATATTAGATGATGAATATCTCAACGATCAAGTTGCAGATATGATTTCTGATGATGATTATAACTTTGGTGAAGATGATTAAGGAACATTACTAAATTTGGCGTTGCTGAATCAGGGGATGATTTCACTAAATTTTCAACGATTTATTAATGGTTTCAAACGCTAATTCATCCCGCACTTATGCAACGCCCTAAATTTATTAATCTAAGCCGGGTTCTACCCGGTTTTTTTGTAAGTATAGCTATAGCCAGGAAAGTTATACCAATTCTTGAAAATAAAGCTACACATGGATAGCAGAGGAGAATTACCTGTAGCCAGGATTTAGATAAATGGTGTTAGGACTTAGACTCTAATGTTTTCCAATTGCTGATACTCATTTCAGTTTCCCAATCAAAATTACTAGTATATAAATGCCAAAATTTGATATTCTCATTCTTTCCAATGGTCCTGGAGAAGTCACCACCTGGTTACGTCCAGTAGTCAAGGCTTTACACCAGCAATTAGGCGACCGACAAACCCAGGTTAGAATTTCAGTAATTTTATCACCATGCTCCCACGCTACAGGCAAAGAAGTTGACATTGTTTCTTCCTACCCACAAGTAGATAGAGTACAAGGAGCAGAGTCTTTTTTTCCATTCCTACTGAGGGGGACCACTGTAAATCATTGGGATTGGAGTAGCAAGGGAATAGTTCTTTTTCTCGGTGGCGACCAATTTTTCCCCGTCATTATTGGCAAAAGACTAGGTTATAAAACAATAGTGTATGCAGAATGGGAAGCAAGATGGCACAATTTCATCGATAAATTTGCTGTCATGAAACCAGAAGTTGTAACCAAACTATCCCCCAAATATGCCCATAAATTTACTGTAGTGGGGGACTTAATGGCAGAAGCTAGAGAGAATGAAACCTCACAAGCATCTTCCCCCAGAGAACTCATAGGTATTTTGCCCGGTTCTAAAAGGGCAAAATTATCCCAGGGAGTACCTTTAACATTAGCGATCGCAGAATATATCCACAGTAAGCGATCGCAAACTCAGTTTATTATTCCCATTGCTCCCACTCTACATGTAAAAACCTTAGTGGATTTTGCTAACCCAGAAAAAAACCCCCTAGTTGATAGATTTGGTAGTCATCCAGTTAAATTATTAGATACACAACCACTAAAATTAAAAACAATAACCGGATTAACTATAGAGTTAATTACTACTCATCCGGCTTACGAAACTTTATCCCAATGTAGTATTTGTCTTACAACAGTTGGTGCAAATACTGCGGAACTTGGTTCTCTGGGAGTACCGATCATAGTTTTACTACCAACCCAACAACTAGATGCCATGAGAGCTTGGGATGGTTTACCAGGTTTATTAGCCAATTTTCCCCTATTTGGTTCTGCTTTTGCCAAGATAATTAATTGGTTATTTTTAAGACGTAAGGGTTTATTGGCGTGGCCAAATATTTGGGCGCAGCAAGAAATAGTGCCAGAATTAGTTGGTAAGCTCCATCCCCCAGAAGTTGGGGGAATGGTGATAAATTACTTGCAAAATCCAGAAAAACTACACCATATGCGAACTCAGATACAAAGTGCACGGGGAGAAGCTGGTGCCGCTGATAAAATCGCCAATTTAGTTATGGAGCAATTGGGATCATGGGAGTGATTATATTTACAAAACCTTACAGACATAGATAAGTAAGTCGGCACAAATAAACATTGCTATGTAACAGAATGTAAACTACCATAAAACCCTTGGGATTGCTTCGTTTCACTTCGTTCCACTCGGAATGACATACCTTCTTTTTTTTAAGCATTTAGAACAGCCTAATTAATTCCTTGACATATATATGTTTCCTCCATGTTCACGTTAGGGTTATATTGCAAATAGTTAACTAATACGATTACATCCTTGGGTAAGTAACTCATCTAAGTTTAAGTTCCACAACTTTACCCCTACTTGTTCCCCAACAGTTAACAAGGATTTTCCATCAGAGCTAAAGGTAATACTATTAATTTCACCAGGATGCCCAGTTAAAGTTTTTACTAACTTTCCATTGTTAGTATTCCAGAATTTGATGGTACTATCGGCGCTACCAGAAGCTAAAATTGCAGCATCTGGAGTAAAACTGATGGTAGTTACCCCGTTACTATGTCCTGTGAGGTTATGAATAAGGGAGCCATTGCTGACATCCCATAGTTTGATGCTGTTATCCCAACTGGCAGTTGCAATTAGATTACCATTGGGGCTAAATTTGATAGATGTTATCGCTACACCATATCCTTGTAAATTTTGTTTTAAATTCCCGACTAGCGTCCACAATTTCACGGTTTTATCTGCGCTACCAGCAGCGATTAATGTTCCATTTTGACTAAAGTTAACACTGGTGACTTCATCTTCATATTTTGTAATGGTATTTAATCATTTTCCATCATTTACGTGCCATAGTTTAACTGTTTTATCTGCGCTGCCGGAGGCTAGTAACTGAGAATTAGGAGTCAAAGCAATACTGGTAATTATATCTTGATGCCCAGATAACACTTTGGTTAATTTATTATCTTTTGTTTGCCAAAGTTTAATATGTTTATCATTACCACCACTAGCGATAATTATGCCATTAGGACTGTAAGGTAAGGTATAAATAATTTATTGATGGCTAGGGAATTATTCTAATATTTTTACTTTTTTACGGGGATGAAATAACCTGCAAAATTTTAATTTTCCCATCCCATCCAGCAGTAGCAAAATTATTTGTATGGGGATGATAGTTAATTGTATAACGACTATTTGTGGAATTATTTATTTTTTTTTTAGTTTCCATAAACGAATAGTTTTGTCGGTGCTAACAGAAATTATAGTTTGGCCTTTTGGGTGGAATAGTGCATATTTAACTGTATTATTATGCCCTGTGATTGTATTAATCAAAGTGCCATTTGATTGCTATGTTTTAATTTTTGCATCTGCAGATTATGAAACTAAATGATTTTGTTGATTAAAATTGAGACTATTAACTGGTGCACTATGTTCTTTGAGAGTATGTAGTCATTCACCTTGTAAATTTCACAATTTAATTACCTGTTCTCCTGCAGTGGCAATAATTTTACCATCAGGGCTAAATTTTACTGTGTTAACACGTTCTGAATATCCTTTGATGGTTTTAATTAACTGACTGTTTTGATGCCAAATTTTTACAAAACCATCTTCCCCACCGGAAACTATAATTTTACTATTGGGGCTAATATCAATGCTGTTAACCCAAACATTATGGGCATACTAACTTTGAATTAATTTGCCATTAATTTGCCAAATGTTAATATTTTTATCTCGACTAGCATAAATTATCTTAGGTACATCTGGTGTGAATTTTACACTGGTGATAATAGTATCTTTGTGTCCAACCCAGGTTCTAATTAATTGTCCTTCACAACTTCACAATTTAATAGTTTTATCTGCACTGGCAGAAACAATAAATTTATTATCGGGGCTGAAAGATAGAGCTGTAACTCTATCTTGATGATGATCTAAAGTAGAAACTAATTTCCCTTCACTGCTCCAAATCCTTATCGTACTATCATCACTTCCCGAAGTTCGTGTTTTACCATCAGGGCTTATCGCAATGGCATTAATCGCTTGGGAATGTCTCTGTAAACGGTTAATTTATTGGTTATTTTCTATAATAGCTTGTTGCAGAGTAGCAACGGTTTCTAATTGAATATCTTTAGATGGAGAAATAACACTGTTTAATTGTTTTCCAGCTTTGATACTAGCAAGAAGTGACTCTAACTGCTGCTGGGATAAAAGTAAAGCTGCGGAGGATCCATTTAAAGCCGCAATTTTTCGTACTTGTGCAGCTTGTTGTTTGAGATAAGCCAAACCACCAAATCCACTTGCTGTTAATCCTAATACCCTGATGATAGCGATCGCAATTCGCGCTTGTCGCAGTCGTCGTTTTTGTTCTCGTTGCTGTTTTAATCTTTCCTCAAGGCAAGCAGCAATGAATCGTTGTACATCCTCAGATAACTCATCGATATATTTGACATAAATCTTCTCTGCTTCTATCAACCGCACACCTTGGAGCAAAAAATATGATTTTCCGCCATTTTGCTTCCATAAGGCTGCTGAATATTCAATTTGCCGTTATAAGCGAATTCTGCTGCGATTTTCTTCCAACCACCATCGCAAAGTTGTCCAATGGCGGATCAGGATTTGGTGAGCAACTTCCACCGTCATTTGAGAAGAGGGAATTGAGTTGGGAGGAACTTTATCATTCTTGCTTTCCTGCTTTCCTGCTCTCCTGCTCCCTTACTCCCCTGCTCTTCTGTTATTTCGTCCTCCTCAAAATTCAGCACCACTAACTTTGCAGCAGTTAATGCTTGGAGTGTCCTATCTACTAATTCAGGAGGATATCTTTTAACGGCGTTGCTGAATCAGGGGATGATTTCACTAAATTTTCAACGATTTCTCAATGGTTTTAAACCCTAATTCATCCCCTGATTCAGCAACGCCCTTTTAACTACTAACTCTGACTTCTTTACCCATCTGCGAGTATCTTCCGTTCCTTCTCCCAACTGGGTGAGGGCAAGAAAAATCCACCTAGCACATTCCTGAGCCATATCATCCAAATTATCATAGACAGCCTGGGGTTTACGCTCCAATGCACCAGCCATACTTCCCAGATGTTTTTGATAGGTAACTGAGGTTAATTCCCCTTCCTGGCGATGTTCCCACATCTGCTCAAGAACAAATTCTAATAGGGGTAAATTTCCCGCAGAATGGCTTAATTCTTGTAAAAGTATTTCTACTAATCCCGGTTCTATTTGTAAACCCACTTCCTCTGCGGGTTTAACAATTACCCGACGGTAATCATCATCAGTGAGTTTCGGAGGAATTAAAATACTGGATTCTTGTAACAATCCCGCTAAATCAGGGATTTATAGACAGCCAGCAATAAAATCAGCCCTTAAGGTAATCACTACCTTAAATTTATCACTGGCATACTTTAACCCACCTAGAAGTAGTTCTAAAAAAAATTGCCTGCCTTGCCTTTCACTCAGGGGAAATAGTTCTTCAAACTGATCTACCACCAACACTACCATGGGTTCTGGACGACTCCGCAACCAGTAAACAAATCCTTCAACACCTTGGTAGAGCATTCCTTCTAGGATAAGAGATGGAGTAGTGGGGGAAAACGAAGATGATATCATTTCATGGCTCTTTGCCTCCTTATTTCCTTCTCTCAATTTTCTAACTAAAGGATTCAGGGGATAAACTCCAGGACGTATGGTTTTAATTAACCATTGATCACTAAGAAACTGTTTCCCTTGGTGGAGTTGAGCAATTAAATCTGCTTCTACTATGGAAGATTTTCCACTTCCAGTGGCTGCCACAACAGCTAGAAACGAATTGTGAGATAGGTGATTAATTAATTGTTGAGTTAAGTTTTCCCTGCCGTAAAAATATTGAGCGTCCTCTTCCTTAAAAGCTTGTAATCCTTGGTAAGGACAAATACCTAAATATAAAGATACCTGTTGGCGAGCGCATTTACTAGTGGCGCGGATAATTTCAATTACCCCTTTGGTTCCCGAAAGCCAAATATGTAGAGGAAAACTTCCAGCGAGTTGGATTTGTAATTGGGTAATCCAGCCAGCAACAGATAAACCAGTGGCAGTGGATGCATTTTTTCGGGTATCTATTAGGGTTTGGGTAAATTTTTCTCGCTGTTATTGGTTAGCGGCTGGGGCTATGATACATTGTCCGATATCTGTATCTATTTGCAACTTTTCTACCCAATCCTGTAAAATATATGATTTTAATTCATCTTGCCTAGAGCAATCTAGAATAATAATTTGTTAAGTGGCTTGGGAATGGGGTAATTGTTGTCGCAACCAAGAACAAGTTAAACAAATATTTTATGATAAAACTAATGCTGATTCTCCTGTAGGTTTTACTTCCAGTTTCCCATGCAGGTATAACAATAGTGTGTTTGCTTCTATTTGTTGGGATTCATTTTTAGAACGTGGAGAGGATAAAAACTATTGAATGTCTTCTCTAATTTTTTTTACACTTGTGTGATGAGAACAGGATAAATATGCTAACTAAAAACTACCATTACCCCGTAGTTCTCTACTCAAAGCGAAGGCTGTAGGACTACTTCCCATTCCCGTAATCACCAATGCTTTTCTCTGATTCTGAGATTCTATTTGTGCCGGAATAGAGCCTAAAATCCATTCTCCCACACCTTCAACTATGCGTTTGTTTGGGAGTTTGTTAGGCGTATTCGCTTAATAAACTATCATCCCCTTTACCCCGTTTTTGTTGATTAATTAATCTTAGTTGCTGATTAGTTTTATCAATATATTGTAGGGTTTGATGATACACATAACGATATAATCCATTAGCAGAAATAATACCCTGATTATCAGCGGCTTCTCCCTGCAATCCCCGCATTAAATAGTAGGTAAATACCCCATGTCCTAATTCCGTAAATTTCCAGGATTGCTGATTCGGATCGCAGGAAAGTAAAGCATAAAACCCTTTACTTTGGGCACCACGTTGTTGTTGTACCTGTACTAACCGGGGAGTAGGATTCAAGGATTTTTCTGAACTTCCTCGTAGGGTGATCCCTCCACTCTGACAAGCATCTAACCAGACTAATTGTTGTTGAGCAGCACATGTTCCTAATACCTGTAACAATTATTGTACGGGTAGAGCAGTGTTAATCAAATCATCCTTGTGCGTATCCTGCAAACATAGAAAAACCTCCTGGTTAGAAGGTTGCAACATCCCATGCCCAGAGAAATAGAATAGAACCATGTCCTGGGATTGTGCTGCATTCGCGATCGCTTATAAATTAGCACGAATAGCCGTTAATTCTGGTGTTTGGCTGGGGATGTCGTGATAAATAATTACATACTTTCGCTGAAATTACTGAGTTATATCGGTTAAAGTATTTGAGAATAGATGGTAATAGATGGCGGAATAACTCAGGCTAGGTAACTTTTTATCTAAGTATTGATTCACGCCCACCATCAAGAACCATAACATAGCTTGCTGGGTTGCTTTGGGAGAACTGAAGCGACTAGTACCAATACCAATGGGAGACATGGGAAGAGGAGTGAAGCAGGGAAGGAAGAGACACGGAAAATGGGAGATGCGATAAGCCACTGCGGTGGACGCTGAGTCCAATGGTGCGGGAGGGTTCCCCAAACTAGGAAACAGGCGAATCCGAAGAGGCCCCTGACATAAAACAAGTGGCGGAACCAGAGGGGTAACGCGGAGAGGGGGAAATTAACCGTCAACTGATAACTAACAACTGATAACTGGTAACTTATTACATATGAGTTTATATGATTAAAACCTTAAATTTATGGAGAACACATCTGCCACTGCAAACCAAACCCCTACCCCAGACATTAAACTTCTAGTGGTAGATATTGATGGTACAATCGCCGGACATAACAACAGTGTAAGAGAACCAGTAAAACAAGCGATCGCTCAAGCTAAAGCAAAAGGAATCAAAGTTGCGATTGCGACAGGAAGGATGTACTCTTCTGCATTGCGGTTCCATGATGAAATTGGCTCTGATTTACCCGTAATTGCCTATCAAGGAGCCTGGATTCAAGAGCCACTAGCTCAGAGGAATTACCACCATTTAGTAGTTTCTCGGTCAATTTCTGAGCAGCTATTAGACTATTTTGAGCAACCACAATTCAGAGATATTCTATCAGTCCATTTCTACATTAACGATCAGTTATATGTGCGGGAACTGACCCAAGATACAAAAGCCTACGCTCAACGTTCTGGAATTAATCCTATCGCTGTGGGTGACTTACGCAAGACTTTAGACAACGAACCTACAAAGATTTTAGCTATGTGTGAAGATACAAAGATAATTGACCAATTACTGCAAAATTTACGTCACCAATATCCTCCTAGCCAACTTTACCTGACAAAATCCATTCCCACTTTTTTTGAAGCTGCTCACCCCCAAGTAAATAAAGGCGCAGCAGTTAAGTACCTTGCAGAAGAAGTTGTGGGATTGCAATCCCACAACGTCATGACCATTGGTGATAACTTCAATGATGTGGAGATGATAGAATACGCTGGTATTGGAATAGCTATGGGTGACGCTCCTACGCCAGTAAAAGCATTAGCTCAATGGGTAGCTCCTAGTGTAGAAGAAGATGGAGTTGTTGCTGCGATCGCAAAATTTTTATTATCGTAAATCTAAACCAAGGTACATATGCCTAAGGTGATTTATAAGAAAGAATTTACCAATGAAAGTAAGATGTAATGTTGATGAGTAAAAAAACAGGGGCAAGTATTTTGGAGTATGCTAGACCCACCAGAGGAACCCAAATCATTAACAAGATCACAAATAGAAGACTTGCAGTTGGCAGCATCGAAAATGAATGGAGTAGAACGTCGGGGCTTTCAACCTGAGATCACGTTGAAATATTCCCAAGGTAAAGCAAGCTTAGCACAAACAGTATTCGGTTGAGGTAGAGAAAATATAGAGTTAGAGTTAGCGGAAAAAAGAACAGGGATAATCTGTGTGGGATTACAATCAGCCTTTAGCACAGCAAAGCGTTGCCAGGAGAAACAACCTCTTCTTTTGTGGCATTATCCCTGGGACAAATTGCACAATATCATTCTCAACAAGAACCAACATTTAAAACTTCCTTAGCCTATACCCGGTTAACAGCAACATCCGCACTAGAAAAACTCAACGAACAGGGATTTAGACAGGAGCAATTGCCTTGCGCCAGTACAATGGTACAAGTATTGAATCGAATGGGCTATGGTCTTCCTAAAGTAGTAAAAGCCAAACCTCAAAAAAAATTCCACAAACGGATCATATCTTCAACAACATCAAATAATTTGAGCCGCAATCAACAAACAAGCCTCAAAGTCAAAGGACTAAGCGTGGATTGCAAAGGTACGGTTAATATCGGGGGTTATTCTCGTGGTGGAAAAACCAGAGGAGACAATCAAGCTGAGGATCATGATATGGGATCCACAGAAAAATATACTCCCTGTGGCATTCTTGATGAAGATAGTGGGCAATTATTCTATATTAACTTTAGTAGTTGTTCTTATAAAACCAGGGATTTTATTGTTGATACTCTAATTCAATGGTGGAAGACAATGACACCAGAACAAAAGCAGGATACCGAACTGATACAAATTAAAGTTGATAATGGTCCGGAAAGTAGTGGAGTAAGAACTCAATTAAAAAAAAGGATGGTTGAGTTTGTTGATCTCCTAAATATACCAATTCAATTGCTTTACGATCCTCCTTACCATAGTAAATACAATCCCATAGAGGGTTGTTGGGGTATTCTTGACCAGCATTGGAATGGGGGGGGCGAAGCTTGTTAATGTTGAAGTCATGCTTTCCTGGGCTTCGAGTATGACTTGGAAAGGCTTATATCCTATCTTGAGTTTAAGTAAAACTGTTTACCAAAAAGGGATTTCTCTAACAAAGAAAGCTATGAAACAAGTCGAGTCTAGATTACAGCGGAATCCACTGTTGCCCAAATGGGATATCTTGATTCAATCGCTTTAGCTGGTAATTTATTTTTCAAAAATCACCTTAACTATTTGCTGTTGTCGTCGCCACAGTTCCAGAATGCTATGAATATAAAAAGCTCATCCAGAACACGACCAAAATCAATTAGCTTAGTTTCCCGAATAAAAGGAAAAAGGAATATTGGGCCTTGCATAAGTGCGGGATGAATTAGGGTTTGAAATCATTGAGAACTCGTTGAAAATTTAGTGAAATCATCCCCTGATTCAGCAACGCGGAATATTCCTATGCTGTGGTCCCTTTTTTCCCCATGATGGTATGGGATTATGGATAATTCAAGCATAAAACTTGGAAGAAGCTGAGACTCTTGTCAATACTAGTCCTCGTGTTAGGGATGGGATGTTGGCAAAGTCCGCAAGGATTGTGGAGTGGCAAGTTCATATTGGACGCGATCTTTTTTTAAGTTAGAAGTAGATATGCGTCAAGTACCATCTATTCCGCATTGCTTTGTGCAAGGCTTACCAAACTCACCGGAATCTGCGTTCATAAGTCAATGCAGAAAGTATAAAATTAGGTGCTGGTACACTTTCTATTTCCCTTGATAACTAGGAACTACCTATGAATGTTGGCATCAGGCATAATGGCTCCAGTGAGAAAAGCTTCACTCATATCCGTAGCAGCGACATTTGCCTCACTTAAATTTGCCTCACTCAAGTCAGCACCACTTAAATCTGCTCCTTTCAAATTAGCTTTCCACATTGTGGCTCCACTCATTTTTGCACCCTGCAAATTAGCCTCTTCTAACTCGGCTGGGCTGAGTGATGCCATATATAATTCTGCATCGCTCAAATCTGCTTTTTTCAGAGGTGCATCGCTCAAATCTGATTCGTTCAAATTAGCTTCTGTGAGAATTGCTTGATTTAAGTTAGCACCACTGAGATTTGCTCCTACTAAATTGGTTGCTTCTAAGTTTGCTCCGCTAAGATTTGCTTCACTCAAATTAGCACCACTGAGATTTGCTCCTACTAAATTGGCACCTTGTATATTAGCCTTACCAAAATCAACACCACCTAATTTAAATCCCTGTAAGTTGGCTTGAGGTAAAGAAATACGGCGTTGCTGAATCAGGGGATGATTTCACTAAATTTTTAACGAGTTCTCAATGGTTTCAAACGCTAATTGAACCCGCACTTATGCAACGCCAGAAATACTATTAAAGTTTCTTTCTCCGCCTGCATAAGGAGTAATTAGTTGATTAACATCCATAAGATATTGGTTGTGAATAATGGAATGGACAATGGCTATTTGTAAATATTTAGAAATATGTTTTTCAGAAAGCAGGGACAAGTGAAGAGTTACTTTCCGATTTTCCAAACAAGCACCTCCCATATTAGATACTTAGAATAGATTTTCTTGATGTCTGTTGTCCCATTTACAGTTTCTCAAAACCTGATGCTTAAGTCACCAATTCTCAACACTTTGGAATAAATCACTACCTATAATCTACATCTTAAATCTTCATTCTTAGGGATATACCAATAAAAAAATATCGGCGTTGCATAAGTGCGGGATGCATTAGCGTTTGAAACCATTGATAAAGCATTAATAAACCATTGATAAATCGTTGAAAATTTAGTGAAATCATCCCCTGATTCAGGAACGCAAAAATATCTATTAGTTCACCTTATAAATTGCACGGAGGAGAAGGAAATGAGGAGAAATTTCTACCAACTAACAGTCTTTACACTACTACGTAAATTTGACCACAATTCCCTCTAGGGAATTCGCCAATAAATTTACAGACGGGACTACAAATTATTTGTTTCAATACGACTATGGGAACTACAGGAATGCAGTGGTTGCATCTATACTCTGGCTTTGTGTTGCTGCCGCTACTGAACTGCAATTAACGCAATCTAGAGGTCGTTCTAGCTTCACATGTATATGTAGTTATAGCTACAATATTCAGCACTGCAACAAAAATTCCTATGCTACCTGATATAAATAAACTTTCCTTGACTCAACAAGTAGCCCAGATGGTGGTTGTCCGGGCTTCTGGCTACCTTTTTGATCATCAAATCCAATATCCTGCTTGGGAAGCACCAGCAGCAAAATTAATCCACTGGGTGCAAGATTTGGGGATTGGGGGAGTCATTTTTGTCGGAGCTAGCGCAGGGGAATTGGCAATTAGAACCGAACAGTTGCAAGACAGGGCAAATATCCCTTTACTAATTGCAGCTGATATTGAAGAAGGGGTGGGGCAGCGTTTTAGCGGTGCAACGTGGTTCCCTCCACCAATGGCATTAGCTGCTATTTTTCGCCAAGATCCAGGGTTGGGGCTGCACTATGCCGAACAAATGGGTGCATTTATTGCTCAAGAAGCTTTAGGTATTGGAATTAATTGGGTACTCGCTCCAGTGGTGGATGTGAACAATAATCCCGATAATCCGGTAATTAATGTCCGTGCTTTTGGGGAGACAACGGATGAGGTGAAGGAATTAATCTGCGCCTTTATTAATGGTGCTAAAAATTACCCTGTACTCACTTCAGCCAAGCATTTTCCCGGCCATGGGGATACGGCAATTGACTCCCATTTAGAGTTACCAACCATCGCTCACCCTACAAGTCGGTTAGCTGAGGTGGAATTACCCCCCTTCCAAGCAGCGATTGCTAGTGGTGTAGATACGGTGATGAGTGCCCATCTCTCGATCCCCGCTTGGGACGATCAATTACCTGCAACCCTCTCACCCAAAATTTTGACTGGTAAATTACGTCAAGAATTGGGGTTTTCTGGCTTAATTACCACGGATGCCTTAGTTATGGGAGCTATCGCTAACCGCTATGGAGGCAATGAAGCCCCAGTAATGGCTGTGGAAGCTGGAGCAGATATCTTACTAATGACTGTTGATCCCGAAGGGGCAATTAACGCCGTCTGTAAGGCTGTGGAAAGTGGTATAATTTCGCGAACGCGGATTCGTGAGTCTGTAGAGCGTATTTGGCAAGCTAAAGGGAAAATAGCCCACAATCAAATTGAGCTGAGTAACTTTACCCAGCAAGTTGGCACTCAAGAGGCTCGCACCACCGCTCAAGAAATAGTTAAACACAGTTTAATTACCCATGGTTCCATACCCCTATCTCCAGGCAAATTCATAAACTCAACAGAAGTTAATAATTCCTCATCCACAAAAACGTTTACTGGACTACGCAATCTCATTGTGGTTGATGAACTCTTAAACTGCAGCTACATCAACCATCTAGCGCCAGCAGTTTGTCTGCCAAACAGCATGGGATATGAAACCCAAATGTGTGATGGCAGTCGTTTGCAAACAATCAATTTACAAGAGAATTTTCCAATTCTGCTACAACTGTTTATCCGAGGAAATCCCTTCGGAGGTAGTGCCGGACTCAATCAAACCGCAGCCACATTGCTAAAAAAACTGTTAACAGATGACAACCTGCAAGCACTAGTAGTATATGGTAGTCCTTACATCTGGAACCAATTTATACCCTTAATGCAGGCAGAAACTCCAGGCGTTTTTTCCTATGGACAAATGCCCATAGCCCAAGAAATAGCCTTGCTCAATTTATTTGCTCAGTAGCTGTTCTTCATTATTTCAATGTTGTGTTGGTTCCCAATTTCAATGTTGGTTCCCAGTAAAAACCACACTTACGTAATATCAACTAATTAAAATGACTGATATTACACAACTCATGTAAAAATAGAGTTCAGTTAAATTAACGACTTATTGACCTCGTAGTTATAGTGGAAATGACTAAAAAAACAGTATATGTCAGCAAATATTGACATTCTCAACATTTCTTTAGATAATTTTAGGTGTGTTAGCGTCAAAATGGGATTAGTTCCGTATACTAAACTACAAAAAGCTAGCAATACGTGTGTTTCTTGGATGTTTGTTCTCCATAAATTTTGGGAACTATATTTACGTATAAATTCGTGAGTGAAAATAATGAGCGCGAATACGGTGTCTACGATCAATTACTTTTCCTTGGACGTGATCCAGGATGAAGCACGCCGACTGGTACAAAAGGGAGTGGTTGGCCGCCAGCAGCCAATATATGCTCTTTGTCAGTACATACCAGCAAGAGAGTGGGCTTGCATTGAATGTGAATTAGAGCAGTGTGACTTTTTGTTGCGCGATCGTATTGCCGATCTAATTGGTAGAGAGCAATGGGATAACGATTGATATACGCTTTTCAAGCAATTTGCGACAAATGGGAATATGTATGTTGCAGAATCTGTAAAATCAGCTATACAGATCTTCAATTTATTTACCACAAGGATAATCTCTTACTACTATTTGTGTCAGATAGAGCAATAATCATATATTTCTCTTCAATACAAAAGTGTCAGGGTTAATCACCTCAAACTATTCCCATGTTTATCTCTATTTCCGTGGCTTGTAAGCTGAATATTTTGCTTATATCTACCGATAATTTTCTGTAATTTCAGTTATGAAATAGATAATAAGCAGAGCATTTTTCAGTAAAGTGTCTCCTTAATTAGCACCTTGAAATGAAGATAATTTTGTTTTCCTTTTCGTGAATTTGGGGTGTTTTGTATCTTGAGCTATACAATCTAAATATTTCTCAGAAGTTTTACTGTTTTAAGGCAATAGGGTGCAATTTTACCCTTTGCCCATTTACAGTAAGACCCTAGCTCCAGTCAATGCAAAATATATATTGTATTGAAATTGTAGCTATGTATTTTGCTCCAAATATTGGTTAATATCCTCAACTATCCGTGTTAATTCTGCTTCCGTTGTCAAGCGGATATTAGTACCACGGATTGTAATTAAAACTTTAGCAGCAAAAGGTGTAGACCAAATATTTGGATTACAAAAAATTTCTAGAAAAACTTCCCCAGTATGCTGATATTCCATAGGAGGTTGGGGGTTAGCTTTGATTTTACCTGAGCTTTGGTGGTTAGTGATCGCTCTTAAACCCTCCATTAATAAATTTATCTCTACTTTCAGTTCTTTGGCTGCTGTGGGAGAAAAATTGAAGGAAACAGAACCTTCTACTAAGTTGAGGGTGAGATGACTTGAGGACATATAATTTTAGATTTTGGATTGATAATTAATGTTTGTATGTGAATTATACAAACCACTTTGTCATATTCTATTTTTACTTACTATAAAACAAGACTCCCTATTTTTTTAATAATTACGAGTTCTAAAGATAGAACAAAATTCTAAAATATTTGTTGTAAACATTCACTTTTAATTGCATCCATTTGTGATAATGCCGCTAGTATTTCTTGATTACGCTGGCTATAAGCGTTGAGTTTATCTATTACCAGCAAATCATGAGATATTATTGGTTGGTTAGAAAAGAATAACCTCTCCGTAATTGTATCAGTATAATCATTTTATAATAAAAGTAAGATATGAGGAGTCCGCACTAATTTATTATCTTCATCATAAACTATTTGTATTTGTAAATCATAAATATAAGAAGAAGAAAATTTAGTATTTTTATCCATATTTCACCTGCACAAATATTGTAGGGGAAATATGGATAAAAAGTGAACCAATCCACATCGCGACCGCCTACACATTGAGAGATTTTTAATGATTCCATATAATTGTGATTTTTCGGGTTCGGGAAAGATAATCTGTACCTATAAATGGGGTCTAGTTGTCTACTGTTTTTTGCCATTGCCCTAGCAGGAACAGTCTCAGTCATGGCATCTAAATCAGCATCAATCTCCGGCTCTAAAAATACCCAAATTTTTAGTGTCCAAATAGAATGAAAAATAAAGTTAGCACGTTTTCAAAAAGCTGGTTGACTGCCAGTATTTCTAACTTTTATATCAATAATGGGTTCACAAATAGAACCTTCCAAGGACAGAACCACAATTTTAATAATTAAATCAATACCTTGGGCTAAATACTTATAATTTTCTAGCAACCAAAAATAAATATCTCTCCAATCCTTGAGAGAGTTAGGTGAATCTGCTGTCAGTATTTATAAATAACGATATAAACCTCTAAATAAATCGACTCTTACACCCCTGGTTTCTCTACTGATAATCGTAGCTATTTCATTAGGGCTCGAACCAGATAATAATCCTCGCAAACAAACTTTTTCTAAGGGAGTAATACCTCTATTTTTACCAGTCACTTTTTGCTTAGCATTAGTAATATCTCTATAAAGCTTTTCTCAATTCCAACTATTTGCAATTTTTGTAAAATAATCTTGACAATCTGTCATTGCTAAACTTCAAATTATATATTTTACAAGTTACTAAGAAAACTCCTAATAATGGTTAGGTGATAGAGGATGATCACATTGGCTATGGTAGGGATATCACAACTAATTATAGGAATTACTAGCTTATATTATGACAGTAATTAATACAGAACATATCCTGGGTGGATTATATACTCAAGATTATGAAGGAAAACAACTGGCATTTCCTCTCAAGCATACAGAAGTTAAAACCTCTATTGCTGGAAATATTGGACGTACAGAAGTTACTCAAAGCTTTGAGAATCCGTTTAACCAAGACTTAGAAGCCAAATATATCTTCCCTTTTCCCGATGAAGTCGCAGTGGATGAAATGGAAATCATCATTGGCGAAAAAATTATCAAAGGTAATTAAAAAAAACGGGAAGAAGCACAAAAAATTTATGGCGTTGCTTAATCAGGGGATGATTTCACTAAATTTTAAAGGATTTCTCAATGATTTCAAACGCTAATTGATCCCGCACTTATGCAACGCCAAATTTATCAACACGCGAAAGCAAAAGGACACACTGCAAGTTTATTAGAGCAGGAAAGGGACAATATCTTCACCCAATCCATGGCTAATCTTAAACCTGGCGAACAAATTGATGTCACCATTAGTTATACCGAAAGCTTGAAATTTGCAGGGGTCAATTACGAGTTTGTCTTCCCCATGGTTGTGGGACCAAGATATATTCCTGGTGAACCCATTGATAAAAGTGGAGACACCGACCATGTTCCCCATGCTTCCCGCATTAGTCTCCCAGTGATTACCCCTGGAATGCGCTCCAGACATGATATTAATATCACAGTGGAAATTGATAGTAGTTTACCCATCAGTAATGTTTACTCTCCATCCCACCAAATCTGCACTGGATATAAAGACAAAAATCTCCACATCCAGCTATCTGCGCAGGAAACTATACTCAACAAAGACTTAATTATCCGCTATCAAGTCGCTGGAAAAGAAACCCAATCTACTGTGATTACCCAAGTAGATGAAGGGGGTGGGCATTTTGCCGTATATCTAATTCCCGCAGTGGAATACTCCCATGAATCCATTGTGCCCAAAGATGTAGTTCTTTTGGTGGATACACCCTGTTCTCAATATGGTGGGCCATTACAGCAGTGTCAAGCTTTAATGCGGCAATTTATCAATATCCTCAACCCTGATGACACTTTTTCTATCCTTGATTTTTTCAATACCGTGAGACAATTATTAGCTAATTCCTTACCCAATACTTCAAAAAATCGTACCAAAGCTCTAAATTATATGGGTGCGACTCTTTTAGTAAGACGGGGAGTGGAACTTAGACAGGTATTGGAAGACGTGGAGGGCTAGTAGAACAACGAGCTTTGATAACTTGCTTGAGCAAAGGAATACCACTAGAGTACAAAGCTAGGGGATTGGGTTTATGTTCTTGTTGTAGATGAAACTGCCGATACTCATCCCAATCGCCACTGATGTATAAAGAACCCAAGGGTAAAACAGCCTCAGCACCCCCTCATGGTCCATCTAGCCCCAGTGATATCCATGCTGTCTGTCTTTAATCAGGTGGCGACAACCACCCTCAATCACCCCCGTGGCCATGGGGAATCCAGCTTTTAAGTAATCCTCATATTTGAGGTATTTGGCATTGTTAAGTAAATATCTAGCACAGGTATCCACGGGTTTACGTTGTTGGGAGGTGAGTTTGGGTAAAATGGCACTCCGGCGCATACCTGGGGGAACTGAACTTGATTTACCTTCAAGGAGAAGCTGTAAACGTTTGCTCACCCAAGCTTCTGCCTGTGTTGAAGTCTGAGAATAAAAGACAAATGCAGCTTTCCACAAATACTCAATCACATGGATAATATCCCTGTCTTAGTCCATGAGAGAGAATATTGCTGTGCTGGTAGATTAAACTCCCCATCCAAAGGAAATAACGTATTTATCTTTCTTCCTCCATAACCGATTCTATTGCCGATTACTGTGCCAAATAATGTGGTCAATTTCCGCGACAATTTTTTCTTGTGTGTTCTGTTTACTGAGTCTGTGGCTGCACACTCTCCCTATATTTCATCTTGAGTGCGTTTATCAAAATATCTTTGTTTGTAACAACCGTCTCAATAGTTCGTATCCATTCTCAAGTTACTTACTCTCTATCTGGAAGTGTTGTAACCCACAAATGCTGTCTGAGTCTAACCAACTAACTATCTGTTCAAATAATTCTCGTGCTTGTGACCAAAACATACCTTGATTTGATGTAGATCCTTGCATAGGGTGTGGAACTGTTCCTGTTTTTTCACTTTTTACAAGCCAATTCCATCAAGTACATTTTTGGCTGTCAATACTACTGTGGTTGACTTGTCATTTATTATTCTTATATCATACTCCGTACTACCAAAAGAGTCGCACCCAATTATATTAATAATCTCCGTGCTAGTGCCGGGACAGAAATGTTAACTGGGATTCGTGCTGCAATCAACTTTCCTACACCCCTAGGAAGAGTACGCACAGTAGTATTACTCACCGATGGTTACATTGGCAATGAGGATAAAATTTTGTCGGAAGTACAACACAACCTCCAACGAGGAAACCGCTTATACAGTTTTGGTGCAGGCAGTTCCGTCAACCCCTTTCTACTCAACCCTATTGCGGAAGTAGGTAGGGGAACATCCACAATTATTCGCCATCATGAATTCATACAAGCCACTGTCGATAAGTTCTCCCAACAAATTAATAATCCCGTACTGACAAACATTGAAATCCCTTGGGAAGGAATAGGTGAAATACCAGTAATTTATCCCCAAGCAGCACCAGATTGATTTGCCTAACAACCCTTAGTTTTTTTTGGACGTAAGGGTGATTGGATGCCTGGGAATCTACACATTAGGGGTATTGCTGCAGGTGCTAAATCCTACGAGAAAGCGTTCTAACTCAATTTTATCGAACGAGGTAATCCTGCTGTTGCTCAATTGTGGGGACGTTACCGCATCAAAGAGTTGATGAACCAAATGTTCAGTTATGAGACTAGGACAGGAGTGGAAACAGTAACTAAAACAGCCTTAACCTATCAATTACTTTCTCAATACAGAGCTTTTGTTGCTGTTAGTGATCATGTAAGGGTAAATCCCCAGGATAAATCTATTTCGATGGCAGTACCTGTGGAAATGCCAGAAGCAGTCAGCGATGAAGAGGTATTTGGAGAAATTGAAATGGAACGACCAAGAGCTATTTCCATGGACTATATGATCTCTACAACAGCCCCAGCAGCTCCAACACCATCACCATCTAGAGATATTGGTTTTTCTCAAACCAATGGTTTATTTAAAAAACGTGCTGTTTCCCAAACTAAAGAGGCAAAAATCACTAGTGAGTCAACCATAGAATTTGTGAGTGCAGAAGGATTAGATGCAACTAATCTTGTCAACTTAAATAAACATCTACAGCAAATCAATTTATCTAGTAATTACACTGGTGAAATTCTATTTAAGCTTACTATTGATAAAAATCGTGTTCGTCAAGTAATATTAGACCAAAATAACTCTAACCCTAAGATTTCGGTCTCCCTCGCTGGAAAAATGTAATCATTGAGGTACTGAAAATATCTCTTCTTAAATGGATAGCTCCCCAAAGTTTTACAGGCAAAGTTATTGTGACTCTTCGGTTATTGGGCAATTAGGTTTTACTAAGAGAGAAATCATCTCAGGTAAATTAAGGGCGGGAACACCTCGCCCTTAATTTATTTGTTATTTGCTAGTTTTGGGTCGAGCAATTTTCACTTGACCCGCCATATCCAGGAAAGAATTCATATTTGGACCTGGACGACGACGAACTTTTGTACTAGTAGGTATTAAATATGTGGGGGCAAATGTTTTAATTTCTGGTTCTTTAGGTGCAGGTTTAACCGCAGCTACTGGTGCAGGAGTACTTTCTGGCTTAGCTGGTACTGCTTCTTTTTTGGCTGCTTTCTGCTTTTTAAATGTCTTTTGCCGAGGTGTACCAGATTCTTTGCTGGTTTCTGGTATTGTTTCACCTGTCTCAGGAGCAGGAGTTTCTGCTTTTGGTTCCTTTTCTTCTACATCTAATGGTGCTAAACCAGCACCATTAGATGTAGTCTCTATTTGGGCATCTGTAGAGGAATCTTCGTCTTTTAGTTCTAAATAAAAATCGTTTTTACTACCACCAAAAAGCTTCTTAAACATTATCAATTACTCCTTTGTGTTATTTCTGGTATAAAACCTATCTGCAATTCAACTGTAATTTTTACCCTGCTATGAAAATAACCCAGTATATTGTCAAGTAATGTTTAATGAAAATTAACATCCCTATACAAGTAAAATATGGGCTCAAAAATCATGATTTTAATTAAAACGGCAGTGTGACATTTTTAAAGGAGAATTGCGCCATGTGTGATTATGTTATATAGCAATGCCTTTAAGTCTTTTTGCCAGCATTTGCGATCCATAATAAATCAAAACCAATTATGAAATTTTCTCGTAACTGAGAGCAAGCTTCTCTCAAAATGCTTTACAAAAAATTACAATATATTTTAATAATACTTACCATAAGTTTTGAAATTACAGGATGAATGACATAGAATAGCCATGGAATTTTATCCTGATGGTAAATTCTCTGCGTAGTATGCAGTGAAAGAGATCAGGGATTTTTATTGGTGAGAATGAGATGAATCGCCGACTACATCGTAATTCAGTGGTTTTGATACATGGAATTTTTGATACCCACCGAGTATTCGATGATATGGCATCATACTTGAGAAGTCATGGTTGGCAAGTACATAGCTTGGATTTAATACCCAATAACGGGGATAAGGGATTAGATAAGCTAGCGGAACAAGTAGCAAATTATATCGCACTCAGTTTTACGCCGACAGAAACCCTAGATTTAGTTGGGTTTAGTATGGGGGGGGTTGTTAGTCGTTACTATGTGCAAAGATTGGGGGGAATAAAACGTATACAAAGGTTAGTAAATATTTCTGCTCCCAATCATGGTACAGCGATCGCTTATTTCCCTCAAAATATCAGTGGTAAGCAAATGCGTCCTCGCAGTCAATTTTTGCGTGACTTGAATCGTGATGTGGCAATGTTAGAGAAGATTAACTATACCTATATTTGGACACCATTTGATTTAATGATTGTGCCACCCACTAGTTCTAAAATGCCTGTGGGGGAGGAAGTTATTTTACCTGTGGGTTTGCACCCTTGGATGTTGACGGATTCTAGATGCATTGAATCCGTTGCTGCTGCCCTGTCACAACCATTGGTGGGGAAAGGTAAAATAGGATCATCAATACATAGTGAATGTAATTGTTGATCCCAAATTTCGCAGGTTAGTTAGGTTAGCAAAGAAGATAATATTTACGACAGGGAGCACCAAAAAACTGTAGAATCCAGCACCGCTCCTCACTGAGCTTGAAAATCTGTTTCAAAGAAGCGAAGGTTAATAAATGAATTGACATGAAACATTGAAACACCCAACGTAAAGTAGGAATGGCAGTTGGTTTACCTAACTGATTTTGAATTGTTTGGGAGCCTCGTTTTAGACATTGGCGTAATGCCCCCTGACCTAGGCTGTAAACTGGCAAACACAAACCCATAACCATTGCCAAAGCCGCCACTCTTTTCCTTTAATTTAGAAACACAGTGGAAGTAAAAAACAATGGGTCTTTGAGAAACCGAAAACCACGTTCTGTAGATTATTGTGCCTTATATTCAGGTAAAACATTTTCGTTGCTAAGTTTGTCGGCATCAAGAACATTGGTGGCAAGAATAAACCTGCCACCAATGTTCTGTGGCAATGGTAATTGCAGTTTATTTGGGTACAATTTCGGCTTGAAGATGGGAAATTATGGTAGGTTGAGAATCCTTGCGAGGTCTGCCACATGCCGGTGTTGGCCATATTCAATAACTTGAATATTTGCATGCAAGTTGATGAAATGGCAACTGACTCTCAAGTAATTTGGGTGCGTTGAATGCATCTTCGGCACATGCAAATTCCTGTTGACACAATTTTCGTAGTTGGGATTGTGCCTGGGTATATTTTTTGGTCAGACGTTTGTTTTTCCAGTTATTTTAAGTGAGATTCTTTAGGGGCTTGACTTTCTATCACTAGCCACCGTTCTCGCACACCATCATAATCATTACAACAGGGGGCAATACGATATCCTGGGATTTTACTTGGTACAGATGCATCAATACTGTTCTTTTCGGCGTTGCTGAATAACCATATGTAATTGTAATTAATCCTGATTGTGCTGATGCTTCATCAGTACCAGTTCCATAATCCCCATGTACATGAAATGAACTTGAATCCAAGTGGAAGCTGTCCATTTTCACTCCAAATCTATCTGCTGCTAATAGTGCGACTCGGATAAAAATTTCCGTTAATCCTGGATCATATAGTTTGTCTAACACTCTGTCCAAGGGTTCATCCTTCAAATGTTCTGGTTGTATTCCCTCTCCCAATAAATCTTCCGTTGCAATCCCTTAAAAGAACTTCTCAAATAAATATAGTGGTGCACTGATAAAGCCTAAGCCATTGATAATCATTGCTTTGACCACTTGGCCTGCGCTGATTATTTATTCCGGATGAGTTCCAAGCAGTTGGTTAAACAAATTAACCAAACTCATTTCATCAATAATCCCTGCTACTATGCCTAAGTAATGGATATCTTGTACTTTGATTTGTGATTCGGAAAAACTCATATTTCAAAAATACAACATTTTGCAATCGCACCTGCCGAATGTAGCTTACATGGGTACAGGTCTTTTCTGTAAAAACCCTCAAGCTTTGGAAGGTTAAAGCTTAAAGGTCTGTTTCGAACACATGCTCCGGGGGAAAATCAGACTAAATAACGATCTGTTCCATTCTTTTTGTTAATTGCTAGAGTTGCGAAAACAGTTATCATTTGAGTCGAATACACGAACAAACTCACTATTGTTTCCTATATTTTTGTCATAAAAGTTTTTGATCTAATGAATTAAGAAGACTTCTCAGTTACTAAGTTTTCTTAATTCCTCAAAGTGTGTGTGTTTTGTGAGTAGTAAATGCCACCCTGTGATTTTCTACTTATATTTAGGAAACTCACAAATTAAGTTGAGATAACAAATAGGGATATTTCTAAACTCTAGCCTGAACTTAGGATACTTTCACCGGAGTATGTAGATCGCGATGATTATACTCCCTAGCGATTGCAGCAGCGATAAATCCTGTAAATAAAGGATGGGAAGCACTGGGGCGGGATTGAAATTCAGGGTGAAATTGACAAGCTAGGAAGAATGGATGGTTAGGCAATTCCACTATTTCTACTAAACGTCCATCGGGTGATGTACCGCTAATCACATAGCCAGAATTTAACAACAGATTGCGATAGGCATTGTTAAATTCATAGCGATGGCGATGACGTTCGTAAACGACTTCATTTTGATAAAGTTTGTGTGCCAAGGTCTTGGGTAAAATTCGACAGGGATATAAACCCAAGCGCATTGTTCCGCCCAAATCTACCACATCCTGCTGTTCTGGCAAAAGATTAATTACAGGATTATCTGTATAAGCCTCAAATTCAGCGCTGTGAGCATCCCTTAATCCCGCAACATTCCTCGCCCATTCAATTACACAACATTGCATCCCTAAACACAATCCCAAGAAAGGAATTTGCCGAGCACGGGCATATTTAATAGCGGCAATTTTACCGTCAACCCCACGAATACCAAAGCCCCCAGGAACAACTATCCCATCTACCCCTTCTAAGTCTTTTTCGGCTGGCTCTGTCTCTAATTTTTCTGAATTGACCCATCGTAGATGTAAATCTCCATGGGTAGCAATCGCTGCATGGCGTAATGCTTCAACTACAGATAGGTAAGCATCGGTTAAACGTACATATTTGCCCACAATGGCAATTTCAATGTGGTGCTTAGGAGTATACAACCGCTCCACTAAAGTTTGCCATTGTTTTAAATTAGGCTGGCGTTGTTCCATTTGCAACAGTTCTAGAGCCTCTTCTGCTAACCCTTCCTGCTCCAAAGTTAATGGTACTTCATAGATACTCTTGGCATCGGGGGAGGTTATTACACATTCGGGAGCAACATCACAAAATTCCGACACCTTTTGTTTCAATCCAGCAGTCAGGGCGCGATCGCAACGGCATACTATAATATCAGGCTGAATGCCAATAGAACGCAATTCCTTTACAGAATGTTGGGTAGGCTTGGTTTTCATCTCCCCAGCAGAAGCAATCCAAGGTAGCAAAGTGACGTGCATATACAGCACATTTTGTCTGCCCACATCTTTACGAAACTGGCGAATAGCTTCTAAAAATGGCAAGGATTCAATGTCCCCTACAGTACCACCAATCTCAGTAATAACAAGGTCTGGATTAGTGCTTTCAGCTACCCTATGTATTCTATCCTTGATTTCGTTGGTGATGTGAGGAATTACCTGCACAGTACCCCCTTCATAATCACCACGACGCTCTTTATTAATCACCGTTTGATAGATAGAACCGGTGGTGACGCTGTTCAACCGGGACATATAGGTATCGGTAAAGCGTTCGTAGTGTCCCAAATCTAAATCAGTTTCTGCTCCATCCTTAGTTACAAAAACCTCTC
Organism: Richelia intracellularis; assembly: GCA_000613065.1. Taxonomy (GTDB): domain Bacteria; phylum Cyanobacteriota; class Cyanobacteriia; order Cyanobacteriales; family Nostocaceae; genus Richelia; species Richelia intracellularis_B. The sequence goes on along the minus strand of CBZS010000341.1, from coordinate 3,150 downwards.
CATGTTGAAAAGGACTCATGGTTCCTGGATCAACATTAATGTAAGGATCGAGTTTGAGAATGGATACAGAATAATCCCGCGATTTGAGTAAACGTCCCAGACTAGCTGCTACAATACCCTTGCCAATACTGGAAACTACACCGCCTGTGACAAAGACAAACTTAGTCATAATATTTAAATTTCAAGCACCTGCTAAATAAATACATTCCGAAATTGTGCCATAGTCAATGTTTTCAATTCATGAAGGATGTTTTCCGAACAAAATAACCAATTGGCTATTAACCAGAGGGGAAGCAGTCAAGGGGAAAAGCAGAAAGCTGATTTTACCTTTTCCCCTAGCCCTTCCCTTCTTGATAAATCTGATTACCCCTTGTAAACTAGTTAGAATCATTTTGGCGTGAGAAAGATTTTAGGACTATTTGTATTAGGCTCCATTTTGATTCCCTCCCTCGCTTCCGCTCAAGAAAAATCCTTGTTAGTGGTTTATCCGCGCAACAATCACCAAACCACAGCGAACAAAATATTTTTCATTGGTACAGCCCCATGGACAGGAAAGGTGTTTATCAATGGTAAAGCGGTCGCCCGTAGTAAGTCTCGTCATTTTGCCCCTAGTTTCCCTCTAAAATTGGGAGAGAACCTGTTTACTGTACGCCATCAGGATAGAACAGTCCAAATCAAGGTAATTAGAAATGCTACCCAACCTGTAATTCCCCAGGGTTTAGCCTTTGCTGAAAATTCCTTAACACCAGCATCAGATATTGCCAGAATGCCAGGGGAACTAATTTGTTTTAGTGCAATAGCAGCCCCGAATGCTACTGTCTCTGCACAATTAGGCGAAATTGATATACTCCTGTTCCCCCAAAATAGACAAGTACAATTGCCCAGCAACTTTGCTGCTTTAACAGGACAAAATCAACCTACTGTGCAAGATAACATTACGAAGTCCCAGGGTTGTACAACGTTAGATACTCCAGGTGATTATGGGAAACCGCAGTTTCAAATTACCCGAGGAGGGCAAATCTTTACCCAAGAAGGTGCAGGACAGATACAAATTCTCTCTCCACAACAGTTAGCAGTGGCGGAAGTAACAGCAAATGCCGGAGTAGCACGTACTGGTCCTAGTAAGAATTATTCTAGACTCACACCCCTACCCCAAGGAACCCAAGCAACAATTACAGGGAAAGAAGGAGAATGGCTGCGGTTAGATTATGGTGCTTGGATTAATAGCAAAGAAACCCGAATTATATCTAATGTTATCCCACCCCGTTCAATTATTCGCAGTGTAGGTTACAAACAAGTTCCCCAAGGGACAGAAATTACTTTCCCTTTAGAGTCTCCTGTCCCAGTGAGCATCCAACAAGGCAACAAAATTTTCACTCTCACCCTCTACAATACTACCGCCCAAACAGATACGATTCGCACCAATGATGATCCATTAATTTTTCGCCTAGATTGGCAGCAGGTAACCCCCAGACAACTACAATATACTTTTAACATCAAAACAGAACAACAGTGGGGTTATAAGCTCAAATATTCAGGAAATAGCTTAATTTTAACCCTGCGCCATCCCCCAAAACTCCAACGCAGTCGTCGCAAACCTTTATCTGGGATTAAGATTCTCCTCGACCCTGGGCATGGAGGTAATGAGTCTGGTGCCGTGGGACCTACTGGTTATAAGGAAAAGGATGTAAATTTAACGGTTTCTAAGTTGTTGCGCCGGGAATTGGTGAAACGAGGAGCAACAGTGGTAATGACAAGGGAAGACGATAGGGATGTATCTTTGGTCAATCGCCAAAAAATGATTGTTCAGGAAGAACCAGCGATCGCTCTTTCGATCCATTACAATGCTTTACCCGATGCTGGTGATGCGGAAAATACTAAGGGTATAGGTATTTTTTGGTACCATCCACAAGCCCATAGTTTAGCTGTATTAATGCAAAATTACTTAGTAGATAAACGTAAACGTTCTTCTTATGGGGTTTTTTGGAATAATTTAGCTCTTACTCGTCCGGCGGAATCTCCAAGTATATTATTGGAATTGGGTTTTATGAGTAATCCAGAAGAATTTGAGTGGATTATGGATGAGAAGGAACAGAATAAGTTAGCTAAGGCAATAGCAGATGGAATTGTTAAATGGTTTAAGGATTCCCGTTAAACAATAAATAATCAAGTAGTTATTAGACGATAACCGTGTCTTATACGAGATTAGGCGTTGCATCAGTGCGGGATGAATTAGCCTTTGAAACCATTGAGAAATCGTTGAAAATTTAGTGAAATCATCCCCTGATTCAGCAATGCCCGAGATTATTGATAATGTTGTCTTGATAATAGTTGTAGAAATAGGTGATCGAACCACAGTTCACAAAGATGAAAGTTGAGAATTAGGAACATCTAAGCTGCATTACTGTTTATCATTTTTATAAAAAATAATGGAGTCAATACCAGTGAATAGTACTGAAAATAACATTCTCTCTCTTCCAGAACAATTCACAATTCCTCAAGCTCCTCCCAAATTTAAATCAGGATTTATCGGAATTATTGGTCGTCCTAATGTCGGTAAATCTACTTTAATGAATTACTTCGTAGGTCAAAAAATTGCTATTACTTCTCCCGTTGCCCAAACTACACGCAATCGTCTGAGGGGAATTTTAACTACTCCAGAAGCACAATTAATTTTTGTTGATACCCCAGGTATTCATAAACCCCACCATCAACTGGGCAAGGTTCTGGTACAAAATGCCAAAATCGCTATTGAATCAGTGGATGTACTCTTATTTGTTGTAGATAGTACAACTCAGTGTGGTGCTGGCGATCGCTATATTGCAGAATTACTCAAAAATTCTCCCACGCCAGTTATTCTAGGTTTGAATAAAATTGATCAACAGCCCAGCGATTACCAAGAGATTGATCAAAGTTATATTGACCTAGCAACAAACCACGGCTGGCAAACGGTAAAATTTTCTGCTAAAACGGGAGCTAATTTACGGGAACTGCAACAAGTATTAGTCGAATATCTAGAGCCAGGACCCTACTATTATCCCCCGGATTTAGTCACCGACCAGCCAGAAAGATTTATCATGGGTGAGTTGATCCGCGAGCAGATATTACTGTTAACTAGGGAAGAAATACCCCACTCAGTTGCGATCGCAA
>CBZS010000340.1 GCA_000613065.1 Richelia intracellularis | reverse complement strand
TTGCATAAGTGCGGGATGAATTAGCGTTTGAAACCATTGAGAAATCGTTGAAAATTTAGTGAAATCATCCCCTTATTCACCAACGCCGAATTTAGATCATGAATCGATTTAGGGATTTGTATTGGTCTCCCCCGACTTTCAGAACACCTAAATTTCCTTCACCTTTCAATTGGCGAAATTTTTGGGCATTAGGGTTTCTTGTTGCGTTTTTTTAGTCATTACAGGTAGCTGGCATATTTAGGGGTGGTTTAGTTAATCCTGGTGGTTGGAACCTTCTTACTCAGCTATTATTAGCTATTTTATCTCCCCAACTTGACCGAGAATTTTTTTTAATCACTTTCCATGCAACCATAACGATCTTAGCTTATGCCGTATGTGGGACATTTTTCTGCATAATGATTGGTTTTATAGGGGGTGTGTTATCTAGCGAGGTTTTGTGGAAATCAGTATATATCCATCATAAAATACATGGTTATTATGTAATAATACGTGGGCTATTAGCATTTCCGAGAGCAATTCACGAACTAATTTGGGGACTATTTTTTGTTAATATCTTTGGATTAGATCCATTAGTGGGAATATT
>CBZS010000339.1 GCA_000613065.1 Richelia intracellularis | reverse complement strand
CTATGTAAATAAAGTTAACATCACTTTATAATCCACCCATAAATTAATATGTTATCTACTATCTTATTTGACCTAGATGGAACAATTGCCAATACAGATCCTATTCACTACCAAGCTTGGCGAGAAATACTGCTAATTTATGGCATAGAAGTTGACGAGCATTTCTACCAGACTCCCATTAGTGGACGTACTAACCCACAAATAGTCAAAGAAGTTTTGCCACAATTACCACTAGAAGCAGGGGAAAAATTGGCAGACGAGAAGTAACTATTATTTCGTCGGAGAGCGACACAAATCCAACCATTACCAGGATTTTTCGAATTAGCTTCCTGGATAAAATAAGATCAATAAAAATGTGCATTGGTTACTAATGCACCTAGAATAAATGCTCATTGTATGCTGGAAGTACTAAATATAAAAGATATATTTGATATTATCGTTTTAGCTGATGATTGTATTGCTGGAAAACCCTCTCCAATACCTTATGAAAAAGCATTAAAGCAACTAAATGAGAATGGAGAAGTAGCATTACAGAGTATTGCTTTAGAAGATTCTCCTTCAGGGATTCACTCTGCTGTGAGTACGGGTATCCCCACTATTGGCATTACATCTACCCATAACCCTGAAAGTTTAAGAGAGAATGGGGCATTCATGACTATTCGTTACTTTACCGATTTACAATTGTGGACTCACCTCAACGGAAAGTCAGAGGGAAGATGAAGGGATGAAGAAGCTTGCACTTCTCCCAAGTTATGAACACTTGCTGTGATAAAGAGAATGTACTTAGTGCGTTGATTTCCATCAATTGTATAGCTTGTATTTATTTTTATATTTATCAACATTATTAGCTAGGAACATCTGTTCCTAGTTCCATTCTATTCTGCAAAATTGATTACCAATGTTTCTAAATATTAGATGTCAAAAAAATAGCAGAATTATTGAGAGAATCAGCTTACATTAGAAGTAGTGATACCTTCACCTTTAACTGACTTAATAACAACCAAAGATGCAGAATAATTTTATACCTATAGATAGCGATGATGTCATTTTAATAGAGGATGATGCTTTTAAAGTCAGCAAATTGAAAAGAATAATAGAGCTACAAATTCAAAGGCAGCTAAATATAAAAACATACGAAGAAAATAGTTTAGAACCAGTAAATTCTGTATTACAAAATTTAAGTAAATTAACATTAAGCAAAAATAAAATAAGGTTAGCAGAAATTAATTTATCTTACACAAATCAATGTCAGATATTAAAAGTTGGTAGTTCTGGTTGGGAGCGTGGTGAGATTAATATTAAAGTATTTATTTACCCTTTCCAGCCCCATACAAATCAGGTTGATATGATCTTCATTCCTGAACCAGAAGATGCAAAGGAATATGATGCTTTGTTAGAAGATATTTTAAAAATAGTATCTGAAGATTAGATAGCTAGTACCGGCATATTGAATAAAAATAGGCGTTGCTGAATCAGAGCATGATTTCACTAAATTTTGAACGCTCAATGGTTTAAAACCCTAATTCATCCCGGAATTATGCAACGCCGGAAATAAAATACTAGTTCAAGTTACAATGGGAACAGAATTATCAATATATTTAATGTCATGTATATCGTTCATAATCCGAATGGTATTCCAATACAGAATATGACATATAATTATTGTATAAAATGTTCTCTCTTGAAAGTTAGATCTTCTGAGTGGCAATCAAGAGATTTGAGAATAATAGTTAATATATCTTTCTCAAAAGATTAAGGTAAAAGTAGACGTAACATATATATAGAGCCAGAAATATTTTTGGAGTTTTGGCATTATAGATTGATTGAAGATAAATTAAATTTAGATCATGTCTACGAATATATACAACTCTGCTAAGAAGGTGTTTGAAAAGTTAGGTATGTTGTAAAAAAGCTTTCTCAATATATGGTATGAATACATCGTATACTTTAAAAGGCTAAAGATTGGACTTTTTTCAAGGTATAAAACTCGACAGTAAATAAGCTGTTTAACTTCTTCTGCTGATCAGTATTAGCGGTAGCAATGCAGTTAGATATTTCTGCCTTAAAATCTGCAAAATTAGCATAATACTTAGAGTAGAAACATTCATTTATAATAAATTTACAAAATCTTTCAATCAAATTTAATTGTGGAGAATAGGAAGTTAAATAACATAGTTATATACTTACTGATGTCGCATAGTCTTATACTAATTTTAATTTACACTTATGATATCTGGCATTATGTCGTACAAGAACAATT
>CBZS010000338.1 GCA_000613065.1 Richelia intracellularis | reverse complement strand
TGAATATCTCAATAGCCACAGTTCCTGGTTTTCTCGATGTGCAGAACCGATGAAGGTGCAGTCATTGGGCGATAATGGCTATGCTTTAAGCATTGGTAAGTTTGGTGCTTTAGGTTATGAACTAGAGCCTAAGATAGGGTTAAAACTATTACCGCAAGAAGACGGGATTTACCGTATTTATACTATAAGTATACCCAATTACAAGGCTCCAGGATATGAGGTGGATTATCGGGCATCATTACAGTTAGTGGAAGATGTGGTTAGTGAAGATAATAATTTTTCAGGTCATATCACCCAAGTAGAGTGGGAATTAGATTTGACGGTGTATATGAATTTTCCCAAGTTTATTCATCGTTTACCCAAATCATTGGTTCAGTCTACAGGCGATCGCTTACTGAATCAAATTGTCCGTCAAGTATCCCGTTGTCTTACCTTGAAGGTACAGAATAATTTTCACGAAGCTCTTGAAATACCCTTCCCTCATAAATGCAAACACAAACGATGAACTTACACGTACGAGAGAAGGGGGTAGAGACTATTATTTTTTAGGCGTTGCATAATATAAGGATGAATTGAGGTGTTCTACTGTGCATTGTCCATACTGCAAGTCTAGGAGGATTAGAAAAAATGGCAATCGTCGAGATAAACAAAATCACATTTGTGTAAATTGCGAACGCCAATTTATAGATATGCATAAACCACCAAAAGGATACTCAAATGAGATCAAACAATAATGGTTAAAAGCATAGGTTAATGGCTCGGAATTTAGGGCTATTCAACGCCAAAAAGGAGTTCATCACACAACCATAATTAGTTGGGTAAAACAAGTTGGTGAAAAATTGCCAGATGCACCATCAATAGAGGATATCCCAGAAGTTGCAGAACTGGACGAATTAGAAACTTTCGTCGGTTCAAAAAAAAATTTGGTTGTGGACAGCAGTAGACCATTTCCGCGAAGGAATTTTAGCTTGGGTACTGGGAGACTATAGTGCAGAAACCTTTCAACTTTTATTGGATATTGTCTACCTCTGGAAGTGCTATTTTTATGTCACAGATGGATGGAAAGTTTACGCCAGTTTTGTTGAACCAGGAGACCATATTATTAGCAAAACAGATATGACCAGAGTAGAAGGGGAAAACACACGTTTACGTCATTATCTCCCACGTCTATATCGAAAAACATTATGCTACTCTAAATCCGTAGATATGCTTCAGCACTCTATTCGATTGTTACTTCATTACTTTAAGTCTAGATAAATACCTGTATTTGGTTGATTCATCCCGCAAATATGCAACGCCATTTTTTCTAGTTATTATGCTAACTGTACGTTCGCTTATTTTGAAACTCTAAATTGAATTAAAGCCTTAATTCAAAAGGAAAAAATAGATTTTTCAGTAAGCCATCGATGTCAGGT
>CBZS010000337.1 GCA_000613065.1 Richelia intracellularis | reverse complement strand
TTCATGACAAACTATGTCAATGGGTTCGGGTAGCAGCCAGTCGAGAACCAAGTCCATGGCAAGCAGCCTTTGATAGCCAATCAGTTGAAACCGCAACCATGATTTGTACGGGTCTTGGTTTCGACCCAGGAAAACAAATACATGGACGTAAGGGATTTATTACGGTTGACTTGTTAGGGCTAGTTTTGCGAGTCTTGGTTACTTCTGCAAGTATGCCAGAACGTGCAGGGGCTAAACTAAACGTGCACGTTCTAGTAGGTTTATCAGATGAAAGATAAAGTTAAAAGACTGCACACTATCTATCTGGATGGATGGAGAATATCGGGGAGAAGATTTTGCCCACTGGATAATTGATGTTTTTCGTTGAATTGTGGAAGTGGTTCTCAGACCCTTAGAAAAGAAGGGTTTTACCCTTTTACCAAAACCTTGGGTTGTACAACGAACTTTCGGGTCGCTCAATTGGTGTAGAAGATTAAGTAAGGACTATGGAAGGCTACCTGAAACTTCTGAGACTTTAATTTATATTGCAATGATACGTATCATGGTCAGGCGACTTGCATGATTTTTAACTCACTTCGACTTTTAAAACATCCTCTTATGGTGGGTATTGGAAGTTTAAGTTTTCCTTTGTTTGCCTGGCTAGCAATCCTGGGATAAAAATACACATGAGATATAACAGAATATGTCATTCGACTAATATTCTTGGCTATTATTTTTCAACCGATATATTCATATATTTACTATTTAATATTTAGTTATTATCCTCAATATTTAAATGTTTTATTGACTTTATATTTCGGGATAGTTATTATCAGTATTGTAAAGCTAACCAATAATTATATTGCTATAATTTTAATTGTATCAGTGATGCTACAGATTACATTAGTTTCTCACTCTAGCATAAGACTTTGTG
>CBZS010000336.1 GCA_000613065.1 Richelia intracellularis | reverse complement strand
ATGGGCAGGTAAAGTAAAAATACCACGGGTAGCGATCGCTTTACCATCACCGGTACCAATCAAACTTAAATATTTTTCCTGGGGAATATATGTTTTGAGGGGTTTACCTTGTAGATATCTCCGTAAATTTGCAAACAAGGGTTTACCTTGACGGACAGCAAATACCCCTGCCTTCGGACGGGGATGGTTTACCATGGTGGCAATATCACCTGCTGCAAAGATATGGGAATGTGATAGAGATTGCAAGGTATCATCCACCAAAATAAAACCCAGGGAATCTGTTTTTAGTTCTGAGGTTTGCAACCATGGAGTTGCTGATGCTTGTGTCACCCAAAAAATGTGAGTATATTCCCCTGTAAATCCAGACTCACATTGGAGTTGAAATATACCAAGTTCTTGGGGCTCTATCTGCGTTACATTTTCCCCCAAATGGACTTGAATCTGACGTTCCTTGAATACCCTTTGAATTTGAGAGCGTACGAACTGGTGATTATGAGGTATTAATTGGGGATGACGTTGAAATAGATGAACTTCCAGAACATCTTGATTTATCTGATTTAACTTAGCTTCCATTGCCAAAGCTAATTCCACACCACCCACACCTCCGCCAACAATGGCTATTTTCATTGCCTGCTGAGGATTGTTAGCAGCACTTTGAGTTATTTTCTCCCAATATGTTAATAACTGAGCCACCGGTTTGGCTGGAATTGCATACTCTACTGCACCGGGTACGGATATAGTACCAGGGCTACTGCCAATATCAATAGACAGCACATCAAAACTCACTGGTGGACGGTTAGCGCAAAATACCAGATTGTGTTCTACATCCAAGCCAACTACACGGTCAATATATAATTGTGCCTGGGCAAAATTGGCGAGTATTCGTAAATCAAGATGGCATTCATCCCGACTATAAAACCCAGC
>CBZS010000335.1 GCA_000613065.1 Richelia intracellularis | reverse complement strand
TTTGTTTGTAACAACCCTCTCAATAGTTTCTATCCATTATCAAGTAACTTACTCTCTATCTGGGAGTTTTTTTACCTACAAATGCTGTCTGAGTCTAACCAACTAACTATCTCTTCAAATAGTTCTCGTGCTTGTGACCAAAAAAAATATACCTTGATTTGATGTAGATCCTTGCATAGGGAGTGGAACTGTTCCTGTTTTTTCACTTTTTACAAGCCAATTCCATCAAGTACATTTTTGGCTGTAAATATTACTCTGGTTGACTTGTCATTTATGATTCTTATATCATACTACGTACTACCAAAAGATTCGCACCCAAAAAAGTTGACCCAACAGAGGAACGCTTCCCTAGATTCCCTGGTGCCAGGTAGGGGCATCAAGACCTTGAGTAAGGCCAATAAACACTCATACCCCCACCTGGCACTCCCCCACCCCACCCAATCTTCCCCAGTTGCTGGAACACTCCTGGGTAACAAAAATGGAGATTTAAGTATTAAAGAAGTTAAGTCGTATGCTAAGGACGCAAAGGGTGTATCTGAACTGAACGGGTTAGTCTAATAGTATCTCTGATAAGAAGGCTTGCGGCTACGGGTTTCAAATTTTCAAAACCAAAGATTAAAAGCTCAAAAAATTTGAGTATAGCCAATGCCACTGCATTCACAGAAAAAATGTCATTAGTTTTTAGTGAGATAGAAGACCCACTTGTAGAAAGAACCCGTGTCCATTTATTAACAGATATTTTAATCATTGGAATACTATCAGTGATTGCAGCAGGTAAGGGATGGGAGGACATGGAAAATTATGGATTGAGTAAATACGAGTGGTTGGAGCCGTATTTAGCTTTACCAGAGGGCATCCCAACCGCAGAGACCTTTCGACGGGTGTTTGAACCCATTAACCCAAAAGTATTTGAGTGATGCTTTCGACATTGGGTAGAATCAATAGTTGAAGCCCCAGGAACAGAGGTAATTCCCATTGATGGTAAGACCCTCAAAGGTTCCTATGATAGAGAACAGGGTAAATCTGCGTTACATCTAGTTAGTGCATGGTCGATTGATTTATCGTCTTGTTTTAGGACAAGTAAAAGAAGACGATAAATCAATGGAATGAAATTACAGCAATTCGTGCATTATTGGAATTATTAGACATGGCTGGATGTATTATTACCATTGATGCCATGGGTACGCAAAGAGCAATTGCATCCCAAATCTTTAATGCAAAAGCAGATTATGTTTTAGGACTTCAAGGTAATCATTCTAAACTTTACGGACAAGTGAAAAATTGATTTGAGCAACAGTTATCTGAAGGCTTTAAAGGTATTATCCATAGTTATGATAAACGGGTAGAGAAAGGTCATCATTGTACTGAAAAACGTCAAATTTGGTGTGTTCCTATTTCTCAACTGCAAACTTTGTATAACCAAGAGAATTGGGTTGGTCTTAAATGCCTTGTCATGGTTGTGGGGATAAGACATCTTTGGAATCAAACAATCCGTGAAGTCCAGTTTTATCTAACTAGTTTTAATTGTGATGCTCGTAACTTAGGACAAGTGATTCCTCTTCATTGGGGTGTGGAAAATCGATTGCATTGGACTTTAGATGTCACTTTTTCTGAAGATGCTTGTGGTGTCCGTACTAGTCATGCTCCACAAAACTTAGCACTTCTGCGGCGAATAGCTCTTAATGCTTTAAACCTAGAGCAATCTTTGAAACGTAGTAATCACCAAAAATCTAATCGAGCCGGTATGGATAATAATTATATGCTGACTGTTCTTACTGCTTGTTTATCCCAACATGATGATGATACCTCTCAACCCGGTTATCAATAGAATTTGAAACGCGCTTAGCCTGTTTTCTAATGTCATGGCAAGGATAAATCAGAAACATTAAGACACCAAAGATCTAATAATTGTCAGTTGTTATTACTGGGTGCAGGCACAACATTACATGGGCTAGTTTCACCTGCTTGTAGGACTTTAATCTTAGCTGCCCGTAATTGATTGATATTGACCCAGAATCGTGTTTCTGTTTCTGGGACGGTTGTAGTTGAGCTAGGGCATATCCGAAGGCGAATAGCTATACCTCCAGAATTCAACACACCAGGTTTTTTCTCTATTACTTGTAAAAAAGTATTTGCAGGGACAAACTTTTGCTCTGTTAGTGCCGTACGTTGAGTTGTCTTAATCACCCATCCTGACTGTAAATTCTCTACATTCCGGGGTATAGCTGTTGGCACAGTTGTAGAAGTACCAGTGGTAGCTTGGGGAGATGGTGAGGGAGATGGCTTCAGTAGTTTTTGAACTGAAAATCCTAAAACGGCACCTACAATCACTAACGGGAAGATAATGAGTTGCCAGGGGTCTACTCTTTTTTTTCGAGGAATGGTATCTGTTGCAGCTACCTGAGTTTTTTGTTCACTGCTGTACTCTGGCAGCACGGTTGATAGATTCGATTGTTGCTCTGTAATGAGTACAGGAGATGTATCAATCAATGTAGTATCTACGGATACTTCTGGTTCTGAGTATTTGACTTGACAATGAATTAGGGCAACAGTGACGTTATCATGGCCGTTTTTATTGTTAGCTATTTTTACTAGTTTGTTAGCAATCTCGTTAATTTCAAGCTTATTTGTCAATAATGGTAATATTTCCGTCTCCCAGTTTTCTTCTACCCTGTCACAATCACTTAACCCATCGGAGCACAATAGAAACACACTATCATCATCTAAGATAAAGCGTTGAGCTGTGGGGTGAAGAGAACTGCTGGGACTCATTCCTAATGCTTGTACTAAAGAACCAGCTCCATTTTGTTGAACTGCTTCTCGGTAGAGGGAATAACCCAAACGCACCTCCC
>CBZS010000334.1 GCA_000613065.1 Richelia intracellularis | reverse complement strand
GAGAATACTTAGGAAGTGTGGAATAAGTTATAATGGAATAGTTTCAGTCAATGCTTATGTAGTCTACCATAATATAACATTTCCATGAATGGTAAAACGGTTTAAACAATAAGGGAGGTTAAAAGAAGGAGATAAATATAAAACTAAAGTAGAGTTAGCGTCATAAATAATTACAGATTTAATTGAAGAGAACTTTAATATGGAATTAGTACTGGCAGATAGTTTATATGGTAAAAATAGTCAATTTCTGAGAAAACTAGATGAATCGAACTTACCTTATGTAGTTGTAATTAGAAGTAATCACAGAGTCTGGTTTCCACTCTGGCAAAGTGTTAGAGAAAACAAGTGGTGTAAATTTGAGATAACATTTAGTAATTAAAAATTAGAAAATAGATACATTAGAGAAATAATTTATGGTAAAAAAAGAGTCATAACTTACTGGGAAATAACTAATGACCCAAAAACGATACCAGAAAATTATATCTCCTTCGTAATGACGAATATTAAAGGAAGTTTTAAAAAGACTTTAGACAATTTCTATGGATTAATAACCTGGGTAGAATATGGGTTTCGTCACTGTAAACAAGAATTACTTTGGACAGATTATATGTTTACAAATTTTCAACATATTGAGAGGTGGTAGGAGATTATTTTTTGTGTCGAGAGGATAATTAGTTTGAATTCTCCAGCATTATTAGCCTTAAATAAATCTTGTCAAGTTAAGACTGAGCGGCAAATAAATAGTCATATTTATGTTTCGAATCATCAACAATGTAATCATGAATGTGGATGTAAGAACGTTTTAAATAATCTGCGTCTAATCGTCCAATTACTCTAACTATTTTGGTTGATTTATCCCTGGATTGATATTTTTACTAATTCACAGTTATTACTGGAATTAAATCATTTAATTGCTACTATGAATCAATTCAAATCCTGTTATATTTCTGGATAATTTAGCTCCTGAACTGTTTGCTTTTTTCGGCAAATGACAGAAAATAAACACGGGCAATGCCTAAAAAATGGATTCTTTTTTTGTCTGAGACTCTAGACTAAATAAGCTATTTAACTTCTTCTGCTTATCAGTATTAGCGGTAGGAATATAGTTAGATATTGTTGCCTAAAAATCTGTACATTTAGCATAGTAGTTAGAGGATAAAAATTAATTGTTAAGAAATAAAAAAAACTTTCAATAAAATTTAAGTGTAGAGAATAGCAAGGTCAAGAGCATAGTTTTATACCTATTTTTTTTGCATATTTATGTACTATTTTTAACTTCTGATATCTGGTATTATCTAGTACAATAATAATTGGTTTATTTCGACCCATATTAGCTAATTTAAATAACAACTGGCACAGACTTTCTGAATTAATAGAAGTTTCATTTGTAATTGTAATTCTTTCCTTAGTAACCCACATTCAGCAGGGAAGTTAGGAAATAAGATAATATTTACGACAGGGAGCACCAAAAAACTGTAGAATCCAGCACCGCTGTTCACTGAGGTTGGAAATCTGTTTCAAAGAAGCGATCATTAATAAATGAATTGACATGAAAGATTGAAACACCCAACGTAAAGTAGGAGTGCCAGTTGGTTTACCTAACTGATTTTGAATTGTTTGGGAGCCTCGTTTTAGATATTGGGGTAATGCCCTGTGACCTAGGCTGTAAACTAGCAAACACAAACCCATAACCATTGCCAAAGCCACCACTCTTTTCCTTCAATTTAGAAACACAGTGGAAGTAAAAAACAATGGGTCTGTGAGAAACCCAAAACCACGTTCTGTAGATTGTTGTGCCTTATATTCAGGTAAAACATCTTCGTTGCTAAGTTTGTCGGCATCAACAACATTGGTGGCGAGAATAAACGGCGTTGCATAATAGAGGGATGAATTGAGGCGTTCTACTGTGCATTATGCATACTGCAAGTCTACGAGGATTAGAAAAAATGGGAAACGTGGAGGTAAACAAAA
>CBZS010000333.1 GCA_000613065.1 Richelia intracellularis | reverse complement strand
CGCACCAGCAAAGTCATTTTCGCATGGCATTAGCTGAATTAATAATCAAATATAAATTGGGGATAAACTATACGGAAACAGTAGAACAAATAAAAGATAACCCTTATCTACAGTACTTTATAGGAATGTCATCTTATATTAAGAGAGCACGATTTGATACATCGATGCTAGTACATTTTCCTGAAATAATCAGTGGCAATGTGCTGAATAAAGTCAATCAGATGATGGTAAAAAAAATACAAGAGGCGACCTTTGAGGAAGCAGACGAAAAAAAGAAACACAAAAGGTTTTAGAATCAAAAAATCGAGGTAAATTAAGAGGATGTTTTAAAAGTCGAAGTCAGTTACAAATCATGCAAGTAGCCTGACCATGATACGTATCATTGCAATATAAATTAAAGTCTCAGAAGTTTCAGGTAGCCTTTCATAGTCCTTACTTAATCTTCTACACCAATTGAGCTACCCGAAAATTCGTTTTACAACCTAAGGTTTTGGGAAAAGGGTAAAACTCTTCTTTTCTAAGGGTCTGAAAACCACTTCCACAATCCAACGAAAAACATCGATTATCCAGTGGGCAAAATCTTCCCCCCGATATCCTGCATCCATCCAGATAGTGTGCAGTCTTTTAACTTTATCTTTCATCTGATAAACCTGTCAGAACGTGCAGGGGCTAAACGTGCACGTTCTGGCATACTTGCAGAAGTAACTTAGAGTCGCAAGGCGTTCCTGAATCAAGGGATGATTTCACTAAATTTTCAACGATTTCTCAATGGTTTCAAACCCTAATTCATCACGCACTTATGCAATGCCACTCGCAAAACTAGCCCTAAAAAGTCAACCGTAATAAATCGCTTACGTCCATGTATTTGTTTTCCTGCGTCGAAACCAACATCCGTACAAATCATGGTTGCGCTTTCAACTGATTGGCTATCAAAGGCTCCTTCCCATGGAATTGGTTCTCGACTGGCTGCTACCCAAACCCATTGATATAGTTTGTCATGAACCTGAAGCCAAGTACGGTCTTTGCGCCGTCTTCTGAAATAGCCATAGACTGTAGACCAAGGTGGTAAATCTCCTGGTAATGCCCGCCATGTACATCCTTGACACAGTACCTATAAAATCGCGTTTAC
>CBZS010000332.1 GCA_000613065.1 Richelia intracellularis | reverse complement strand
GTTTGATCTCATTTGAGTCTCCTTTTGGTGGATTATAGATATCTATAAATTGGCATTCGCAATTTACACAAATCTGATTTTGTTTACCTTGAGGTTTCCGATTTTTTCTAATCCTCGTAGACTTGCAGTATGCACAATGCACCCGTGCGACTCTTTTAGTAAGACCGAGACTGGAACTTAGACAGGTATTGGAAGAGGTGGAGCGGCAGTAGAACAACGAGCTTTGACAAATTGGTTCATCAAAGGAATACCACTAGAGTACAAAGCCAGGTGATTGGATTTATGTTCTTGTTATAGATGAAACTGCCAATACTCATCCCAATCCCCAGTGATGTATAAAGAACCCAGGGGTAAAACAGTCTCAGCACCCCTCATGGTCCATCTAGCCCCAGTGATATTCATCCTGTCTTTAATGAGGTGGCGACAAGCACCCTCAATCACCCCCGTGGCGATGGGCAATCCAGCTTTTAAGTAATCCGTCATATTTGAGGTATTTGGCATTGTTAAGTAAATATCTAGCACAGGTATCCACGGGTTTACGTTCTTGGGGGGTGAGTTTGAGTAAAGTTGGACTCCGGGGCATACCTGGGGCAACTGAACTTGATTTACCTTCAAGGATAAGCTGTAAACGTTTGCTCTCCCTAGCTTCTGGCTGTGTTTAAGTCTGAGAATAAAAGACAAATGCAGCTTTCTACAAAAACTCAATCACATGGATAATATCCCTGTCTTAGTTCATGAGAATACTGCTGTGCTGGTAGATAAAACTCCCCATCCAAAGAAAATAGCGTATTTCTCTTTTTTCCTCCACAACCCATTGTATTGGCGATTACTGTGCCAAATAATGTGGTCAATTTCCGCGACAATTTTATCTTATGTGTTCTATTTACTGAGTCTGTGCCTGCACACTCTCCCTCTATTTCATCTTGACTGCGTTTATCAAAATATCTTTGTTTATAACAACTGTCTCAATTGTTCGTATCCATTTTCAAGTAACTTACTCTCTATCTGGGAGTGTTCTAACCCACAAATGCTGTCTGAGTCTAACCAACTAACTATCTGTTCAAATAGTTCTCGTGCTTGTGACCAAAATAGACCTTGATTTGATGTAGATCCTTGCATAGGGTGTGGAACTGTTCCTGTTTTTTCACTTTTTACAAGCCAATTCCATCAAGTAAATTTTTGGCTGTCAATACTACTCGGGTTGACTTGTCATTTATTATTCTTATATCATACTCCGTAGTACCAAAAGAGTCCCACCCCAATTCACAGTAGAACACCTCAATTCATTCCTCTATTATGCAACGCCATAATAGAGAGATAACTCTATCCCACTATTATGATTTTGTTAATCTAAATATGCATTGTTGCAAGAGACAAAAAAGCATCAAAACAAGCTGAAATTCTTTTCCATCTGACAACAAGACGACGATATTTTTTTTGAAACCATGGGAAACAACGTTCTTGTTGAAAACCTGGGACGGAAATTTTAATCGGTCTGCCCTTTTTCTTCTTTTTCTTCCAAACCCGCTTGGGCCATTGCGGCCGAATACCACGTCTACGTAAAGCAGCGCCCTTATCCTTAGAATCATAGCCTTTGTCAGCAGCAAGCACTTTCAGGGGTTTACGGGGTCTACCACGTTTGTTGGTCTTTACCTTTACACTGTCTAGAAGTGGTATCACCTGATCTGTTTCACTACTATTGGCAGGTGTGCTGGGATTGGATAAAGGCATTCCTGAACCTTCAGTAAGAGTCTGTATAAAAAGACTCTTTCCTTTTTTTACCGTAAGCAACACCATCACCACCGCCCTTTCCAGGTGGAAAAAGACCCGTCCACCGTGCCATAACTCCAGTTGATTAACCCTTTATCTTGTCCAATCCCCAATATTCGTGGTTGTAAAGCCTCTAAGGTCCCGTCCAACTGCCAACGTTTGAGCCATCGATGTGCAGAGCTCTTTTATGGCCATATTTCTCCTTTTGGAACGTCACACCAACGACACCCTGTTATTAACATATACAGTAAGGTATTGAGTACATAACGAAATGAAGAATGTGGCATTCCTCGTTCGCGTTTCTTTCGGGGTTTCGGAAAAATATCCTCAAAGAAAGACCACTCTAAATTACTCAGTCCTTCAAAACGTCCAGCCATCAGATGATATAACCCCTCTTACTGAATAGGTATATTATCACCTTCTGCTATTAGTGGGATATATTCTGAAAAACATTGCTTGACAGAGGTAGAAAGGGGTAAATTATCAGACTTACCCCATAGTTCAATCAATACTCAATCTAAGATTTAATAAATATAAAATCCATTGACTCTTGGTTAACTACATTGAAAGATGTGTTAAGAAAATATTTGAGTGGGTTAATAAATACTATGGCTCCACTAGTTGCGAACTACTATCTTACATATCGCTGCAATGCTCGCTGTCACTTTTGTAACATTTGGGCGTTAGAACCGGGAAAAGAGGCTGATTTTGAAACTATTAAGCATAATCTTAAAGATTTGCGCCGTTTAGGGGTAAAATATGTTGATTTTACTGGTGGTGAGCCTTTACTAAGGGATGATGTTGGGCAAATCTATACGGAAGCCAAAAAAGAAGGTTTTTACACCAGCATTACAACAAATACGATTCTGTACCCCAAGAAGGCAAAAGAAATTCAAGGTTTAGTTGACTTTTTGAATTTTTCTTTGGATGGTGGGGACGCGGAGACACACGATCAGTCTCGGGGTGTGAAAATTTTTGACACTTTGGTAAAATCTGTTGCAAAGGCTAAGTCTTTGGGTGAGTATCCTGTACTCAATCATACTGTTACCGCCCAAAATTATCAGCGTTTGGCAGAGGTGGGTGAGTTGGGTAAGCAATTGGGGGTGAGAGTCTGGTTAAATCCGGCGTTTACTGCTCATGAAAACTACAACTCTAAGAAGAATCCTACCCCGGATATGATAGCGGCAATTGAAGCAGTTGCTAAGAAATATAACAATGTCGGTTACAATAAGGCTGCACTAGTATTTATTGAAGCTGGGGGCAACGACACAAAAAATCCTCGCTGTAAAGCGGTGGACGCTGTAATTGCCATATCTCCCAACGACGAACTGTTGTTGCCTTGTTACCATTTTGCTCAAACTGGCGTTCCAATTAATGGAAAACTCTACGAGTTGTATCGAGAGTCAGAAAAGGTGGAAGAGTACCGCCAAAACCAGGGTAAGCTAGATGTTTGCGAAGGCTGTACGGTTTGGTGTTACCTGATTCCCAGTTTCTTTATGGGTGTGGACAAATATTGGTGGTTAAATCAAGTAACCTATGCCAGCGAATTCCTGGCCCGAAAACGATTCTTACAACGAGCTTGATCCGCTCAATTCGCTGCTATCCGACATTTCCGTAGCAGAGGATTTAGAGACGGACGTAGAGGTCACTGATTTGTCTCTACCATCCAGATTTCAAGGTCGCAGACGTAAAGCCGCTCTAGTCTTAACTATGGTTTGGAGCGGCACTATTGCCTTGAACTTAATTTCTTCGGGCTCTTTGTTTGTATTGGGGCTAACTACTATTCTAAGTCTTCATGCCTTGGTGATAGTTTTTGCTAAACCCAGGGACAAAATATCTCAGATGCAGGGCAATTATCCCCATGTATCTGTACTGGTGGCGGCAAAAAATGAGGAAGCTGTCATTGGTAATCTCGTGGAAAATCTGTGTAATTTAGATTACCCGGATGGAAATTACGAAGTGTGGATTGTGGATGATAACAGTAGCGATTGCACTCCCCAGTTGCTCGCAAAGCTAGCAGAAGAATATACCAATCTGAAAGTATTTCGGCGATCACCAACGGCTACTGGTGGTAAATCTGGGGCGTTAAACCAGATTTTACCTTTAACGAAAGGGGAAATTTTGGCGGTGTTTGATGCCGATGCCCAAGTCTCACCAGATATGTTGCAGCAAGTTGTACCCATGTTCCAACGGGAAAAGGTTGGTGCAGTACAGGTACGTAAAGCTATTGCCAATGCCAAAACCAATTTTTGGACTAAGGGACAAATGGCAGAAATGGCATTAGATACCTACATGCAGCAACAACGCACTGCAAATGGCGGAATTGGAGAATTAAGGGGTAATGGTCAATTTGTTCGTCGCCAGGCTTTATTAAGCTGTGGTGGCTGGAATGAAGAGACAATTACCGATGATTTGGACTTAACTTTAAGATTACAACTGAGCGATTGGGATATTGACTGTACCGTTTTTCCAGCAGTATACGAAGAGGGAGTCACTAGCGCGAGCGCTCTTTGGCATCAACGCAGTCGTTGGGCTGAAGGGGGATATCAACGCTATTTGGATTACTGGGATTTAATTCTCCGCAACCGCATGGGAATTAGGAAAACCTGGGATCTGTTGATGTTTGCCATTACTATGTATATTCTGCCTACGGCAGCAATTCCTGATTTAATTATGGCGATCGTCAAGCATCGTTTACCTTTACTCAGTCCGATCAGCAGTTTGACCGTAATTATGTCTTTAAACGGGATGTTTCATGGTTTAAGACGCATACGTAGAGATAAAGGTTTACGTGCCTCTAACTATTTAGTTATTGTGCTGCAAACCCTGCGGGGAACTATATATATGCTTCACTGGTTTGTAGTCATGAGTGCCACAACTGCTAGGATGTCAGTCAGATCCAAGCGATTGAAATGGGTGAAAACTATCCATCAAGGTGGCGAACATAGTTAATTTAGCGTTGCTGAATCAGGGGATGATTTCACTAAATTTTCAACGCTTTCTCAATGGTTTCAAACCCTAATTCATCCCGCACTTATGCAACGCCTTAATTTTAGTCTTGACGATGAATCTTAAATATCTTGTCAGGATATGCAATGAAGTTCTTCACCCAATTGGCATCATCAATATTAACCTCAGTTTGTCTATAAACCACAACTGGGGTTAAATTTATTTTTTAGTATATTTAATTCCCATAATGCACGGTCTAGAAGCTTAACATCCCATGATTATCCCAAAAGCGCGATCGCATGATAGCGGATATGATCTTCTATAAAGGAAGCGATAAAGTAGTAACTGTGGTCGTATCCTTCTTGATAGCGCAGAGTTAAAGGTTGATTAACTTGCTCGCAAGCTTGGGCAAATATTTCTGGTAGTAATTCTTGATTCAAAAATTTGTCTTCCGTACCTTGGTCAATCAAAATTGGACTGTGGAATGGTTGTTGACGAATTAATTCGCTAGCATCGTAGTTACGCCAATTTTCCCTATCTTCACCTAAATAATTACTAAAAGCCTTTTCGCCCCAAGGGCAATTCATAGGGGCAACAATGGGAGCAAAGGCTGAAACCGATCTATACTGCTGAGGATTGCGTAAGGCACAAACTAATGCTCCATGTCCTCCCATGGAATGACCAAAAATTCCTTGTCGGGATGGTTCTACTGGAAAGTTAGCAGCAATTATTTCGGGTAATTCTTTTGTTACGTAGCTATACATCTGGTAGTGGTTTAGCCAAGGTTTTTCCGTAGCATCGACATAGAACCCGGCTCCTGTACCAAAATCCCAATTTTCATCCTCTCCAGGGATACCCGTATTGCGGGGACTAGTATCGGGTATAACTAATATTAGACCGTATTTTGCCGCAAATCTTTGTGCCCCTGCCTTCTCCATAAAGTTTTCCTCCGTACAACTTAGACCAGAGAGGAAATAAAGAATCGGGAGATTTTGGGATTTAGCTTGGGGTGGTTTGTAGACAGCAAAACATATCTCACCATGACAGCAAGCAGATATATGGGAGTAAAAGCCGAGTTTCCCATTGAATAATTTATACTCTGTCTTCAGGTTGAGATCCGTCATCTTTAGTTATAGGTAATTAGTTTTCAGTTAGCTTTATATCATGTTCTTTGGTAGTTAGAGGATACTGTGAGTGAATCTGCCAAAGTTTTTTATTATGACGTAATAAAGTTAACTCAGTTGTAGTGAATTGGGCGTTGCATAAGTGCGGGATGAATTAGGGTTTGAAACCATTGAAAAATCCTTGAAAAGTGAAATCATCCCGCACTTATGCAACGCCGTGAATTGAAAGTATAACTCCTGGGCTTTAAAATGCTGCCATGCCAATTTAAAATTTTGCTTGGTTAAATCCCTGAAAGCAACATTCATATGGGGTGTAAAGGAACATTTTTTAGATACTGGATCGACAATTCCTAATTCATCCTCCATATGTGCCATTAGTTTAGTTTTTAAAGCTAGTAATTCCTCATTTTTATTGACATGAATATAAATGACACGGGGAGCAAAAGCACCCAAATTATTTAAGGTAATGGGAATTGATTCCTGGGGGAAAGCAACAAAGTTTTGTAAGCAGGACTCTAAAGCTGCGATATTGTCATCTTGCCAATCAAAAGGAGATTGCAAGGTAAAGTGGGGTGGGGATTTATGAGCATTATGACTGCTGTAATTTTCTGCAAAGTGTTGTTTTATTTGGTTCGGATAGTGATGGATATGTTGGGGTGGTAAAAGTGCAATGAAATATAGACTCATTTGGTATGATATCTGGCAAATTAGCTATTCCTATCCCACTAATATATTTTTGTTAATCCAAATATGGATTCTTGCAAGAGACAAAAAAGCATCAAACCAACCTGAAATTCTTTCCCACGTTTTCAACAAGAACGTGGGACGGAAATTTTAATGAGTCTGCTCTTCTTCTTTGTCTTCCAAACCTCCTTGGGCCATCGCGGCCTAATACCAAGTCTACGTGGACCGCGGTTATCCTTAGAGCCCAGACTCCGCAGGTGCGATCGCAAAATATTGTATTTTTGAAGTATGAGTTTTTCAAAATAACAAATCAAAGTACAATATATCGATCACTTAGGCATAGTGGTAGGGATTATTTATGAAATGAGTTTGGTTGATTTGTTCAACCAACTGTTTGGAACTCATCCCCAAGAAATAATCAGCACAGGCCAAGTGGTCAAAGCAATGATTCTCAATGGCTTAGGCTTTAGGTTATTTATAAGAAATAATTTACCAATGGAAGTAAGATGTAATGTTGATGAGTACAAAAACAGGGGCAAGTCTTTTGGAGTATGCTAGACCCAGCAGAAGAACCCAAATCATTAACAAGATCACAAATAGAAGACTTGCGGTTGCCAGGATCGAAAATGAATGGAGTACAACGTCGGGGCTTTCAACCTGAGATGACCTTGAAATATTGCCAAGTTAGAGCAAGGGTAGCACAAACAGTATTCGGTTGGGGTAGAGAAAATATAGAGTTAGGCTTAGCGAAAAAAAGAACAGGGATAATCTGTGTGGGATTACAATAAGCCTTGAGCACAGCAAAGCGTTGCCAAGAGAAACAACCTCTTCTGTTGTGGCATTATCCCTGGGACAAATTGCAGAATCACATTCTCAACAAGACCCAACATTTAAAACTTCCTTAGCCTATACCCGGTTAACAGCAACATCCGCACTAGAAAAACTCAAAGAACAGGGATTTAGCCAGGAGCAATTGCCTTGCCCCATTACAATGGCACAAGTATTGAATTGAATGGGCTATGGTCTTCGTAAAGTAGTAAAAAGTCAAACCTCAAAAAAAAATTGCACAAACGGATGATATCTTCAACAACATCAAAGAATTTCAGCCGCAATCAACAAGGCTCAGAGTCAAACCACTAAGCATGGATTGCAAAGCTACCGTTAATATTGGGGGTTCTTCTCGTGGTGGAAAAAGCAGAGGAGACAATCAAGCTGAGTATCATGATATGGGATGCACAGAAAAATATACTCCCTGTGGGATTATTGATGAAGATAGTGGGCAATTATTCTATATTAACTTTGGTAGTTCTTCTTATAAAACCAGGGATTTTATTGTTGATACTCTAATTCAATGGTGGAAGACAATGACACCATAACAAAAGCAGGATACCGAACTGATACAAATAAAAGTTGACAATGGTCCGGAAAGTAGTGGAGTAAGAACTCAATAAAAAAAAAGGATGGTTGAGTTTGTTGATCTCCTCAATATATCAATTCAATTGCTTTACTATGCTCCTTACCATAGTAAATACAATCCCATAGAAGGTTGTTGGGGTATTCTTGACCAGCATTGGAATGGGGGGGGCGAAGATTGTTGATCTTGAAGTCATGCTTTCCTGGGCTTCGAGTATGACTTGGAAAGGCTTATATCCTATCTTGAGTTTAAGTAAAACTGTTTACCAAAAAGGGATTTCTCTAACAAAGAAAGCTATGAAACAAGTCGAGTCTAGATTACAGCGAAATCCAGTGTTGCCCAAATGGGATATCTTGATTCAACCGCTTTTGCTGGTAATTTATTTTTCAATAATAACCTTATCAGTGCACCACTATTTTTATTTGAAAAGTTCTTTTAAGGGATTGCAACAGAACATTTATTGGGAGAGGTAATACAACCAGAACATTTGAACGATGAACCCTTAGGCAGAGTCTTAGACAAACTATATAATGCAGGATAAACGGCAATTTTTATCCGAGTCCCACTATCAGCAGCAGATAGATTTGGAGTGAAAATGGACAGCTTCCACTTGGATTCAAGTTGATTTGATCTACATGGGGATTATGGAACTGGTACTGATGATGAAGCATCAGCACAATCAGGATTAATTACAATTACATATGGTTATTCTAGAGAGCACCGACCAGATTTGAAACAATTTATCCTTGACTTGATGTGGACTGGTGATGGAGATATTTTTTTATATTTAAGAGTTGCAAATCGTAATGAAGTCCATTCTGCCAGGTTTGGAACACTTATGGCAGATTTCCACAAACAATAGCAAATTGATGCTTCTTTTGTTGCGGATGCAGCCCTTTACACTGAAGACAATTTGCAGATGATAATCTCATTCAGATGGGTCTCTCCAGTTCCTGCAACCCTAATTGCCGCAAAATAACTATTAGAAAAGAACAGTATTGCTCCATGTGTACCAAGTAAAATCCCAGGATATCGTATTGCCCCCTGTTGTAATGATTCTGGTGGTGTGCGACAACGGTGGCTAGTGATAGGACAACGGTGGCTAGTGATAGAAAGTGAAGCCCGTAAAGAATATGATTTACAACAACTGGAAAAACCTCTGACCAAAAAATATACCCAGGCACAATTCCAACTACGAAAATTGTGTCAACAGGAATTTGCATGTGCCGAAGATACATTCAACGCAGGCAAATTACTTGAGAGTCAGTTGCCATTTCATCAACTTGCATGCAAAGATTGAAGTTATTAAATATATCCAACACCGTTACC
>CBZS010000331.1 GCA_000613065.1 Richelia intracellularis | reverse complement strand
TCCCAAGTGCAGATACCTTTCGACGGGTGTTTGAACCCATTAACCCAAAAGTATTTGAGCGATGCTTTCGAGGTTGAGTAGAATCAATAGTTGAAGTCGCAGGAGCACAGGTACTTCCCATTGATGGTAAGATCCTCAAAGGTTCCTATGATAGAGAACAGGGAAATCAGCGTTACATCTAGTTAGTGCATGGTCGATTGATTTATCGTCTTATTTTAGGACAAGTAAAACAAGACGATAAATCAATCGAATGAAATTACAGCAATCCCTGCATTCTTGGAATTATTAGACATGGCTGGATGTATTATTACCATTGATGCCATGGGTACGCAAACAGCAATTGCATCCCAAATATTGAATGCAAAAGCAGATTATTTTTTAGAACTCAAAGGGAATCATCCTACACTTTACGGACAAGTGAAAAATTGGTTTGAGCAACAGTTATCTCAAGGCTTTAAAGGTATTATCCATAGTTATGATAAACGGGTAGAGAAAGGTCATCATCGTACTGAAAAACGTCAAATTTGGTGTGTTCCTATTTCTCAACTGCAAACTTTGCATAACCAAGACAATTGAGTTGGTCTTAGGTAATTTATAAGAAAGAATTTACCAATGAAAGTAAGATGTAATGTTGATGAGTAAAAAAAACAGGGGCAAGTATTTTGGAGTATGCTAGACCCAGCAGAGGAACCCAAATCATTAACAAGATCACAAATAGAAGACTTGCGGTTGGCAGCATCGAAAATGAATGGAGTAGAACGTCGGGGCTTTCAAGCTCAGATAACGTTGAAATATTGCCAAGGTAGAGCAAGGTTAGCACAAACAGTATTGGGTTGGGGTAGAGAAAATATTCTGAATTTTTTTCCCTGTACTTAGATCTCTACAGATTGAACTAATTCTTGTGCTTTCTTAATTGTCATCGGTACTCGACTTATCCATTTTATATGCTGAATTCATTTGAGATTTTCTTGGCTATATAATGCACTATGGCAGACCATAATACTGTCAAAAACTATTTATTTTTTAAACTCTACTAAAATTTGACAAAATACTGCTTTATCTGATTCATTGCCATCTGCTCCTCTCATTAATAATGGTATATCTCCATCACTACTGGTAATTAAATCTAAAAGGCATTGCTTTAAATCCGGTCTATCTTAACGGCAATATCCTTCGATTTATCGTCTTGTTTTACTTGTCCTAAAACAAGACGATGTTCACTCGACCATGCACGAACTAGATGTAACGCTGATTTACCCTGTTCTCTATCATAGGAACCTTTGAGGGTCTTACCATCAATGGGAATTACCTGTGCTCCTGGGGCTTCAACTATTGATTCTACCCAACGTCGAAAGCATCGCTCAAATACTTTTGGGTTAATGGGTTAAATACCCGTCGAAAGGTATCTGCACTTGGTATGGCCTCTGGTAAAGCTAAAAACTGCTCCAACCAGTCGTATTTACTCAATCCATAATTTTCCATGTCCTCTCATCCCTTACCTACTGCAATAACTGATAGTATTCCAATGATTAAAATATCTGTTAAGAAATGGACATGGGTTCTTTCTACAGGTGGGTCTTCTATCTGACTAAAAACTAATGACATTTTTTCTGTCAATGGAGTAGCATTGGCTATACTCAATTTTTTTGAGCTTTTAATCTTTGGTTTTGAAGATTTGAAACCCGTAGGCGCAAGCCTTCTTGTCAGAGATACCATTAGACTAACCCATTCAGTTCAGATATACCCTTTGCGTCCTTAGCATAGGACTTAACTTCTTTAATACTTAAATCTCCATTTTTGTGGCCCACGAATCTTCCCCAGTTGGATCTTTTTTGGCGATGCTCCTCCAGTGCCCCCAAAAGGTCACTGGAGGAGCACTGCGCTTAGGCACGGAGTACCCGTTGTTGTCGTTGGCACTTGACAATCAATAGATACCTCACAATTCTGTACAACAATCTGTAATTTTCACTACAATATTAGATGCGCTTACCCTGCTCTTTACAGTAAAGATTTTACTAACGAAGAAATCAAAGGTCTAATAGCTTTTTACGAAACTCCATTGGGGCGGAAAACTATCAGCGTGATGCCAAAACTCTTACAAGAATCTATATTGCTGAAAAATATGGACAGGAAGTGGCACAAAGAGCAATTAAAAAATTGGAATCGGAAGGATATTTTCGCGAAAAATAAAAGTAACGATTTCTTTTTCTATTTATAACTATTCTTAAGCGCCATTGTTCTATAAATACAAAGAGTCGGTGATGGAATGAACATAGATGTGGTAATGGCTTTGCTCTCAATGATGTAAGGGTAATCCAAAATAAAGTGACGGCAAACACCACTTTGAGATTACGGTTCACCCCAATGGCTGAAAGTATTAATTCTCATACATTATACAAAGTGAGGTAAATCAATTTAGATGAGCCAACTAGATACATCTGAGGCTTAACCGTCCTAATCAAGGTTCGGAAAACCACCCTTCATGGACTGGCTATACAGGCTCAGTATATATGTCAGCATAGACTAGATTACCAATGGTTCGTACCAATGGTAATCTGAAAAAGTTAAAGGTATTCATGCTGAACTGGCTGTTTAGTCAAAACCAGTGAGTTCAATAATTTAGTCCTTTATAAACCCCACCCATTCATTTTTTTGAGTTATACGGAGCCAGTAGCTAACAATGGCAAAAGTAGTTGGAATCGATTTAGGTACTACTAACTCCTGCGTGGCAGTTATGGAAGGTGGAAAACCCACGGTTATTGCCAACGCAGAAGGTTTTCGCACCACCCCTAGTGTGGTAGCATTTGCCAAGAATGGCGATCGCTTGGTAGGACAAATTGCGAAACGCCAAGCGGTAATGAACCCAGAAAATACTTTTTATTCTGTAAAACGCTTCATTGGACGTAAGTTTGAAGAAATTACCCACGAAGCTACAGAGGTTTCTTACAAGGTTCTCAGCAATAATGGTAATGTTCGTTTAGATTGTCCCCAAGTTGGTAAGCAATTTGCTCCTGAAGAAATTTCTGCTCAAGTACTACGCAAGCTAGTTGATGATGCTAGTAAGTATTTAGGCGAAACAGTAACTCAGGCTGTTATCACCGTTCCTGCATACTTTAACGATTCCCAACGTCAAGCGACTAAGGATGCTGGTAAAATCGCCGGTGTCGAAGTATTGCGAATTATCAACGAACCTACTGCTGCTTCGCTAGCCTATGGTTTAGATAAGAAGAGCAACGAAACTATCCTCGTATTTGACCTTGGTGGTGGTACATTCGACGTATCTGTCTTAGAAGTTGGTGATGGTGTATTTGAAGTACTATCAACATCTGGTGATACCCACCTTGGTGGTGATGACTTTGATAAGAAAATTGTTGACTTTTTAGCGGAAGAATTTAATAGACAAGAAGGTATTGATCTTAGGAAAGATAAACAAGCTTTACAGCGTTTAACAGAAGCTGCGGAAAAAGCTAAAATCGAACTTTCCAGCGTTACCCAAACAGAAATCAACCTACCATTTATTACCGCTACTCAGGATGGACCAAAACACCTGGATACAACCCTTACTCGTGCTAAATTTGAAGAAATATGTTCCGACTTAATCGATCGCTGTGGTATTCCTGTGGAGAATGCTATCCGCGACGCTAAAATTGATAAGAGCGCCATTGATGAAGTTGTATTAGTTGGTGGTTCTACCCGGATTCCTGCTGTGAAGGAATTGGTAAAACGGGTAATTGGGAAAGAAGCAAACGAAACCGTTAACCCCGATGAAGTTGTAGCAGTCGGTGCAGCAATTCAAGGTGGTGTCCTTGGTGGTGATGTTACTGGTATATTACTGTTAGATGTAACACCACTTTCCTTGGGTGTAGAAACCTTGGGTGGTGTAATGACCAAAATTATCCCCCGCAACACAACTATTCCCACGAAGAAGTCGCAAGTATTCTCCACTGCGGTAGATGGGCAAACTAACGTAGAAATCCACGTTCTCCAAGGTGAACGGGAAATGTCCACGGATAACAAGAGTTTGGGAACCTTCCGTTTAGACGGTATTCCCCCCGCTGCCCGTGGTGTACCCCAAATCGAAGTTGTATTCGACATCGACGCTAACGGTATCCTCAACGTAACAGCTAAGGACCAAGGTACTGGTAAAGAACAGTCCATCAGTATTACTGGTGCTTCCACCTTAGATAAATCGGATGTTGAACGGATGGTGAATGAAGCCGAATCCCATGCAGCAGAAGATAAAGAGCGTCGGGAAAAAATCGATCGCAAGAACCAAGCTGATTCCTTAACTTACCAAGCAGAGAAACAAATTCAAGAACTTGGTGATAAAGTACCCGCTGATGATAAAACCAAAATTGAAGGTTTAGTCAAAGATTTGCGTGAAGCGATCGCTAAAGAGGATGATGAGCAAATCCAGAAGTTAACA
Source organism: Richelia intracellularis (assembly GCA_000613065.1). Classification (GTDB taxonomy): domain Bacteria; phylum Cyanobacteriota; class Cyanobacteriia; order Cyanobacteriales; family Nostocaceae; genus Richelia; species Richelia intracellularis_B. The sequence continues at coordinate 4,326 of CBZS010000331.1, read as the reverse complement.
CCAGAATTACAACAAGCTCTATTCTCTGTTGGTAGCAATATTTACCAACAAGGAGCACCCGGTGCAGAGGGCGCACCAGGTGCTCCTGGTGCAGGTGCCCCTGGTGCAGGTGCCCCTGGTGCAGATGCTGGTAGCACTTCCTCCTCCTCCAGCAGTGGTGATGATGTAATTGATGCTGATTTCACCGAATCTAAATAATTACTAAATTCACACAATTTAGATATTTGGCCACGTCGAAAAATTGAGCAAGTAGCTCGCGAGATAAGAGTATAGGGAGAGCAGAAGCTGGGGTTGAATCGCCATGGAATAAAAAAAATCGGGGAACTTGAACAGCGATACCAGAAGTGAAAAAGCAAGAAGACCCTGTTGATGAAGTTAGACGAGACGGTGCCGTGGTCATAATTTCGTCCAATTTTAGAACAAGTGCATGACAAGCCTAAAAAAAATAATGCTGGGCGAAATCCCATAGATACAATAGTCATATTCAAAATGCTTGTGCTGCAACAACTGTACAACATCAGTGATGAAGAACTGGAGTACCAGGTAAATGACCGACTATCGTTCATGAGATTTTTGGCCTTGGGGCTAGCAGAACCAGTACCAGATGCAACTACAGTTTGGTTATTTCGGCAGCAGTTGAAACAGCAGGGTCTTATTGAAGAACTTTTTGAGCAATTTGATAGCGACCTCAGACACCAAGGCAACCAAGGAAGCTAAGGGTGGTCAAATAGTAGATGTCACACTGATTCCAGTTCCCAAGCACCATAAGACTAAGGAAGATAAGCAAAAACTTGCCCTAGGAAAAATTCCCGAAAGTTGGCAGCAAAAGCCTCATAGCTTGTCCCAGAAGGATACCCATGCTCCCTGGAGAAAAAAGAATGGTCAGAGTTCCTTTGGTTATAAAAACCACATCAGTATCGATGTGGATTACGGTTTTATTCGTCGCTATCAAGTCACGGATACCTCCGTGCATGATTCTCAAGTGTTAGGGGTACTGTTGGATGAGCAAAACCAGGGGCAAGAGGTTTGGGCAGATAATGCCTATGGTAGTGAATCTATTGAATGCATTCTACAGATTTTACAATTCCTCAGTCACATTCATGAACGAGCCTAGGGCAATCATCTATTGACTGGAAAACACAAAGAAGATGATGGAGAGCGTTATCAACTCAGAGCTAAGGTCGAACAGGTTTTTGGTCACTGGGTTAATAAAATGGAAGGCAAGTTAATGGGTTCCATTGGTAAGCAGTCAGTCAAGGCGACTATTGGAGTTAAGAATTTAGTCTACAACTTCAAACGTTATGGATTTTGGGAGAATCAAAATCCTAAAGCTGTGGGATAATTGGGTCTAAATTGGCTCTATTGAGCCAGATTGAAACTAGAAATAGTTCCGGTTTAGCTATTTTTTGCCCAACTTCACTTTCTTGTAGTTCTTCGAACCCCCTCAGATTACCTAAGACTTCATTGATAGAGGTGCCCATTTGTCAAGAATAAAGATTAGATCCTCATCCCTAGCCATGGGATGGAGATTTTTTTTTACAGCGATCACCCTATGGGTAAAATAGGGCTGTTAAACTGAATATTGACCCCAAATACCATAAATATGTTAAAGCGTTCTAAATTCGATACCACACAATCTCAAATCATGCACCGTGCCGAAGATTTGATTCATGCTGCATCCAACCGTTATCGGATTACCGTACAAGTAGCACATCGGGCAAAACGTCGGCGTTATGAAGACTTTGACAGTGGGGAAGATATGGTCATGAAACCTGTACTTAGAGCAATTATCGAAATGTCTGATGAGTTAACTCAGCCAGAAATTATTGGAGAATTATAAATTCATTTTGGGTTGGGAATGGGAGATTCAAAATTTTTTATCTATACTTCCTTACTTCTTTCTTTCCACCTTGCAGATCAATATTTTGTGATAAAAAGAATAGAAAAAAAAGGCTGTAATTATTGCCTATTCCTTATCTGCACCCAAATAATTTTACAGATGAAGCGACGGGTAATACCCCAAATGTTCAAACTTGTAGTGCATGCATGTTGTGTGCTTTGTATTAGAAAGGGAGTATCTTGCTCCCTTTCCCACATATTTTAAAAGAATGTGATCCCTGCTCTACCCAAACAGGAAGTCCTACTGTAAGTTAGTACCAGTAAACTGTATCCGTTTTTCATATTCAATACGGGAGAATGAGAAACAAATTAGGCGTTGCTGAATCAGGGGATGATTTAACTAAATTTTCAAGGATTTCTCAATGCTTTCAAAGGCTAATTCATCCCGCACTTATGTAACGCCACAACAAATTATTGTTCAATTCAAGGTTGTTCCCTGCCTTGTCAGCGCTGGCTCTCTCTATGGTAGTGGGCATAGTAAAACTAGATATTATAGGTATACAACCAGCGAACGCTCAACTTAATAGTTCTCGCAATATTTCCCAAAAGGTATATGATAAAATACCCGATTTCCCAAGGGAAAATCAATACAGAAGTAGGGATACAGGGAAAGTTGCCACAGACAACACCCTAGTTAGTCGCATGATTAGGTATCACTATTATCAGAAAGGAAGAGCACCTAATTATAGATTTGATTGGAAGCTGACTTTGGCTGATTACCTTGGTGCAAATGAAGTGATGTATGATAGTTATTATCCTGGCCAGGATGGCTTACGTAAAAATCCCTTAGCAGGCGTTCGCAAAGCAATTAAAAAATTGAGCCGCAAGGAACGCAATATTTTTATGCAAACCTTAGTAGATTTGTTAAGCGGTAATCAGTAATTAATTAATTTTAGGTTTTAGATTAATATTTTTCCCCCTCTCCTTGACTCCCAAATGCAGCGTGTCCTCAAAAGTGGTAAAGGTTGGCGTATCGGCTGGAACCCAACAGCAATAGAGTTTAAAGGTTTAGTTGGTACAGATAATTGGGCTATAGAATTAACAGAAGCTGAATTAAATGATTTTTGTCGCTTACTTTCCCAACTCAAAAACACCATGAGTCAGATTGCTGCAGAACTTATGGACGAAGAAAAAATTACTTGTGAAGCAGAGAGCGATCTATTATGGATGGAAGTCACAGGTTATCCCCAAGCCTATCGTCTGAGATTTATCCTCAATTCCGGACGTTGTGCAGAAGGAGAATGGGATGCTTCCGCAGTTCCTGATTTACAGCAAGCTGCTGGAAGCTTGCAAGTTTTTTAGGGCTTGTGCTTACTTCCCATCAAACTTATGCTACTATATTAAGGTCACACTCAAAAGTTTGAATTTTCCTGAGAAAACTTCAAACCAGTGTTGACGGGGCGTAGCGCAGCTTGGTAGCGCGCCACTTTGGGGTAGTGGAGGTCGTGGGTTCAAATCCCGCCGCTCCGATTTATAACTTTTGTTTTGCATAAGTTCGGGATAAATTAGCGTTTGAAACCATTGAAAAATCGTTGAAAATTTAGTGAAATCATCCCCTGATTCAGTAACCCCGGACTAAAAAAACTGTTACAGACAGGCAGGTTGGCAAACCAGAAATAAAAACTACAGATGTTGTGGTGGCTCAATGCCGAGTGGACAAGTAAAGGAACAGCAATAAATCGGGAAACCCTTGGCTAGAGATACTTCAACAGTGACAAGATGGTTCTAGAAGTATATAGCTGGTGTTCAGTCTAGCTTATTAGAAATTAAGAAAGCGGCAGGAGCAAAACGAAAAATCAATAATGATGCGATCGCAGCTCTCATACAGGAGTTAAAAACAGGAAAAGGTTTTAGTAGCTATGGTGGGATATTAGAATGGTTGAAAAAAGAGTATTGACTTGATATTGAGTATGGAACGGTTTATGCATTGGTTCGATATGAATTGGGAGCAAAACTAAAAGTACCACCTCCTCAAAGCTACAAACAGGATGAAAAGTTGGTATCTGAGTAAAAAAAACTCAGTATCATTCTCAATTGTCTAGAAAAACATCTAGCACACGAGAAGTGCGTTCATTATTTGTGTCAGGATGAAACTAGGGTTGGATTGAAAACCCTGACAGGAAAAGTGATTACTGCTTCTGGAGTAAAGCCAACTGTTGACGTTCAATGGGAAAGAGAACATTTTTGGATTTATGGTGCAATTGAACCATAAACAGGAAAACATAGCGTTGCTGAATCAGGGGATGATTTCACTAAATTTTCAATTACATTTTTTCTGTCAATGCAGTAGCATTGGCTATACTCAAATTTTTTGAGCTTTTAATCTTTGATTTTGAAGATTTGAAACCCGTAGGCGCAAGCCTTCTTGTCAGAGATACGATTAGACTAACCCATTCAGTTAAGATAGACCCTTTACGTCCTTAGCAT
>CBZS010000330.1 GCA_000613065.1 Richelia intracellularis | reverse complement strand
TTGGGGTTTCTCCGGCTGGATATTTACTAGTTCGGAACTAGAGCTAGATTGGTTTACAGAATTATTCTTAGGGTTATGTTGCTGTTCTAAACGAGATAAGAATTGGACAATATTACCAATATTTTGGGGGCGATCGCTCGGTGATTTTGCGAGACAACTATTGACAAGTTCTTCTAGCTCTTTAGGTACCTGGAGTTGGGGAGCAACTTCTGTAAAACTGCGGGGTTGTTGATAGTGATGTACTTTATACCAAGCTCCAAAAGAGTGAGTCTCTGCCAAAAAAGGCATTTTACCAGTGAGCATTTCAAACATCATCACTCCCAAACTATAAATGTCGGAGCGGTTATCTAAGTCTTTACCCTCCATTTGTTCCGGGGAGGAGTAAGCTAAAGTTCCTAAATAATATTTAGTTTGTTCGCTGTCAGACTGTACTAATTTAGCAATTCCAAAGTCAAGAACCTTGACTAATTCTCCCAGGCTAGGATCTGGAATGACCAGCATATTACTGGGTTTAATATCACGATGGATAATAGGACAGATTTTGCCATCAATGGAGATGCCATCATGGGCACATTGTAAACCTAGGCATATTTGCCGTGCCAAACTTAAGAATATAGTCAGAGATGGGGCTTGGATGCGAATTACATGGCTCAGGCTGGCTCCTTCAAGATATTCCATGACATAAAAGGGAGTTTTATTTTCATCTACGCCATAATCCATTACCCTAACAATGTGAATACTTTTTTGACCCAAGAGAGCACAGGTTTTTGCTTCACGCTCAAACCTTTCCTGCATTCGCATTTTGGAATTTTGAATTGACAAGGAGAGAAATTTAACAGCTACAGGCACTCCTCCTAATAATAGGTCTTGAGCCAAATAAACCCTACCCATAGCTCCTGTGCCAAGCAGTTCTTGGAGCTTGTAACGGTTCATGAGTGAACGACCAATGTTTGGATCTGCCATAGTAGTTGTAACTTGAATGGTGTAAATAAATACTTGAATTTAAAAGTCATTGAATATACTTTATTCTTTTCTTTTAATATTTTTCTCTAAATCTTTATTTCCCACATTCCGCAGGTGCGATCGCAAAA
>CBZS010000329.1 GCA_000613065.1 Richelia intracellularis | reverse complement strand
TACGAGCAGCTATCGCTTGAGCTTTGAGAGCTTCTTTGGGCCAACTGGAACTCATTTCCCCCCCAGTGACACTATAGAGGTATTCTTCCAAATCCACCCAGTTAACCGCCGTTAAACCCTTTTCGGTGGGGACAACTAGGGTTCTACCCCGATACCAGCGATCTCCAATATAAACAAATCCCTTATCTGTAGGTTCAATCCAGAATAAATTGGAACGCCACTTATCTAAGGCAATTCCCCCAGGAACGGCTTTGGCAAAATATTCTGTTCTTCCCAGTAATTGTCCCAAGGTACGTCCGCTAGCATCTTTAATGAGGGCAGTGGTGGAACTGCCCAATCCCACCTGTTCTACTCCTCTTCTAATTGCCACACGCATAATTACAGACGCTTGAGCAGGGGCAACTAAAGCAATCCATAAGAAGATGCCCAGCCACCAGTGGCATAATTTTAATTTGGGAAATAAAGACGTTAAGAACAATTGGAACTTCATGCTACTGAATAGAAAGGGTGATATTTAATATATTATTTGAGGCTATTTTAGATAGTAGTTCCCCGGAGATGATATTTTAATGTTCCCATTCTCTCCTAAACTGTTATACGTGATTAGCAATTATTCCAATTAAATTCAAATTATCGAGAATTTCTGTAGCTTGGCTTAACTCATTCCTAGTTACTTGCCCCATACGCCCTACCATGACAACGCGCTCGCATACAGAAGCAATAATCCTCGCATCCACCGTACCCAACATTGAGGGAGCATCAATTAATACCACGTCATAGTGATGCTCAAAAAATTCAATTAAGTCCTTCATCCTTTGAGAACTTAGGAGTTTAACTGGATCTTCAGCAATTGGTCCAGCAGTCAAAATATCAATGGCAGGGTGAACAGGCTGTATATAATCTTTGAAGGAAGCATTGTTATCTTCCAATAATAACAGGGAAATTCCTGAATCGTTAGTCAGTTCTAAAACTTGATGCAAGTGAGGATTGCGGAGGTTTGCATCAATTACCAACACCCGTCGATGTATCCTAGCTGCACTTACAGCTAAACCCAAAGTTAAAGCCGATTTGCCTTCTCGTGATTTAGCGGAAGTCAGCATTAGGGATTTAAAAGGAAAATTAGAGTCTGCTAGCTGGATATTGTGATAAACCATATCCAGGCTTTCATAGCTAGGTAAGGGTGCAAATTCAGGAAAGATGGAGACACTACTGTTATCTTTTCCCCAGAAAGGTAACAGTAGTGTCTTTTGGCGTGGGTGAGATGGTGTTAAATTATTAACGGTACCCAATAATCGCAATTGGTTGAGTTTGCGGAAGTCTTGTTCGGAGTAAATGACATCATCAAATAACTCCCACAGCAAAGCTACTATAATTCCCAAAATCGGTGCAATTATTACTCCACCTAGTAAATTTAATAATTGGCCATTCCCAGCAGCAACCACTTGTTGCGGTCCCTCTACTATTTTCCAATCAAAACCAGACTGAGCTGCTTCTAATGCTAAAGATTGCTGCTGTTGCAGAACAGTTTCCAAGGTCTTACGATGGGTCTCCACCTCCGGTAATAAACTGTCATATTCTGCTATTAATTGGGGATATCGATTCAAGTCTGCACGTATTTTTTTCTCAGACGCTAGCAAACTCTTTTCACTGGCACGTAACCCAGATATTTTAGTTTGTAGTTGAGACAATTCCTGGATAGTACTAATTTCAATATTACCTAAATTTTCTTGATTTAACGTCTTTTTGTGGCGTTCTATACTTGCATTGGCAGAATTACCCAGTTCTTTTCTCATCTCCTTTTTTAACAACTTGATTTGTTTCTGTCGTTCCTGCAATAATTCCTTGACAACTGGAGCATCATCTGTGTAAGTTTTGCGTTCTTCTACTAAAGAAGCCTCTGTTTTTTGCAACTCTTGTAATAAAGCTTGGTAACGAGGAGATTGATTTAAACGTAATGATATCAGGTCATTATATGTGGAAGTGGGTATTTTATTATTCAGATGATTTTGGCGTGCTTGTAAATCTTTTATTTCTCCGCGAGTCGTTTGTAGTTTAGTTTGAATATTTGCTAATGACTCCAAGAGGATTTTACTTTGCACCTTGGGGTCAATAAAATTATGTTTTTTGCGAAAACCTTGTAATTTAGTTTCTGCTTGTTTGAGATCTCTTTTAATATTGGGCAAGAGATGATTTAGTAAAGTTAAACCTTGATTTAATCTTTGTTTCTGTCGTTCTAAATTATAGTCTTTATAAACTTGCGCCAAAGCTACTAAGGTTTTTCTGACTTTGACAGGCTGTTCTCCCCTTATAGCAATTTCAAAAACTTGTTGATAAGATTTATTATTTATTTGAGATTGATTAGATATTTTTCTAATTGTTAGGGGGCGCGATAAACTACTAAGTGATAAGTTGGGGTTTGCTTTTGCATCTGATTTCCCTGTAATATCTTCTAATGTCACACCAACATTTTGAGTGCGTAATAAATTTACTGCTTGGCTAATTAACTGATCGCTAAGCATGAGCTTTTTCTGACTAGAATAATCGATAAACAGTTGTTTCTCTTCATCTGATTCTGTATTGCTATTATTTTTTTCCTGCTCTTTTTTGTCTTTCTGGTAAGAGTTAGCAGTTACCATTACCTGCATTGTTGCTTTATATTTTGGATTCGTTGTAACAAACATCAAAATAGTGGCAGATATAACAGCACCATAAATTCCCAATATTAACCAACGACGACGGGATAAAATTTCGATAATTTTACGTAAATCTATAGTATCTTTTTTAAACAAAACCGTTAGTATTTGTTTTTGATTAATACCTGTATCAGTCACTTGAAAATACCTCTATCTTTCCACAAGTTTACGAAGAATCAGTTATCTCAGCCGGAAAATTATATCAATGAGGGTAAATATTTTTTGTATTGGTGTAAAGTTGCAGACATATTCAATGTTGGTGTATTAGTTGATTAGAAAATTAGGCGTTGCATAAGTCCGGGATGAATTAGGGTTTGAAACCATTGATAAATCGTTGAAGATTTAGTGAAATCATCCCCTGATTCAGCAACGCCGAAAATTAAAGTAGTCAATATCTGGCGACATTAATGCAAAATACAACCAAAATAAGTATAGGTAGCTACTTTCTCATATTATTTTACAGGGACTTATAATTCCACATATTGTGCATGAGTCCATCACTATGTATATGTTTTTTTCTTTTTTCTTAATAAGGGAAGATATGTATTTTTCAATTAATTGATAGGTGTCAAGCAGATAAATTTTTGATAAATTACTATAGCTGTAATTTTAGTATTTCTAATTACCATTTACCTAGGAAACCGTAAGCATATCCACTATGGATTAACTATGCATTAGGCTTCTTTGCCTAGGATGCAAAAAAAAAAAAAAAGAGTAATTATGGTTATATTTTACGTCAAATTAGACATCAAATAGCTATGAGTCGCATCACAAAATATTTTTGACTGACTACTAGCAATTCTATCCAAGTGTTATAGTATCTGTTTAGTCTTTAAATATGTTATTCTGGCTATTTTTCATGTGTAAATATATCGGTTATTATATATTCGATTGAATAGTATGAGAATGAGTTTTGTAATTCAGGAACGAAAAAATCATGAAGCTACTTAAATTGATTACATTAGGTTTAGTTTTAGCTACAACAGGAATCTTGAGTGCAAATTACTATCTTGAAGATGCTGCTTTCGCTGGAGGTAGAGAAAGGTATAAAACCTCAAGCAAATGTATCACTCGCGAAGAAATAATCAAAGCTCAAAACACTTGGGGAAAGGCGATTGTTGCCATCGGCGAAGCAAGCCATAAGGGAGAATATGCTGCTGAAGAATTAGCAAAAGAAACTATTGATGATCTATATGGTTATGATAAGAGTGAAGTTTTATTTAAACCAACCCTAGGATCTGAACAGCAGTTCCGTTTAAACAAAAAAGATGCTTTATCCTACTTTGTTACAGGTGAGATAAAAGAAGATAAAGGGTTTGCCCTTCAACCTTGGAGTAATGTCAGATTTGAAAACGCAGGATTTAGCCTGAATTGCCAAATTGCTTTGGCTATGGGAAATTACTACTTCACCGATGCCAAAACTGGTAAAGAAACTAAAGTCGAGTATAGCTTTGGATATATCAGAAATAAGGATGGAAAGCTGTTGATAATTCTACATGACTCGTCTTTACCATACAATCCATAACAATAAGTTGACTTCAAAATTTAACTTTATTGGCAGCCCTGAACCTACAAAGTGCTGTCTTTTTTTTATATTAAGGGCAAATGACATGAGAGTATTTTTCGTTATGGTTTTGACCATGTTCGTTCCACTTTTATAAGTATTTATAAAAAATGGATTATTTTATACATGATCTACAATTTTTGCCCTGTGGTTAGAGTAAGTCTATGAAATTATTCTAGTAGTTGTTTGACATTTGAATATGTTGGTTATTCTCTATTTATCAATATGTTTGTTATTCTCAATGTTATTCAATAGTACGGGAATTAGTGTTGTAACTCAGGAAGTCAAAAAGCATGAAGCTACTTAATACGATTTTATCTGACTTTCGATCATAGCTTGAGAACAACGCCGAAAAAGTCTGATATATAAATATTCAATCCAGTAAACAATATTCATTATAATTAACAAGCTCTGACTAACCCAAGAATCTTGTAGAGGGAAAAGGTAAATAGTAGCACTTAATACTAATAACCTTTCTATGAAAGAAACTACCCTAACATGATATTTAGGATTCCAGTACGAGATGAGACTAATAAAGCAATAATTACTAAACGGGTAAAAATGCCTATGGGCATCATCAATGGGAAAATCGAGAAAAGAATGAGCTAGTGCACTAATTAATAATATTGTCAATTGCCAATAACCTAGATAATAAGCGATCGCTATTCCAATTATTTTTAGAGGAATGGAATGAAAAGCATGGGTCAAATTCTGCCACAACGGTTGGTAATAGATTTCTGTCCAGATTTGTTTTTCTGGCTGACGACGTACACATTTAGCCCAGAAGTACATAGCAAACATGAGCATATCAGGTAAGATAGCACGCACTACTATGGATAAAGTTGCCTCAGGATATGCGGGTGTGGTGAGAAGGGCGAGATTGAGGATGCCGTGACTGGGGGTATTCATCAAACTAGATACAAATACAGCACTTTTCAGTACCTGAGGTACAACTAATATTACTTTGAGGCAGGAGGCAGGAGAAAATTTACCTCATAAACTAGCAATCTACAGTAGATTGCTAAATCTTTATTGGCAACATTTCCAATTGTAAAATCTATTTTCAGTAACTTAATATTTAGTACAGCTTGGCAGAAATAAATCAACTATCTTTGATGTCTACAGGGAAAGGGACAAATAGAATGGTAGGTTTACTTACCCTTTGACTTGCTAGGTGGAAGATGATTCAAGTCAGTATTACTAATGATTTTGGGTAGCAATTAACCCTAATTTGGGTTTCATATACCGGGCAATTTTCATTACCCCTAAGTCTGCCAAAATATAGCAGACAAAAGCACCCACTGGTGGATTAGTGGTTTGTAGCCAAGGAATATTAGAAGGATGAATCTCCCAAGTCCAGTTTCCCCAAGCTGTTCCCGCCAACTCAATATAAAGCACCAATAATCCCATGATGAAGTAAAATGTTCGGGAACCTTTGCGATGCAACACCCATAGAAAAACGGCGTTGCTGAATCAGGGGATGATTTCACTAAATTTTCAACGATTTCTCAATGGTTTCAAACGCTAATTCATCCCGCACTTATGCAACCCCAGAAAAACTAATGCAAAAACAAAGCTGAGGGTATCTTGGAAGAATATAACTACAATAGCTAGAGTAATTGCATACATAGAACTAAACACTGGTCGCATTTGTTCTTCATGCTTGCGGATAAAAGATAGTTCACTTCTTATACTTTAAACGGGTAGAACTTGGACTTTTTTAAATGTCTGAAACTCGAGAGTCAATAAGCTGTTTAACTTCTTCTGCTTATCAGTATTAGCGGTAGCAATGCAGTTAGAGATTGCTGCCTTAAAATCTGCAAAATTAGCATAGGACTTAGAGTATAAACATTCATTTCTAATAAATTTCCAAAATCTTTCAATCAAATTTAATTGGGTGCGACTCTTTTAGTAAGACGGGGAGTGGAACTTAGACAGGTATTGGAACAGGTGGAGGGGTAGTAGAACAACGAGCTTTGAGAACTTGCTTGATCAAAGGAATACCACTAGAGTACAAAGCCAGGTCATTGGGTTTATGTTCTTGTTGTAGATGAAACTGCCAATACTCATCCCAATCGCCACTGATGTATAAAGAACCCAGGGGTAAAACAGCCTCACCACCCCTCATGGTCCATCTAGCCCCAGTGATATCCATCCTGTCTTTAATCAGGTGGCGACAAGCACCCTCAATCACCCCCGTGGCGATGAGGAATCCAGCTTTTAAGTAATCGTCATATTTGAGGTATTTGGCATTGTTAAGTAAATATCTAGCACAGGTATCCACGGGTTTACGTTCTTCGGGAGGGAGTTTGGGTAAAGTGGCACTGGGGCGCATACCTGGGGCAACTGAACTTGATTTACCTTCAAGGATAAGCTGTAAACGTTTGCTCACCCAAGGTTCTGCCTGTGTTTAAGTCTGAGAATAAAAGACAAATGCAGCTTTCCACAAATACTCAATCACATGGATAATATCCCTGTCTTAGTCCATGAGAGAGAATATTGCTGTGCTGGTAGATTAAACTCCCCATCCAAAGGAAATAGGGTATTTATCTTTCTTCCTCCATAACCGATTCTATTGGCGATTACTGTGCCAAATAATGTGGTCAATTTTCGCGACAATTTTTTCTTGTGTGTTCTGTTTACTAAGTCTGTGCCTGCACACTCTCCCTCTATTTCATCTTGAGTGCGTTTATCAAAATATCTTTGTTTGTAACAACCGTGTCAATAGTTCGTATCCATTCTCAAGTAACTTACTCTCTATCTGGGAGTGTTCTAACCCACAAATGCTGTCTGAGTCTAACCAACTAACTATCTTTTCAAATAGTTATCGTGCTTGTGACCAAAACATACCTTGATTTTATGTAGATGCTTGCATAGGGAGTGGAACTGTTCCTGTTTTTTCACTTTTTACAAGCCAATTCCATCAAGTACATTTTTGGCTGTCAATACTACTGTGGTTGACTTGTCATTTATTATTCTTATATGATACTCCGTACTACCAAAAGAGTCGCACCCAATTTTATTGTGGAGAATAGCAAAGTAAATAACATAGTTGTATACCTACTGATGCCGCATAGTTTTGTACTAATTTACACTTCTGATATCTGGCATTATCTAATACAATAACAATTGGTTTATTTAGCCCCAGATTAGCTAATTTAAATAACAACTGCCACAGACTTTCTCAATTAATATAAGTTTCATTTGTAATTGTAATTATTTCCTTAGAGGATGTTTTAAAAGGTGGGAGGTATCATAAAAAAGCTCACAAGGCATATGCTGAGAATTATAGAAAACAGCACCCCGTGAGCAAATGACTAAGAATTATCCTAGCAATTTAACGTGGGAACAGTGGGAGTTAATCCCACAGCTGTTACCAGAGGCAAAACCAGGTGCTCGTCCACGTACAACAACATGTATGTACCCAGTAGTAAACCCGATTTTATACCTACTGTGTCAAGGATGTACATGGCGGGCATTACCAGGAGATTTACCACCTTGGTCTACAGTCTATGGCTATTTCAGAAGATGGGGCAAAGACCGTACTTGGCTTCAGGTTCGTTCATGACAAACTATATCAATGGGTTCGGGTACCAGCCAGTCGAGAACCAAGTCCATGGGAATCAGCCTTTGATAGCCAATCAGTTGAAACCGCAACCATGATTTGTACGGATGTTGGTTTCGACCCAGGAAAACAAATACATGGACCTAAGCGATTTATTACGGTTGACTTGTTAGGGCTAGTTTTGCGAGTCTTGGTTACTTCTGCAAGTGTGCCAGAACGTGCAGGGGCTAAACTAAACGTTCTGGCAGGTTTATCAGATGAAAGATAAAGTTAAAAGACTGCACACTATCTGGATGGATGGAGGATATCGGGGGGAAGATTTTGCCCACTGGATAATCCATGTTTTTCGTTGGATTGTGGAAGTGGTTCTCAGACCCTTAGAAAAGAAGGGTTTTACCCTTTTACCAAAACCTTGGGTTGTATAACTAACTTTCGGGTGGCTCAATTGGTGTAGAAGATTAAGTAAGGACTATGAAAGGCTACCTGAAACTTCTGAGACTTTAATCTATATTGCAATGATACGTATCATGGTCAGGCGACTTGCATGATTTGTAACTCACTTCGACTTTTAAAACATCCTCTTAATAACTGCATTAACTGCTCCTAAAACATGAAATCGTTTTCCACCGGAAGGTGAACAGATAAATGTTCTTGTAAAACACCATAAAAATCCGGCGTTGCATAAGTGCGGGATAAATTAGCGTTTGAAACCATTGAGAAATCTTTGAAAATTTAGTGAAATCATCCCGCACTTATGCAACGCCAAAAATCCTAAGTATGCTCGATGTACAAAGTGGGCTCCGTCAACAAAAAAAACTACTTTATTTCCGCTAATAGCTTCTTCCTGTAATGGTTATAGCTTTTCTTTTCTATATTTTTCTACCTCTTCAATCTTTTCTGGGTCTACTGACTTTCCCGGCACATACCCCACTTTTAAGCAACGCAAACCTGTTCTGAGCAGAAATTTTCTTACCTGAGTTGGACTGCGCTTAATACCAGTTATTTTTTCAATGGCATCACTCGCTTCTGCAATACTTGTAGCTGGATG
>CBZS010000328.1 GCA_000613065.1 Richelia intracellularis | reverse complement strand
CCCCCCCCATTCCAATGCTGGTCAAGAATACCCCAACAACCCTCTATGGGATTGTATTTACTATGGTAAGGAGGATAGTAAAGCAATTCAATTGGTATATTTAGCAGATCAACAAACTCAACCATCCTTTTTTTTAATTGAGTTCTTACTCCACTACTTTGCGGACCATTATCAACTTTAATTTGTATCAGTTCGGTATCTTGCTTTTGTTCTGGTGTTATTGTCTTCCACCATTGAATTAGAGTATCAACAATAAAATCCTTGGTTTTATAAGAAGAACTACCAAAGTTAATATAAATTGCCCACTATCTTCATCAAGAATCCCACAGGGAGTATATTTTTCTGTGCATCCCATATCATGATCCTCAGCTTGATTGTCTCCTCTGGTTTTTCCATCACGAGAATAACCCCCGATATTAACGGTAGCTTTGCAATCCATGCTTATTCGTTTGAGTTTGAGGCTTGTTTGTTGATTGCGGCTCAAATTCTTTGATGTTGTTAAACATATCATCTGTTTGTGCAATTTTTTTTGAGGTTTGGCTTTTAATACTTTACGAAGACCATAGCCCATTCGATTCAATACTTGTGCCATTGTACTGGGGCAAGGCAATTTCTGCTGGCTAAATTCCTGTTCTTTGAGTTTTTCTAGTGCCGATGTTGCAGTGAACCGGGTATAAACTAAGGAAGTTTTAAATGTTAGGTCTTGTTGAGAATGAGATTCTGCAATTTATCCCAGGGATAATGCTACAAGAGAAGAGGTTGTTTCTCCTGGCAAGGCTTTGCTGTGCTAAAAGCTGATTGTAATCCCACACAGATTATCCCTGTTCTTTTTTCCCCTAACCCTAACTCTATATTTTCTCTACCCCAACCCAATACTGTTTGTGCTAACCTTGCCCTACCTTGGCAATATTTCAACGTCATCTGAGCTTAAAAGCCCCGACGTTCTACTCCATTCATTTTCGATGCTGCCAACCGCAAGTCTTCTATTTGTGATCTTGTTAATGATTTGGGTTCCTCTGGTGGGTCTAGCAGACTCCAAAATACTTGCCCCTGTTTTTTTACTCATCAACATTACATCTTACTATCATTGGTAAATTCTTTATTATAAATCACCTGAATTGCGGAACTAGACAGAAAAAGAGAAATAACATCACGATTTGCAAGATATTTCAAAGATTACCAAGACCCCAATAAAGTTTTATATCCAGTTCATAACTTAATTGCACAAAGGATATATATATGGCTTAATCATGGGGTATGAAGAAATAAATGACCATGAAATTCTACGTCATGATCCAATATTCGCACTTGCGCTAGGAAAGGTTATTAACTCAGAACAAGAATTAACGACTTTGGCGGGGAAAAGCACCTTAAATCGTCTCGAAGATTGTCCAGAAGACGTATCTTCAAGAGAAAATAGTCGGTATCATCGTATTGACTATGATGCTAAGGCGATAGAAACACTTTTAGTTGAGCTATTTTTAGAATCTTATCATCAGCCACCGCGACAGATAATAATAGATTTAGATGTGACGGATGATTTAGTTCATGTTCATCAAGAAGAAACATTTTTTAATCCGTATTACAAAGGATATTGTTATGCTCCCCTTTATATTTTTTGTGGTAAACATTTACTTGCTGCAAAAATTTGTGCATCCAACTTAGACCCGGCAGTATGGGGATTAGAATAATTACAAAGAGTAATAAAAATAATACGCTCTCGATGGGAAAAAGTGAAAATTGTTATCCGTGTAAATAGTGCTTATTCCAGAGAATAGATAATGGCTTGGTGTGAAGATGAAACTGATATTGATTATGTGTTCGGACTTGCTGAAAATGCTCGTCTACTCCAGCTATTGCAATCAATTCAGTATCGTGCATCCCAAGAATCTTCACAAAAAATACAACCCATAGTAGAGTTTTTTTAAAGCTTATTTCCTGGAGAAGCAGATAAAAAAAAGATGGGGCAGCCTTTGTTAATAACTCAGTCTGGTATTGTTATCTTGACTATTAAACATTAGAAAGTTGAAGCCCTAGTGGTCGTGTAGTATCCAAGGTCGATTATAGCAATTAAGAAGTCAATCATCGATTTGTAGTGAGTTAGCTCCCCATTAAAAAAATTCCTCCAGGGCGACTTTATACTCAAAAATACTGTCCGCGAGGCAACGCCGGAAAATTATCTCAAAGAGCAAAAATTAGATTTACAAAGTGATAGAATAAGTACAGATAAATTTGAGGGTAACCAATTACATTTATGGTTTAGAACTATTGCCTAAATTTTACTGAATAACCGGCGAAAAAAGTGCTTAATAAATACAGAATGAAAAAATGCAACAATTGGAACTATACGCACAAAATTATTAAAGCTAGGGGCTATGATTACGATTTCCAAATAACGAGTTTTAATTGCAATTAGTAGTGCTTGCCCTTACAAGGAATGGCGTTGCAATGATTTCTGAGCGTTTATCTCGAATACCTTGCCCTGGTTAATGAGATGATTGGATTAATAAGTAATAGCGCTCTGTGATTTGAAATAACTGTCCTGTTGGGTTAATTTACTTGATTTAACCCAATAATTTAGTGTGTAAATTTTTATCACTATTTTTTTCGGCTTGAACTATATTTTAATTTGCATGTATTTTATATATTTTTTGTATACTCGGTTTTTACTTCGTAGTCCTTCTCATCTGCAAGGAATTTGACAATGTCCCAATAAATTTATCCTAAATATGGCTCATCCAAGTGTTTTTTTCTCACTTGTGATAAATCCGGGATTACTGTCCCCGGTTATGGTGTTGGTAATCTTACTCCAGAGGGGAACTTGGGTGGTTATATCGATCGCATTATCCTAGGACAAAGGCATCTTTTCCAAGGGGGTTCATTCGATGCAGAAAGCCTATTTAGCAGTATTCCCGCAGTGGTATCCTGGCTGGCTACTTTACTGGTGCATGGCTACGGATGCAACAGGTAAAAATCAGTACGAGCATAAATTTAGTTATCTTTGGTCTTATTTGTCTAATTGTTGGCAGGTTGTGGGGGGTTGTTTTGCATCTAAATAAAGGTTTGTGGACAAGCTCCTATGTAGTTTACACTGCTGGTTGGGCATTACTACTAGTATTAGCCTTATGTTATGAAATAGTAGATAGAAGTACGGAAGTTAAAATGGCTAGGTTTACCTTGGGAAGTCATGGGTTTAAATGCCATTTTCCTATTTGTTGGTTCTGGTTTGTTTTCTCGAGTCTTGATTAAAATTACAGTTGGTAGTGGTGAAAATGCCCTTGCTGTTCAAACTTGGATTTACAAATATTACTTTAGCTGTTGGGCTGGTAATCTGAATGGTTCCCTACTGTTTGCGATCAGAAATATTTTATTCTGGTGGCTGATTCTTGACATTATGTATCGTCGCCGTTGGGTTATAAAACTTTAATGTAAAAAAAAAAACTAACTTAGTGAGGGTAATGACCGGGTTATCTTTAGCAAATTTGTAAAGTTTATGGGGTCAATCATTACGGACAAAAAAGTGGATAATTTCTATAATTGGGGAGTTATATGGGATAAACCACGAGGCAATCAATCGGAATGAATCTTAACAAATTATCACTAGCTTCAGGAGCTATCACTAAGTACAGTTGTGCAATTGTCGCTCTCACTTCCGTTCTCATCTCCTATCAGCCAGCCCAAGCAAAGACAACAAGCCTCACTCCCCAAGAAATTGCCCAAGCAAAACCTAAACCCCCAGAAGCAATACAACTGAAATTAACACCCCAACAAATAACCAGAATCCGCGACATACGGAAAAAGACCCGGAATGAAATTCAAAATGTATTGACCGACAAACAAAAGCAAGAAATCCAAGCTGCGATCGCAGCAGGTCAGCCTCTACAACAAGCCTTTGCCAGGGTCAATCTATCCAGTCAGCAGAAATTGCGTTTGCGGAGCATTATGATGTCTTCCCAAAAAAATATGGAAAGTGTCTTGACTTCTGCTCAAAAACAACAGGTTGAAAATTATCGCAAAAAAGTTATCCAACAACAAAAATTACAACAACAGCAGAAAAAATAAGTGTATGGTAATTATGGATAAAGTTAATTAAAGGCGTAACAGCATACATTTTGTTTAATCTAAAATGTGCAGACCAGACTTGTCTCAACTTATTGTATTGATAGGATACTGCAATACATCAGTGTTTAGAAAATGAGTCAAATCAGCTAAGATAACAGAGCAACACTGAAACGAACAGAATGGGGAAACAACGGTGTGATTCCGTGGCTGTGCCGCAACTGTGAGGAAAAATGAATCATGAAGGATGAGTTGTGAATGTAGAGCTGATTCGATTCATCCACATATTTAAATCGTTTCTGAGCCAGAACGCCTATCTGTTCATTATCTTCTCTATTTCCTGCGTTGCACAGGAAAAGGGTTTTGAGTAAGAATGCAAATTACCAATCTAGAATCCATTAATAGTCAACTTCCAGAATTATCCCCCTTGCCAATTCAACGCCCCTTACTGATGATTGGACATGGTACAAGGGACAATGAAGGTAGACAAGCCCTCCTTGATTTTGCTGAAGCCTATCAAGCCTTAGATGAATCCCGTCCCGTTCTTCCTTGCTTTTTGGAACTAACTGGACCCACAATTGAAGAAGGGGTAGATGAGTGCATTCGCAATGGCTACAGTGAACTTTCTGTATTACCCATTCTCCTATTTGCCGCTCGCCACAATAAATTTGATGTTACCAACGAATTAGACTGTGCTAGAGCCAGATATCCCCAATTAAAGTTTCATTATGGACGACATTTTGGCATTACTCCTGGCATTATTGAACTCTGGCAACAAAGATTAGCAGAACTTTATCGCCCAGAAAATAATCCCCAAGGCATATCCCGTGCAGAGACTGTGCTCTTATTTGTTGGTCGTGGTTCCAGTGATCCAGATGCTAATAGTGATGTCTACAAATTAGCTCGGATAATTTGGGAAGGTAGCGGTTATTCCACTGTAGAAACCTGCTTTATCGGTATTACCCACCCCAGACTAGAAGAAGGTTTTCGTCGGGCTCTACTTTATCAACCCAAGCGGATTATTGTACTACCATACTTCCTATTCACCGGCGCATTGGTGAAAAAAATATTCAACATTGCCGCACAACAACAGGAAATATATCCAGATATTGACATAACTTGTTTGCCAGAAATGGGATTACACCCTCAACTATTTTCCGTATTGCGAACGCGGGAAATTGAAACCCAGTTAGGACAAGTACAAATGAACTGTGAAATGTGCAAATTCCGACTGGCTGCTGTGGGAGATAATCATCACCATCATCACCATGGACATGAGCATTCACATTCCCCTGTAGTCTCCGACGCAGACATAAAGCAATATCATCAACGGATCTGGCAAGCACCGTAGTTCTCTCAACCCCTTTGAGGTTAGTTCGTCAACTTAACACCAATGCCTTATACTAATTTAATATGAAGCTGCATATAATAGAGCCAAGCAAACTTGACCGGTTTAAATACTCATGAGCCGCACTACAAGTCTACGAGGATTAGAAAAAATGGGAAACGTCGAGGTAAACAAAATCACATTTGTGTAAATTGCGAACGCCAATTTATAGATATTTATAATCCACCAAGAGGATACTCAAATGAGATCAAACAAGAATGCTTAAAAGCATAGGTTAATGGCTCGGCATTTAGGGCTATTGAACGCCAAAAAGGAGTTCATCACACAACCATAATTAGTTGGGTAAAACAAGTTGGTGAAAAATTGCCAGATGCACCATCAATAGAGGATATCCCAGAAGTTGCAGAACTGGACGAATTAGAAACTTTCGTCGGTAAAAAAAAACAAAATTTGGTTGTGGACAGCAGTAACCCATTTCCGCCAAGGAATTTTAGCTTGGGTACTGGGAGAGCATAGTGCAGAAACCTTTCAACCTTTGTGGGATATTGTCTATCTCTAAAAGTGCTATTTTTATGTCACAGATGGATGGAAAGTTTACGCCAGTTTTGTTGAACCAGGAGACTATATTATTAGCAAAACATATATGACCAGAGTAAAAGGCAAAAACACACGTTTACGTCATTATTTCCCACGTGTACATCGAAAAACATTATGCTACTCTAAATCCGTAGATATGCTTCAGCACTCTATTTGATTGTTACTTAATTACTTTAAGTATTGAAAAATACTTGTATTTGGTTGATTCATCCCGCAAATATGCAACGCCACAATTTGCAATATTTGCTAGGACTTGTTTCTGTAAAGCAGTACTGTTTTAGAGTAAAATATCATAACTCCCGTCTGATGTAAATTAAAAACAACTATTCTTGCATAAGCAGGGTTCTGAGCCTTGTCCAAAATCATCATTTGGAGGCCATGTAAGGACTTACAGGAGTTTCAGTACTCAATTCACATTAAGCGTAGCTCATGACTGATAATTCCGAAAAAATGCCTCAAGAATTCGCCATTGGTAGTAAGGTCAGAGTCATAGCTTTACCTAACTATATAAAAACGGCTGAACCTATGCCCATGTTGCGCCCTCCCGATCTAATCCAGTTGGGGGAACAAGGTACTGTATTAGACCGCCGTCCCGGTAATTATTGGGGTATTCGTTTTGCTAATGGCTCTTTCCTTTTAGATAGCCAATATATCGAATCACTTGAGGAGACACCAAAGACGTAAACATACGGAACTAAGGAGTGAAAAAGCTTATCCCTACTGGCTTTTACTCTTATAATAATTCTTCTAGTGCCGCTGCTACTACACGATGATTGGTATCTTGCCGTAGCTTTTGTAATGCTTCTTTAGCTGGCGGTTCATCAAAGTGTTTTAAAGCAAAAGCAACGTGTGTCCTGACACGTTCTGATTCATTTTCTGCAAGTAAAAGTAACTGAGATAAGGCTAATACCCGTTGATTAGTGGTAGATAACATGCCAAAAGCATCAACAGCAGACTCTTGTACGGTGATATCCTCTCCCCTATGAGCTTCTAGACATACATCGAAAAGTTCCTCATAACATTGCAAATCTGCCAATGCTCCCAGAATACTCCGACGAACTAACCAATGGTCGTCCTTGTAAAAAGCTAAAACTAAATGGGAAGCTGCAACCCTGCCAAATAAGGACAGAGAATTAGAAGCTTCAGCCCTGACATTCGGATTATCATCAAACTTCATCATTTGCATCAATGCTGCAAAGGATTCTGCCGTTTGCTGTTTACCCAAACCCATTGCGACAAAAGAGCGTACTAAAAATTCGCGATCACGTAGTTTACTAGTTAGTAATGGTACGGCCACATCTGACTTATAATCTTTCAGGGCAGAAACAGCTTTGAGTCGATACTGAAAATCTGGGTTATTTAAATTATTTTCAATTTGCTGGAGTTCCATAAGGGTTTATTAACAGTAGGAAATATAGCAATTCCCAGTTTTAGAACTATACCCTACCGATCCTGCTCGCTGAACATCTCCCAACCCTGGGAGGGTATTACCTTGCATTTAGGGGGAAGGGTTATTTAATATCCAATCTGAGTCATAAACGCTATATATTTTCTTAGTTAAACACATTTTTTCCACGACGGGGACTACCCCTGAGCCGAAATTACTTTTATGCTAGTACCAGAGAAGATAAGAGTGCCAAAATAACCAAATATAGGAGAAGTTGATGACAACTACTAAAGTAACAGCTCAAGACCTTTTCCGCGCTGCTTATGAAAATCGCTATACCTGGGATAAGAGTTTTCCTGGGTATACTGCCGAAATTACTTATAAAGATGGAAATAAGATAGTTAAAGGTACGGCTCGCGTTAACCCAGACTTAAAAGCCGAAGTATTAGATGTAGATAACGAAGAAGCCCAAAAAGCAATTCATAATCAATTGTGGGAAATTGCAGTTCACCGCATCCGTCGCAGTTTTGACGATACCCACGGAGCCAATAGCTTTAGTGATGGTGACACAGATGAAACTGGTGCAGTAGAAATTTTTGTTGGCGGTAAAGCCGCAGGAGATAAATATAAACTCCGCAATAATGAAGTATGTTTAGTTCATCGTCATATTCACGGTATTGTAGTTACCATTAACACCTTCAGCAGTCATGACACTGGTGAAGGATATCTATCTCATCAGTATGACTCTGTATACCACGAACCCAAAACTGGCGAACAGAAAGGTGGCAAAAGCAACTTTACAGACGAATACCAAAAAGTGGGTAAATATTTCATCCTCAATCGTCGTGTAATCAGCACCGAAATTTCAGGGAAAACTTCAGTACAGGAATTTATCTTTGACAATATTAAACTATTCGATGTAGCTGTGGCTTAAGGAAATATGGCGTTGCTGAATCAGGGGATGATTTCACTAAATTTTCAACGATTTCTCAATGATTTCAAATCCTAATTCATCCCGCGCTTATGCAACGCCGGAAATATAAGTACATAAAGTTCCCATAAAACAGTCAAAGATGCAAAAAAGGGGAATTTACCCCTGAATTGACTTAAAATAACTGCACAAATTGGACTAAATCTCGACTGAAACAACAATTGTATAAACTGCAAGTTCTTGGTTTTCAGTGCAGCATTACCTTTTCCCTTTGTAGAAAAAAACATCAACAATTGTTTCCTCAGAGGGGGACATTAATTACATTTCTGTAACATAATACAAAAAACTGGATTGAGGAACTTACATATGCCCTACACAAATGAAGAAGGTGGTCGTTTAAATAATTTTGCTCGAGAGCCTCAAGTTTATAAAGCAGAGGCACCAACAGCAAATCAGAAACGCAATTTTATTTTTCTGGGCATTTTAGGTGTAACTTTAGTTGGTGGTTTAATTTTTGTTGCTTACTCTGTTTCCAGCATGAGCTAACCCTGTTAAGGTTTACACTACTAATTATCTGTAAATAGGCTCAGTGATTACATTGAGCCTATTTTGTTCAATTTTTATTCTTCAAATTAACTCAAAAACAAGTATTGCTAATTCACCCAACTTGGGATTTGGGATAAACTATCTCTCTTTGTCTCATTTTTGTCCTATCCCCCTTACCCTTTTCTGTTTTTACTTGTAAAAACAAGATTTATTGATACTTTATTAATAATGACTAATCTGCATACCCAAGATTTAATTACGACTCTTACACCACGTGAGAAAATTATCCAATTGGAACATATTTTTAAGGTCTATGGCAGTGTTGAAACAGAAGTCCGTGCTTTGAACAATATCAGCTTAACTGTGGGAACAGGGGAATACTGCTCAATTATGGGCCCATCTGGTTCCGGTAAATCCACTGCAATGAATATTGTTGGTTGTTTAGATAGTCCTACCTCTGGTAATTATTATTTAGATGATGTTGATGTTGCTCAAATGGATGATAAAGAACTGGCTCACATTCGCAACAAGAAAATTGGTTTTGTATTTCAGGAGTTCCATTTATTACCCCAACTTTCTGCCCTAGAAAATGTCATGTTACCCATGATATATGCAGGTGTAACATCTAAAGAACGGTATGATAAGGCAAAGAAAGCACTGATCAGAGTTGGCTTGGAAAAACGTCTTAATAATAAGCCAACCCAACTTTCTGGAGGACAACAACAAAGAGTCGCGATCGCTCGCGCGATTGTGAATAATCCTGTGTTACTTTTGGCTGATGAGCCAACTGGTGCACTTGACTCCCATACTACCCAAGAAGTACTAGACATTTTTGGCGAACTAAATGCTAGTGGTATGACTGTGGTTATGGTAACTCACGAGTTGGAAGTTGCTCGACATACCCAGCGCATAGTTTGGTTGATTGATGGTCAAGTTGTCTACCCTCACCTCACCCCTGATGAATTGAGTAAGGTCATGGTGTCTTAGTTTTAATATCCTTGTAAAACAAGACTCCTATTAATACCCGTAAATATACAAGTAATAAAAATGTATTTGTTTATTGTGTAAAATACATTTTTATCAGGTTATGTTCATTGCTTGATATTTACAAGTTAGATTCCTCTAAGAAAATAAATAATTCAAAAACCTCTCATCGTGAATGCAGCGTTCAGTTTTCCATAAATAGCTCATTAATATATCCAAGATCCAGTCCAGATTTTCTCTGTGCTGGAGGGTATAAAGGCATCTGCTGTGTACCCAGGGTAAGCGCATCTCAAATTTTATTGACAAGCGGGTTGAAAGGTATCATTATCTTGGGATAAACAAGCAGTAAGAACAGTCAACATATAATTATTATCCATAGCGGCTCGATTAGATTTTGGCGATTACTACGTTTCAAAGATTGCTCTAGGTTTAAAGCATTAAGAGCTATTCGCCGCAGAAGTGCTAAGTTTTTTGGAGCATGACCAGTACGGAGACGACAAGCATCTTCAGAAAAAGTGACATCTAAAGTCCAATGCAACCCATTTTCCACACCCCAATGAAGACGAATCACTTGTCCTAAGTTACGAGGATCAGAATTTAAACTAGTTAGATAAAACTGAACTTCACGGGTTGTTTCATTCCAAAGATGTGGTATCTGCACAACCATGACAACGCATTTAAGGTGATTTAAAAGAATTTACCAATGAAAGTAAGATGTAATGTTGATCAGTAAAAAAACATGGGGAAGTATTTTGGAGTATGCTAGACCCACCAGAGGAACCCAAATCATTGACAAGATCACAAATAGAAGACTTGCGGTTGGCAGCATGGAAAATGAATGGATTAGAACCTCGGGGCTTTCAAGCTCAGATGACGTTAAAATATTGCCAAGGTAGAGCAAGGTTAGCAGAAACAATATTCGGTTGGGGTAGAGAAAATATAGACTTAGGGTTAGCGGAAAAAAGAACAGGGATAATCTGTGTGGGATTACAATCAGCCTTTAGCACAGCAAAGCGTTGCCAGGAGAAACAACCTCTTCTCTTGTAGCATTATCCCTGGGACAAATTGCAGAATCTGATTCTCAACAAGACCCAACATTTAAAACTTCCTTAGCTTATACCCGGTTAACTGCAACATCCGCACTAGAAAAACTGAAAGAACAGGGATTTACCCAGGAACAATTGCCTTGCGCCAGTACAATGGCACAAGTATTGAGTCGAATGGGCTATGGTCTTCGTAAAGTAT
>CBZS010000327.1 GCA_000613065.1 Richelia intracellularis | reverse complement strand
AAGGGGTTAAAATTAAGATTTTCTGCTACTTTTGCTGCAATAGGTAAAAGTAAAATTACAGCAGCATTGTTGGACAAGATTTCAGTCATCAAAGCAGTAATCACAAAGAAAAAGTTAGTAAGCAATACCCAGAAAAGTTACCCCCAAGTTTCACAATATTATCTGCCAGTAGTTGAGTCGCACCAGAATTATTCATTGCAATTCCTAAAGGGCTCAAACCAGCAAGCAGAAAAGACATTGCTGAATCAGGGGATGATTTCACTAAATTTTCAAGGATTTATCAATGGTTTCAAACCCTAATTCATCCCGCACTTATCCAACGCCCAATATTACTGTGATTATTATTGACTGATAAAAGTTGAGGTAAAACTATGTATTTATTAAGAGCATTCATAACCTTGTTGACGCTTTCTTGTAAATCTTCTCCATCTGTTCTACATTCAACTTCTGGATTTGTCGGTGGTTCGTAGGGGTCATCAATACCAGTAAAGTTCTTTATCTCTCCACTTCGAGCTTTTTTATATAAGCCTTTCACATCTCTTGACTCACACACATTCAGAGGAGCGTTAACATATACTTCAATAAAATCTCCTATTTTATGCCTCACCTCATCTCTAATCTCAGAATATGGTGATATTGCTGAAACTAATACAATCACTCCATTTCGAGTTAATAAATCTGCCACGAAAGCAATTCTTCGGACGTTTTCATCTCTATCTGCTTTACTAAAACTTAATCCTTTTGTGAGGTTCTCTCTAACTACATCTCCATCAAGAACCTCGATTTGACATCCTTGATTACCAAGCTCTTTTTCTACTGCTTTACATATGGTAGTTTTACCTGCACCACTCAAACCTGTGAACCAAACTGTCACACCACTCTGTTTTCTTTGCATGTTTTTCTTGTAGATATATTGATTTACAAGCCCTAATTCTAAGTAAAAATGTTTAGGAAAACAGTTTTCCTTAGAATTATTCGATTATTCATTATCCTTGATTATTCATTTGTATTTTTTAGTACTTTGACAACTTATATTTTAGTTGATATTTGCTGAAAATCCTGTATATTCATTGTTAATATTCTCGTATATAAAAAAAAGTGGCTAAAAAATTTAATTGACTTGATTTGCTACTATACCGAAATTAGGTACATTACTCTGTTTTAAATCCTCTATAGCTTCTGTAAATAAAGACTTCTTCGTTTTTCTTATTGTCGCAATCATCAAAGTTGCATCTACAGTTGTAGATATAAAAGTCGCTTCCATAGAACTGAGAATATCAGGAGTATTGTAAATAACTAAATCAAAAGACTTTACAAATTGTGCCTTCAATTCTTTCATACGAGCAGAAGTTAGTAATCTAGCAGAATTAGAAATATATTTACCAGAAGTCAACACAAAAAGATTTTTACCAGATAATGGACGTTGAATAAGATCTGGATGGTCTGATTGAGAAGATAATAAATCACTCAGACCCTGTGAATTAGATAAATCGAAATGAAGATGTACTTGCGGATTGCGAAAATTGGTATCAACTAATAAAACTCTTTCACCTGATGCAACTGCTGTTTGGGCTAATTGGAAAGCAATTTTTGTACTATCATCTCCTGCCTCAGCTGTACAAACGACCAGTGTCCTGATGGGCGAATCTGAAAAGCAAAAGCGCAGATTACTATAAAGAGAATTATAAGCATCGATTATAGGGACAATCTTTCGACTATATTCCCCTTGTTGTACAGTTGAATTTTCAATTGATTGAATCAGATTAACAGATTTAACTTTGGATTTAATGACTTTTGGAGATTTTGTCTCGACGGTAATTTTACCCAAAATAGGATATTTGACTACATCTTCTAAATCTTCAATAGTATAGAAAATATCACGTGATTTTTCTATTAATACAGATGCTACTACACTAAAAAATAAGCCACCCACTAATCCCATTAGTAATTGTTTATGGGATTCAGCAGCAATTGGCATAGGATTACCAAAAGCATTAATAGGTATTTGAGGCTGAGAAATTATTTCCCAAGGAACTTGGCTTTGTGCCGCCTCTATTTTTAGAGTCTCTCGCTGGGTTAATAATTGGTTAAGGGATCTCTGAGCAATCTCTAATTCTCGTTGAATTTCGTTATATTTACGCACTACACTAGGGAAAACTTTGGCTTGTTGCTCAAAGTAACTTTTATCTTTAGCTAACTCTTGTGCTCGAACTTTTAATAATTGAATTTGGTTTGCAGTATCCGTTAATTGTTGAATCATCCCCATACGGATAGAGTTCTGTACAATCAGTACAGATGCATTCTGAGTCTTAGCTTCTGTAAGATTTTTTCCAAGAATATCTTCAGTTTCTTGATTCAATAATGTGAGTAAGTTTTGACGTTGAGCCTGCAGAGATTGAACACTTGGACTATTAGCTTGAAAGCGAGCAGTCTGTATAGCAATTTGACTTTCTACTTCCTTAAGTTTTGCTAACAACTTTTGATAATTTGGGTCTTGAGTTAATGTTGATGCAACTATCGCTTCATCTGGGTTCAAATTTAACTGCTGTTCTAAATTACCCTTGAGGTTTCTAAATTCCTGCAATTCTCGTTGAGTATTTAATTGCTGAAATTCAATTTCCCTAACTTTGGCAAATAATGATTCTCCTTTTCCAGCGGTATTAATAGTCTGATTCTTCTCTTGAATATTTTGTAAATCTTTTTGTAAATTTGCTACTCTTTTATACAGATCTGGTAATTGTTTTTCAATAAATTCTACACCCTGACCAATACGACTTTTCCGCTCTTCAAGAGAATAGCGCAAATATCTTTGAGCCGTTACTTCCAAAACTAAGTTAACAATTTTAGGGTCTATACCTTGGTAAGTAATGTTAATAATTTTAGTTTGCTCAAAGCGTCTTTCTCCTCCAAGGCGTTGAAGCACTAAGTTTTGTTTTATATCAGCAGCACTGATGTTAAGAGCTGATTCCTTTAATTTAATTTCTTTGACAATGTTAGATAACATCCCTGGGCTGGTTAAAATTTGCATAATTGTTGGGTAGTCCAGTTCAAACAAACGCTCATTTGGTACTCCTGCTGTACGAGTTAATGTACTGGGTTCAGACAATTTTTCTGCTGATGTAACTGGCTCCACTAGAAGTTGAAAACTACCTTGATAAACAGGGTTAGCTCTAGAATTTACATACCATGCGGCTGTTGTTAAGCTAGTAATACCTATGATGAGTAATGCTTTACGTTGAGCAGTTCTCACCAACCAACGTAAGTCTAAACCTTTTTGAGCTTCAGGGTTCTCGTTTTCTAGTATTTCTACAGTCTTTTCATCTATTTGTCTATTTCTAGGTTGAATCCAAGGATTATTTTTTACTTCTACATATTTCTGATTTTCTAAATCTGATTTTTCATCTGATTCTACTTGAGGATGTATATTATTTGAATTCATAATAAATAGAATGAAGTGTTAAAATTTAAATCTTATATTCAATTAATTGGCAATCTGTGCCTGATATCTTATTAATGTAAAATTGTATTTGACCTTGAGCTCCAGGAAATTTCGCTAGAACGGAAAAACAGGCATAAATAAAAGCTTCATCTCGCTCACAACCTTGTTGAATAGAATGAGAGTAACTACGATACGCAATTATAGGATAAATAGTTAATAACAGTAGGCTTAAAGCATGAGTCGAATAGGCTGCTAGCATCACTATCACAGGTAAAAGTAACCCCCATAACCAAATACTTCTACTTTCTTTCACCCAGTGACGTTCTGCACTATGACCATGTAACCAAGAACCCTGCGCATAGCCATGACCTGCTCTCAAAGAACGTTTCCACCACTGGCTAAAATTGGTAATATGTGCATCATGTAAAGTCATTTCATCAACAATGCGGAAAATTTTCCACTTTTTGTGCCGCAGCCTAACACATAGCTCAGGTTCTTCACCAGCAATTAGATTGGGCTGAAAACCTTTAACTTGTATAAAAGCTTCCGCACGCACCATGAAATCACCACCACACATTTTGGTTTCGCCAATTGGTGTATTCCATTCAATATCACATAGTCTGTTATAGACGGATTTTTCTGGAAAGCGTTCTCGTCGACGACCGCAAACAATAGCCATCTGAGGCCGAGCATCTAGAAACTCTTGGGCTTGATCTATCCATCCCTCGACAATTTCACAGTCACCATCTACAAATTGGACAAATCTAATTTGTTTATCAGCAGCAAGAAGATAATTAAAGCCTTCATTTCTAGCACGAGCGGCTGAAAAGGGTCTAGACATATCGAGATCAACTATATCTACTCCCAATGTTCGCGCCATTTCTATGCTACCGTCTGTAGAGCCAGAATCAACGTAAACAATTCGAGCAACTTTCCCAATAGCAGAAACCAGGCATTGCTCTAAACGTTGACCTTCATTACGTCCGATCGCAACTAATCCGACTTCTTGTAAATTTTGCATCTTGTTTCAATAACTTGGTCTAAATATAGAAATAAAAAATAATATTCTTACTTATTCTATGCTTCCCAAAATTTTAGTATTAATAACAATAACTTAGCAATTAATACTAAAATGTAGCTATTGATTTTCCTATAATTGCAAAATATTTATCATAATTTCAATCAAGCTTGTTTTAAAGTATACAATTATGCTGGCAGCCAAAAGAATACAGTAGTATTCTAATAAATTTTATAGGCTGGTTATAATATTCCCTCAAAGGTATTACTGGAGACTATCCCATATCAATATTTACTAATTTTATGTAAAAAACTGAAGATATTTAGTGAAATAAATTTATTGTTTGTACTTGTACTCCCAAAAACTGCGTTGCTGAATCAGGGGATGATTTCACTAAATTATCAAAGATTTCTCAATGGTTTAAAACGCTAATTCATCCCCTGATTCAGCAACGCAGTTTTTGGGTATATCTGCTAAAATTCAGTATTGTCTCCTAAGACTTCTCTAACTCTGTAAATGGGCTTTCCTTGTGATTCGTGGTAAGTACGCATGAGCAATTCGCCTAATAAACCAAAGCTAAACAATTGCACACCTGTTAAGATCAATAATACAGTCAAAGTAAGTAATGGTCGCTCACCAATAGCTTGATTGAGAGCAAACTTAAGAAAAGTTAAATACAATCCTAAACCAGTACCCACAAATAGAGATATAATTCCCAATGTTCCAAACACATGCATAGGTCGTGTCAGAAACTTCTTAATGAAAAATACAGTAACTAAATCCAGGACTACTCTGATAGTACGACCAAGTCCATACTTACTATGTCCATACTGACGCTTATGGTGATTTACTGGTAATTCAGTAATTCTTGCACCTTCAATAAAGGCTAAAGCTGGCAAGAATCTATGTAATTCCCCATATAGATTCATATCAGCGACTAATTCTGAACGATAAGCTTTTAAAGAACAGCCATAGTCGTGCAACTTAACACCAGTAATTTTACCAATCAACCAGTTAGCGATTTTGGAAGGCAATAAACGAGTCAAAGCTGCATCCTGACGATTTTTACGCCATCCACTGACTAAGTCATAGCCTTCATTTAGCTTGTCTATTAGCATAGGAATATCGGTGGGGTCATTTTGTAAATCGCCATCTAAAGTAATGATATTTTTACCTTGTGAATATTTAAATCCAGCCGCCATTGCAGCAGTTTGACCATAATTGCGACGTAAAATAATTGCCTGTATCTGTGGGTAAATTGTTACTAAATGTTTTAATAGTTCTACAGAACCATCTTGAGAACCATCATCAACATAAATCATCTCGTAGCTTAATCCAGTACTATTTAAACTCTCAGTTATTGACTCTATTAATTTAGGTAGACTTTCTACTTCATTGTAGATAGGTACAACTACCGATATTTGTGGTTTAACAGGTTCTGAGAGAGTCGGTTCTTGGTGTTGCTGAGGAAATAAATAATTTTGTATAGTCATAAAAAAACTTATAACTTTTAAGAGTAATTAGCGGTTGGATAACTGCAGGATGAATTAGCGTTTGAAACTATTGATAAACCATTGAAAATTGAGTAAAATCATCTCCTGATTGAGCAAAGCCAGTAATTATAATCAAATTAACGTCTATAACTTTTCTACGGCTTGACAGCAGTTTGTGTTACTTTAAATACTTTGATGTTTGGAGATTGAGGATCACCAAATATATTTTGTTTTTCAATATTAAAATCTTTACCCATAAGAGTTTCAAACATTAAGTTAATTTCTTCTTGCTTATCACAAAATTTCCAACAACTCAACCAGAGACTACCTGTAATAGGTGGTAAACTATCGAGTTTCTGATTAATGAAAGCTCTATCTATTGTTTGGGGTAGTTTAGGACGATCAATATTATATATTTTTTTTGTGCCTTGATAGTAACGAGCTAGAGAGTACTTATGAAATTTTTCAGGTACATGAGCGATAACAACATCACCTGGTTTTTCATTCATACTAATTATCTGTGCTGCTTCCTTAAAATTAGGGCGTTCCAAATTCATATAGTAATTGAATAAGCCGCTACTAACTGTAACTATATAGGTAACAATCATAAATATTGCCAGTGACCGCCACCGATGCCAGACTTTAACTATACCAACTGCGATCAGAATAAATAAGTAAGGTGCAATGAATAGCAAATAGCGGGGTATCCATATGGTACTAAATAAATAAGATATGAGTAATATGCC
>CBZS010000326.1 GCA_000613065.1 Richelia intracellularis | reverse complement strand
ATGTATTGCAAGTTTTAGCCTTTGTTCACCAACAAAATGTCATCCACCGGGATATTAAACCACAGAATATCATGCGCGATCGCACCGGGAAAATTATCTTGATAGACTTTGGCGCAGTTAAAGAAATCCAGGGGATGACATTCACCCAAGGACAAGCCACTTCCACTATTAGTATTGGTACTGTCGGTTATATCCCTAGTGAACAAGCTTTAGGAAAGCCAAGGTTATGTAGTGATGTTTATGCTGTGGGAATGTTGGCAATTCAAGCCTTAACTGGTGTATTTCCCCACACATTACTCCAAAATGAGAATATGGGTGAAGTAATATGGCAAGACAAAGCTAATGTCACTCAGAAATTAGCTAGTATCTTTACTAGTATAATCTGTTACAATTTTAACTAATATTGCCAAGATGCAGGCTCAGCATTACAAGCCTTGATACCCACCGTGTATCAATTACCAACACCCACAATAACTCCACAAGAACCTTTACAGCCATAGCAGCCAACTCCAACATCTACCTCTACAGCATCTACTTCAAATAATTGGACGCGTCGCAGAATTATCCAAACCGTAGGTTTAATGGTAGTTAGTTTTTTTGTAGTTTTTTTGGGGCGTTGCATAAGTGCGGGATGAATTAGCGTTTGAAAGCATTGATAAATCGTTGAAAATTTCGTGAAATCATCTCGCACTTATGCAACGCTAATAACCTTTCCTACCGCAATTGCGAATATTGGATCGTGAGGTAGAATTTCATGGTCATTTATTATGTCTTCATCCCCCATGATTAAGCCATATATATATCCTTTGTGCAATTAAGTTATGAACTGGATATAAAACTTTATTGGGGTCTCGGTAATCTTTGAAACATATTGCAAATCGTGATGTTATTTCTCTTTTTCTGTCTAGTTCCGCAATTAATGTTAAGCCTGCATCCGATGTTACAGGCTCTCCTTCTAAATTGACTAGAACTGGACATGACTTTACCTGTCCAAAGACAAACTGTTCCGGTATAGAATGATTTTTATTTGGGGTCATCCTTTAAACTGCTGAGATTTTTTAGCAATATACATAGATTTTGGCAGTTTTAGACCCCCTCTTTTTTCAATCTTGGTGAAAAATCCGGGAGTAGCTCCCCAACCCATTCGAGTTACAAGTTTTACATTGAACTTGATAATTAGCATTGAAACAATTGAAAATAATAGGGGTAGGTCTGTTTTCCAGTTTCCGACCCCGACCCAAGGAATTGTGCAGATAATGCTGTGCTAAATAAACAGTAGACTCTAATTAGAGAAAATATAATCCGGAATTATTTCCCTACCAACTTTTCACCCTGTAGCATTCTACCCGCAGCCTCTAACAAAGCTTCTTCTAGATAAGGTTTAGTAAAATAGCCACTAGCACCTAATTTAATTGCCATTTGCCGGTGTTTATCCGCACCTCTAGAAGTCAACATCGCAATGGGTAGTTTTTGTAAATAGGGGTCTTTTTGGATACGGGATAGTAACTCTAATCCATCACATCTGGGCATTTCAATGTCACAGAAGACTAAATCGCAAGGTAAACCAGAACGCAGCTTATCCCAAGCTTCTTGACCATCCCGTGCTTGTTCTACACGGTATCCTGCCTTGTTAAAGCTTAAAGATAATAACTCCCTAACTGTAATTGAATCATCTATGATGAGTACTGTAGGATCGCTCTTGACTTCTCGTGTTTCTAATTCTAGAGGGGCAGAAGTTTGTTCCCAGAAAGAGCTAACACCGCTTTGTTTTGATGTGCGCCCCTGGAATATATCTATAATTTCTAATACATCAGCGATGGGCATAATTCGTCCATCAGCAAGGATAGTTGCACCAGATACACCAGGAGGCTTAGGTGCGGGTCCTTCAAATTGTTTAATAGCAATTTCTTGTTCATTTAGAACTTGATCTACTTCCAAGGCTAAGAAATTATTAGCCGAACGCACGATAATTGCAGATATCATCTCATCATCACGGTTACCGGCATAAACATTACCACGACTTAGTTGACGATTAAATGTGAGTAACTCTTTTAAAGCCTTAAATGGTAATTTTGTATCATGCCATGTAATAAATTCTTGCCCATCTGCGTTGCGTTCAACATGATTTGTATGGATATCTAGGGTATCTTCAACGGCATCCATAGGAAAAGCAATGCGAGCTTTGTCGGATACACAGAATAAAGCTTTACAGATACTCAGAGTTAGGGGTAAACGAATGGTAAAGTTTGTACCCTTCCCAACGGTCGAATCAACGTTAATTAAACCCCGAATCTCGCCAATTGTGGTACGTACAACATCCATACCTACTCCTCTACCACCCAACATATCAGCTTTGTCTTTAGTACTAAAGCCAGGATGGAAGAGTAATTCATAGGTATCCGAAGGTAATAAATATTGGGATTCTTCTGGTGTAATTAAGTCCATTTTCAAGGCTTTTGCTTTCACCTTTTCTGGGTTAATGCCCGCACCATCGTCGCTCACAGAAATGATAGTTTGATTACCCTGGTGAAAAGCAGAAACGCCGATTGTTCCTGTTTCTGGTTTACCCGCAGCAATACGTTCTTCTGGAGTTTCAATTCCATGGGCGATCGCATTATTCAGTAAATGATTGAGGGGATTACCTAAATGCTCCAAAATCATTTTATCAATTAAAGTATCTCGACCTTGGATATCTAGCTTGACTTGTTTACCAGATTTAATTGCATTATCCCGTACTCCTCGCGGTAACATATCTGTGGCTATGGAAAATGGTTCCATGCGCGCTCGCGTCAATCCTTCTTGTAATTGAGTCGTGACTTGGCGGAATTGCCTTACTACCTGTTCGGCTTCTTCCACAACAAAATCAATGTCACTGGATGATTCTCTCACCCGGACAATCAATTCAATCATCTCTTGGGATAAACTATGGAAAGGGGTAAAGCGATCAATTTCCAGTTCTGTGAAGCCTCTATCTGTTTCTTGCTCACAGTTGGAAGTATTATTATTGCGACTGGCTAGCAAGGAAGCTTCTAGCAGGGAATGTTCATATAGCTCCTGCATTCTTGCTCCCACATCGCTTAATTGTTGTACCTGATTTAGTAAATTATCCAGGGATTGGCGCAAGCGTTCTTGATCTTGCTCTAAAGAGTTGCGATTAACAACTAATTCACCCACCAAATTACTCATATCATCTAGATGTTTCACTGGTACTTTCATCAGCTGCTCAAATCTGGAGAAGGTGCGAGAGCTAGAATTGCGTTTTGAGGATTCTGTGCTTTGTAAGGGTGTAGATGCTTTCAGCATCTCTTCTAAATCTTTAAAGCCATCCGTAAAAGTCTCGTCAATAGATGCTTTATCCCTTTGGGATTCAACTGGTTTTTCTATTGTGATCCCTGTTTGATTAATTTCTTGAGGAATATCAACATCTAACAAAGCTTCTAAATCGGCAAAATCATCTTGTGAAGTAGTATCAATTGCAGATTCATCTGTATCACTAGAATCAGTTGTTAAATCGGCATAATCGTCTTGTATTAATGCTAAATCTATAACATCATCTATCTCTCTATCAACCGATAAGTTATTTTGATTGCCAGGTTCTCCATGTTTAGATTGTGCTCTAAATTCCTCCTTACAGATATCGAAATTATCAAGAGCAGAACTAAAGTATAATGGTTCCACTTCTTTACATTCTGCAATTATTTCTGAACTTTTTAAATCTAAATCATCGATTTTATAAAAAATATTAATATCTTCTTGATTCTCTCCTATCTTAAAATATTTCAATATAGTTTTACCCGACGTTTTTATTTCATGAAATAAACTCTTCTCTTCGGAAATAATATCTTTTAAGAAAATTGAATCGAGCTCTGAAAAATCATTGCTAACATCTAACTTATTCTCTACAATATCGACAAATTTATTATCAGTAAATATATCATTTGAATCTGCTTCAAAAAACAAACGTTCTTCTAAATACTGAGCAATATACTCCTTTCCAATAGTTTCTTCTGTGTTTGTAGTAGGTAATAATAAATCATCTATAGTAGAGCTATTGTCAGAATTGTCTAACTTTTTCTGATCTGTTACTTGTAATGGTTGCTGACTACTTGTATTTTTGTTTGGAAATAAACTGCAAAAATTACTATCTTCTGTATCTGTAATATTCTCCCATGAGGCTACTATTGATGTATCCCCATTTTCTTCTAAATAATTATTATTTCTA
Organism: Richelia intracellularis; assembly: GCA_000613065.1. GTDB lineage: Bacteria > Cyanobacteriota > Cyanobacteriia > Cyanobacteriales > Nostocaceae > Richelia > Richelia intracellularis_B. The sequence goes on along the minus strand of CBZS010000326.1, from coordinate 4,717 downwards.
TTTATTTCATCATTATCCTCGTGAAATAATATTTCTGATTCATGATTAATATCAGAAATATTATTCAGAGCTGTATTCTTTATATCTAAATTGTTACTACTACTATCATCATTTCTTCTTTCTGTCTCCTGATCATATTCTAATATCTGATCACCAAATAGCTGTACTAATGTTAAATTGTCTGGAGGTTTATCGGCTAAATCTATGTTGTTAGGCTCGTCAAATGAGAATAAATCTGCTAGATAATTTTCCTGATTACTAGCATTGTCATCGTTGAAATTGATTGCTAATTGGTCTGTATCGAGATTTAAGTTTAATCCTTCCTCTTTTTCCCAGCTTTCATCTAAATCAGAGTTTTCATCAGTAAAGATATCAGCAAGAGTCGTTAATTCCATATTGCCAACGTGTGGCCCATTGGCTTCATTATCTTGAGGAAGTGAGAATAAATCTTCTGTACTGTCTAATTTATCTTCTTCTTCAAAAAGTTCATGTAAATTTTGAATATTATTTTCTGGCTCTACATTTTCTAGTTCTAAACCTGGAACATCACTAGAGATCTCCTCACTGTGGCTATTTGTATTAATAGCTGTTGATTGAGCCATCAGTAACAGATTTTTTTCTTCTTCCTCCGAAACCGGAGTTAATTCGGAAAATTCAATGTCTGGAACATCAATAAGAGCATCTAATTGCTCACTAGCAACAATTTCTGTTTCTTTATCTGCTGCTACTAATTCTAGGGCTTGTTTAATGCTTGTAATGGCTACTTTAGCTAGTGTCAGGTAGCTATTTTTTGAGTTAGCTATCGCAGCCTTAGCTGTCAGACATAAAGCAGACCAATTAACTAAATCTAGCTCCTCTCCTAATTCTGCTAGATCTTGGCAACAATCTTCCAACTCTTGCCTACTTTCTGGTGTTTCTTCCTGTTTAAACAGTTGCAACATTTCTCTCAATGTTTTCAAAACCTGAGTTTGCAACTGTTGTTTTCCATAACTGTCTGAAACAGGTGGTCTAGAGGTATTCTTATCGGCAGAAGTATCAACAAGATCACTGCCAGCAGCCTGTTTTACTAAACTCTCGAGATGTTCATGGAGAGAATTAAAATAGGGCTCAGCTTCTGACATGAGGTCATTCGCCACTTCCTCTGTCAAAGCAAATGGTCCTTGTAAGTTTTCTAATAAAGCTTTTAAAATATCAGATACATTCAGAAATAAAGTTTCTAGCTTCTGATCTATTTGGACTGGGTTTTCCTTAAGGATTTTAAAACAATCCTCAAGGCGGTGAGCAGTACGTTGAATACTACTCAAACCTAACATTGCGGCTCCTCCTTTAACAGAATGAGCCGCTCGAAATACTTCATTTAGGGTTTGTGAATCCTTCAAGGTACTCTCGAGATTCAAAAGGCCTTGCTCGATAGTAGTCAGGTGCTCTCTAGCTTCTTCAATAAAGTAACCTAGAATTCGCTGTTGTTGTTCTGGCAGCATAGTTCCAATAACAATTTATAAAGTTCAGATTTAAACATTAGTAATTTACACCCAACATGAATTAAAAATAATGCTTGTAACATAAGTACTTCATGCCTATCTTAAAAGGGTGTTACAAGAGAAGAGTTTTCGCACCCAACTCATAGAAAACCTCACACAGTCATTTAATAAACTCGCACAAGCTAAAAACCCATAAAGTCTTTATCGGGATTCAGACGTTTCTACCCGGAAACGCTCCACAGAAGAAATTAAATCGCGGGATACTCCTACTAGATTTTGTAAAGCACCGGATACTCTTTGCGCTTCCTGGGATGTTTCCTGTGCAGTTAATTCCACAGATTGCATTACTTGGGCTACAGCACGAGAGGTTTCTGTCTGATTCACAGTGTCAGCAGAAATTAAGCGGACTAATTTATCAATCCGATCAGCTACATGAATAATATTATCAAGTGATCGCTTTGCTTCTTCAGCAAGTTTAGTGCCTTTAATTACCTGCTGCGTCCCTTCTTCCATCGCAGTCATTACAGATCCAGTTTCACTCTGGATTTGCATGACGATTTGTTCAATTTCTTTCAGAGATTTGGCTGATTTATCTGCTAGCTGACGTACTTCATCTGCAACAATGGCAAATCCTCTACCAGCTTCCCCTGCTCTAGCTGCCTCAATACTGGCGTTTAATGCCAATAGGTTAGTCCGGGAAGCAATTTGAGAAATCAGAGCCACAATCTTAGAAATTTCCTGGGAAGATTCTGCTAATCGTTTCACCTTCCTAGTTGTTTCCGCTACTGTTTCCCGAATTTCTAAAATACCAGCCACGGTGTTTTCTACCGCTTCTCCACCTTTTTGAGCAATTTCACTGGCATCATGGGTAACCGCTTCTGCTTCCCTTGCAGCCTCCGCTACACGTTGGATAGAATCGGTCATTACCTGTACCGAATTAAGGGTAGCTGCCAATTCCTCTGCTTGACGTAAAGCATCACTAGATAAAGCCCTAGCAAAAGTTTCAGAATTAGTCGAACCTTTAGTTACCTCTCTGGCAGCAACCTTTACCTGTTGGACAATATCCCGCAAATTTTGAATCGTTAAGTTAAAGGCATCGGCAACCGCTCCCAATACGTCCGCTGTCACCTCTGCTTGTACAGTTAAATCACCCCTAGCTGCGCCTTCTACGTCGTCCAACAGCCGAATTACCTGACGTTGTAAATTTTCCTTAGCCTCTTCCTGCTCTTGAGCTTTACGGGTAGCTTCATTGGTAGTAGTAAAAATTACACGAGCCATTTCATTAAAGCCAGTAGCTAGTTGCCCAAACTCATCTTTGGAATAAACCGTTGCTGTGACATTTAAATTTCCTTGACGTACAGCATCAAACTGTGATTGTAAATCTTTAGTAGTACGTCGAATCTGCTTCAAACTGAGACTACCAACAATTCCAGCACTCACTGCACCGGCAGCCCCTGCAGCTAAAGCCATTGCCAAACCAGTGTTTCTGATTGATTCCCTTTGATTGGGAGGAGCAAAAGAGGTTGCCGCAAGGCTTACAGATGCTACACAGATAGCTGAGACAGCAGCCACACCCCCACCAACCAACCAAGGTTTAACCTGTAAAGATGCGTTCTCTAAAAATCCCAATAAACCTTGTTCAACATTTGTCTCTGGTTCAATCTTCTTGAAGCCATGTTCTGTAAATACTGGTACCTCTTCTTGAGAGCCAGTGATACTGAACAACTCGTCATCACGATTATGTTCTTGACTACGAACAGCATTTTTTTGGCTCCCGCTATAAGTATTGGTTGAATTTTCCAGAGAACCCGAGGAAGCAGATGATTTATAATCATTTTCCGGAACATTGAATCCAGGAATTTCTCCCAAATCATCAAACTCATCAAAATCGTCTATAAACTCAATATTTCCACCTTGATATAAGCCAGAATTGATAGCGCGACCTGTGTATTCAATATCATCATTCAAGTCCTCGGAGCCGAATGCAGACTCAAATGCCTCAAAGTCAAAACTATCATTCACACTATCCGTGCTACTGCTTTGGCTAATTCCCTGGATATGAGATAAGCCAGCTTTATTCTCGTTATTTTCATATGCCTGAAAAACATTCCTGTCATCAGACTTTTCCACACTATTCTCTTGAGGTTGATTAACATTTAACACCCCCATTAATAGAGTCTCACCCACAGGATTAGTTTCTGCACCGTTATCTTCTACAGAATCTTCTTCCTGCTCTTGCTGTAAAGATAAGCTTTCATTTTCTGAATTTAACTCTTGACTGTCCGAAATAAATAAGTCTGGTAAATTTTCACTAGCTTGTGCTAATTCCTCACTGACTTGAAAAGGATTATTATCTACTACAACTTCTGAGATATCAGATGGGCCTGCCAAGAGACTATCATCCATTTTGAAGTGAAATGGATTAGAAGATGAATCCTCAGAATCATCTACAGATATTTGAACATGGTTAGGATTACTAAAGGTAAATGTGTTACCCGTATTCTCAGCATTATTAGCCAACTCTTCCAAGTTCTCAACGAATATCGGCGAATCATCCATGGGCGAAAAGTCCATAGACTCTTTCCCATCTACGTATGGTTGTGGATTTGCTCCTTGCTGCTGTTGATATTGATTAACATTATCTAAACCGTTTTGAGCCAGTTCTATGATTTCTTGCTCATAACTCAACTGTATGACACTTTCGTACTCTGATTTAGCAATATCAAACTGCTGTAGAACGTAATAAATATGACCCCTTAGCAGGTGAATATTGACATCTTCTGAAGCAATATCTACTACTTGATCTATGAGAGCAACAGCTTCTTCATAATTTGCCTGCACATAGGCTTTATATGCCTGCTGATAAATTTCTTGATAATTATTTACACTTAATGCCATTTACTATCCCTTTATTTTATCCTGCCCACCTAGCACTACGCAAAATAGCCATCGGATCGAGTAACCGTAAATACTGACTCTTTGAAGCATCTAATAACCATTCACCACGCAAGAAGGGAGCCATAGTATCTGGCACATTATTAGCTGCTACTAGATGTTGTATGTCAAGCCAGTCCATACCTCCAATATTATCTACAGCTAAACCAACCATCGTGTCTTGCTCTTCTACAGCAATTACTGGTATTTCGGCTTGATCGGTATTTAATGAGGTCATTTCACCAAGGAATTGGCCTAAATCAGCCACCCAAATTACTCGACCTCGTAAATTTAGAGTACCC
>CBZS010000325.1 GCA_000613065.1 Richelia intracellularis | reverse complement strand
GGTTTACCTATCCTCCATAGTTAATTGATTGTTACAAAGAACTTAGACAACTAAAATTATTAAAGGAGTGTAAGGAGTATTAAGTTTGGCAGTATTGCGAGTTCGAGTCCGTCAGCACGTTAACCCTTTAGCACAAAAGTATCAAACACCTGCTAGCCCTCTGGAATGGGAACAAATCTATAGTAATCCTAGCCAACCCCTACATTTAGATATTGGTTGTGCAAGGGGAAGATTTGTATTACAAATGGCACAGATAGAAACCTATTGGAACTTTTT
>CBZS010000324.1 GCA_000613065.1 Richelia intracellularis | reverse complement strand
TTTGCTTTGAGAACTTGCTTGATCAAAGGAATACCACTAGAGTACAAAGCCAGGTGATTGGGTTTATGTTCTTGTTGTAGATGAAACTGCCAATACTCATCCCAATCGCCACTGATGTATAAAGAACCCAGGGGTAAAACAGCCTCAGCACCCCTAATGGTCCATCTAGCCCGAGTGATATCCATCCTTCCTGTCTTTAATCAGGTGGCGACAAACACCCTGAATCACCCCCGTGGCGATGGGGAATCCAGCTTTTAAGTAATCGTCATATTTTAAGTAATCGTCATATTTGAGGTATTTGGCATTGTTTGTTAAGTAAATATCTAGCACAGCTATCCACGGGTTTACGTTCTTGGGGGGTGAGTTTGGGTAAAGTCGCACTCCGGCGCATACCTGGGGCAACTGAACTTGATTTACCTTCAAGGATAAGCTGTAAACGTTTGCTCACCCAAGTTTCTGCCTGTGTTGAAGTGTGAGAATAAAAGACAAATGCAGGTTTCCACAAATACTCAATCACATGGATAAGATCTAGGACAATTGTTAAGTTGAGATTGTGTTTTTTTTGCATGCAAATTTATTTAGCAAGGATAATTGTTTCTTATTGCCATCAACTAAGGCACAGAAACGTTTGTGTTTGTGTTTGTGTTTGTTTTGGTCACGGAAGATTGCCTCATCAAAGGCTTCTGAAATAACCTTTTCGGGCTCTTTGGCTAAAGAAGCCCAAACACGCTTACCAATTGGTCGAGGTCCCTTAATTTTCCTATCTTCATCCGATGGGTTAACGATTTGTTGGGGTGTACGTACAAAGGAATTAATTGTATAAAAACTAGCTACTGTCGCCATTCGCTTTGCGTTGTGCTTTTCACCCTTTGTTAAGCGTTTGTTTAACTTTTTGCTTGAAGGTAAGCCTCTGTTTTTAGTATTAGCACGTAAGTCTGATGTTCGTACTAGAACACCATTCCCGTCCGCGCTAATTACGACTATTTCTCCTGTGTCTTGCAACTGTTTTGACTGAGCTTGTTGCTGGTGGTAGAAATCATCAAAATCTGAAGCACTATGGTAAGCCAGTTCTTCTGCTTGTCGCTTACCTATTTTGGCTGCTGTTGTTTTTTCTATGATTGCTGTTGTTTCTCTAAATCCCGAACGAGCTACTTCTATTGCTACTCGCTGTCTTAGTCCATGAGAATATTGCTGTGCTGGTAGATTAAACTCCCCATGCAAAGGAAATAGCGTATTTATCTTTCTTCCTCCATAACCGATTCTATTGGCGATTACTGTGCCAAATAATGTGGTCAATTTCCGCGACAATTTTTTCTTGTGTGTTCTGTTTCCTGAGTCTGTGGCTGCACACTCTCCCTCTATATTCATCTTGAGTGCGTTTATCAAAATATCTTTGTTTGTAACAACCGTCTCAATAGTTCGTATCCATTCTCAAGTTACTTACTCTCTATCTGGGAGTGTTCTAACCCACAAATGCTGTCTGAGTCTAACCAACTAACTATCTGTTCAAATAGTTCTCGTGCTTGTGACCAAAACATACCTTGATTTGATGTAGATCCTTGCATAGGGTGTGGAACTGTTCCTGTTTTTTCACTTTTTACAAGCCAATTCCATCAAGTACATTTTTGGCTGTCAATACTACTGTGGTTGACTTGTCATTTATTATTCTTATATCATACTGCGTACTACCAAAAGAGTCGCACCCAATTCATTTATTAACGTTGGCTTCTTTGAAACAGATTTCCAACCTCAGTGAGCAGCGATGCTGGATTCTACAGTTTTTTGGTGCTCCCTGTCGTAAATATTATCTTCTTTGCTAATTAACATGCTAGATGACTGTACAAGAATTTAAATGTTTAAACATTTAAATTCTTGTACAGTCATCTAGCATGTTAGTTGTTCGGAGGAGGAGCAAGGGACCAAACTACAGATTCAAATATTTGGGATACTCCCATATTTAAATAAAAGCTCAAATTTTTTGGCTTAGGGTTCATTCTTGTTTCAACACCTTCCTTCCATGACTCACAATACTAAGTATCAAAACAGGATGCTACTTGCATCCTGTTATACCATCATTGAGCCGTAGTCAAGAGCAAAATCTACGTAAGTTATGCTCGGATCAAAACCCCCTTCTACTCGGTTATACTAGGGTCAGTTGATAAACTGTCACTCATCAGATTCCCCTAGCAATTATAAAAACGATATTCTTATCTTGTGCAAGGAGTGATACCACTTCACAATCTGTTTGTCACGAATTATTTTCGTAATACCGGAAAACACTAAAGTATTGCGGATTTCAGATGTTGCATCAAACAAGTGAATTGGTATTATTTTTTACGGGAGAGTACTTGGGTGCTAGAAATGCCTCAAGTGCTTTTTCGTGTTCTTTATGAGTCATGAACAAAAAATACTGGTGTCATACCGCTAGTTATTGGGAAATAGCTAGCGGTGGTAAATATAGTCACACAGTATACTTATCCGATGACAAAGTTTACTAACTTACCAGGTACAACAATTACCTTTTTAACCTCCTTACCTTCGATATAACGCTGGGCAGCATCAGATTCCCGTGCATACCTTTCTAAGGCTGCTTTATCAGAATTAGCAGGTACTTGAATTGAACCGCGAGTTTTTCCCATAATTTGAATTACTAGGGTAATTTCATCAGGTACTAATGCCTCTGAATCGTATTTAGCCCAAGCTGAGGAGTGAACGGAGTTGCTGTTACCTAGCAAATGCCACAGTTCTTCGGTTATGTGGGGTGCAAATGGTGCTAGCAACAATACCAAAGTGCGAATACCTTCTGCATACACAGGTGAATCTTTGCACTTAGCATCGGTGATGGCATTACTTAACTTCATCAGTTCAGAAATAGCAGTATTAAATTGATAGTCACCCTCTAAATCTTCGCTGACTTCCTTAATAGCTGTGTGAATTGCCCGACGCAAATCCTTTTCAATTTTTGATTGGTTTGTTTTTGATGATGATTGTTGGGAAGCAAAATCGGTGACTAATCGCCATACCCGGTTTAAGAAGCGAAATTGCCCTTCTACATCTGCTTCATCCCACTCCAAGTCTTTTTCTGGTGGTGCTTTAAACAGGATGAACATCCTTGCGGTATCTACACCATACTTAGCAATGACATCTTCTGGTGCGACACCATTACCTTTAGACTTAGACATGGTGGCATAGAGTTGTGTCAACTCTTCCCCGGTTTGGGGATCTCGAGGGTCTTTTGGATTGACATCTTGGGAGGGTATCCACTTATCCTTACCATACTTATTGGGGTTCATGTAAGTTAACCCCTGCACCATTCCTTGGGTTAACAACTTTTGGAAAGGTTCGTCAAAGTTAAATAAGCCCCTGTCTCGCAATACTTTAGTAAAGAAGCGGGAATACAATAAGTGCAAAATCGCGTGTTCAATTCCCCCCACATACTGATCCACAGGTAACCAGTCATTTACCTTAGCTGAATCAAATATCTTTTGCTCATTTTGAGCATCTGCATAGCGTAGGAAATACCAGGAGGAATCAATAAAGGTATCCATGGTATCAGTTTCTCGCTTAGCTGGAGTACCACAACTAGGACAAGGGACATTCACCCAACTTTCTAACTGTGCCAGGGGTGAAGCACCGCGGCCAGAAAACTCTACATCCTCAGGTAATTGTACGGGTAAATCGGCATCGGGAACAGGAACCGCACCACAATCAGGACAGTGAATGATCGGTATAGGTGCTCCCCAATATCTTTGTCGAGAAATCAACCAATCCCGCAAGCGATATTGTACCCTTGCTTTCCCAAACCCCTGTTTTTCGGCAAATTCGATAATAGCCTGTTTGCCATCAACGGAAGCAGTACCATCAAATTGCCCGGAATTAACTATTATTCCAGCATCGGTATAAGCTGCTGTTAATTCTCTTGATGCATCCCCACCTTCAGGGATAATCACAACCTTAATTGGTAAATTCTGTTCCTTCGCAAATTTAAAATCCCTAGTGTCATGAGCAGGTACACCCATCACTGCACCAGTACCGTACTCATACAAAACATAATCAGCAATCCAAATGGGAATTTCTTCCCCGGTAAAGGGGTTAATTGCCTTACCACCGGTGGGAATGCCCCGCTTAGATTTATCCTCAGCTGTACGTTCTAATTCGCTTTCACTGGTAACCTCTTCAACAAATACCTCCACCGCACTTTTTCTATCCTCTGTGGTGACTTCTGCCGTAAAAGGATGTTCTGGAGCTAATACTACATAACTAACCCCATAAACCGTATCGGGACGGGTAGTATACACGCCAATTTTCTCATCCATACCCACAATTGGAAATTCTAAGTATGCACCTGTAGATTTACCAATCCAGTTGGCTTGCATTAACTTGACCCTATCTGG
>CBZS010000323.1 GCA_000613065.1 Richelia intracellularis | reverse complement strand
AACGCAAGAATTGGTATTATTTCTTATTTAGTCTACTTAAGTTATTAGATAGGGAATTATATTCCCTGGAAAACTATGACCTCTTTTTTGCGCTTAGATACTGGTAAATATACAGAATATCAGTATCTATCATGGTATTTAAAAATGAGCAATAATCCATAAAGACATTTATTATGTTCAAACCAAAAATATGTTTTAATGTGTATTGTGATTTGTGAGAGTAATTGTTGTACCTAACATTGCATAATGAAAAAAAAATAGTACTTTAGTACTTCTGTGCGTTCTGGTAAATACTGGCAAATATTAGTAAAATACTCCCTTCCAATATTGCTGAGTATGTAGCTCTTATTTGATTAATTTAAGTCTCGCAAATCATTCACTGAGAATTATATTCTAATCTAGAAGTTAGCGATGCCAAAAAACAATGCTCCAGACAACTACAAACCATAAAAATCATAAATTTTATGACTATGTAGAACCAATCATAAATAATCCTATTTTATATTATTGGGGATGGGCAATCCCGTTTTTGGTAATTTCTATTTTTAATGGTTGGATACTCTACATCTCTTCGGCAGATTTACCTTTAACTATTTTTTTTGCCATTTTCCCTTTAGCACCATCAGTATACATTTTTTCTATAAATACCAAAGTTATAGCAATCTCACTAATAATTTCTCAAATAATATTAGCCTTTGCTATTTGTAATTTAGAGCCGAGCAATTCTATTGTTACATGGAGCTTTTATGGTATAAATCTGGTGCTTTTTATTTCCATATTAACTAAAGTGGCGAAGGAAAACGGAGTGGTAATACCTGTATTAATTACATTCTCAATTATGGTATTACTCCTAACTTTTGGTTGGGAATGGATTGGTAAAGTTGTCTGGTATTGTAACTTAACCTTTACAGCCAATAAAGCAGGAAAAAAAATCATAAAATTTGTTGATAACTTGGATAGCACAATGCTGATTTTGTGTGGAATTGCAGCTTTGGGTTTAACTTTAGGTTGGAAATTTGCACATTTATCTGCATCAGGCAACTTTTGATTGTAGATTCATTCAGCTATTAACCTCCCTTTTTAGAGGTTAAGAGATGATAACAGGTCTCAAGGGGAAGAAGGATGATGAAACTTTGAACATTACACTGTCAACTAACAACCATCAACCATAAATATTACAATTAATCCCGATTACTGAATCGATGCTCTAAATATGTATTCCTTCTCTATCTTGCTCTTTTTTCATACTGATACCATTTTTTTATGAATTTGCATATAACTAGTACCGATATATAAGACTTTTACCCCATTAATTCTGTGCACCTTCACAGAATAATGGAATGGATTGTGAATCTATCAAGAATTATGGTCATATTTTGCGGTAAGATTATAAGCCTGCAATAAACAGGATGCTTGCTGAGGTAGAGACGCTCTTATGGCTCGGATGTATTACGACACGGATGCAAATTTAGACTTATTAGCTGGAAAAACAGTTGCAATTATCGGTTATGGCTCCCAAGGTCATGCTCACGCTTTAAATCTTAAAGATAGTGGCATGGACGTAATTGTTGGATTATATCCGGGCAGTAAGTCAGCACCAAAAGCCCAAGCGGCTGGATTAACGGTGAAGAATGTAGCAGATGCGGCAAAAGCTGCAGATTTGATTATGATTCTTTTACCAGATGAGGTGCAGAAGAGCGTTTATAAGCAAGATATTGAACCTAATTTAGAGGCAGGTAATGTATTAGCCTTTGCCCATGGATTTAACATTCACTTTGGTCAAGTTGTACCACCTGCGGATGTGGATGTGATTATGGTAGCACCCAAGGGCCCAGGACATTTAGTACGCCGGACTTATGACCAAGGACAGGGAGTACCTTGTTTGTTTGCCGTATACCAAAATGCTAGTGGACAGGCACGTGATCGCGCCATGGCATATGCTAAGGGTATTGGTGGAACCCGTGCAGGTATTTTAGAAACTACTTTCCGAGAAGAAACAGAAACCGATTTATTTGGTGAACAGGCTGTACTTTGTGGTGGTTTAAGTGCTTTAATCAAAGCTGGATTTGAAACTCTGGTGGAAGCTGGTTATCAGCCGGAATTGGCATATTTTGAATGTCTACACGAAGTGAAGTTGATTGTAGACTTGGTGGTTGAAGGTGGTTTAGCAACCATGCGTGATAGCATTTCTAATACTGCTGAGTATGGTGATTATACTCGCGGACCAAGGGTGGTAACACCAGAAACTAAGGCTGAGATGGGAAGAATTCTCCGGGAAATCCAATCTGGACAATTTGCACGGGAATTTGTTTTGGAGAATCAATCTGGAAAACCTGGTTTTACTGCTATGCGGAGACAAGAAGCTGAGCATTCCATTGAGGAAGTAGGCAAGGATCTACGAGCTATGTTTAGCTGGTTGAAGAAGGTTTAAAATAACTTACGGTTGACTATAAGGAAACATATTGTTAATCCTTGGTTATAGTATTTTGTGGTCAAAATCTAGTTGGTAAATTATTGATAGAAATCTTGCTAGCTAGATTTTTCCCTTAGTTTAGGGAAACATAGAATAAGAACCACGTTTTGAGTTGTTTTCCAGGTTAATTATCCTCGGTTCATCAATCTGGTAATTGGAGATTTATACCTGTTGATTTATGAACGATCGAGATGTAGATTTAAACTCCGAAGACTATCCTTTAGGTGAGGATAAAGTTAAACCCATATCAGATAAAAAAGGTTTAATCCCTGGTTCAATTGTTCGCACATTGAAAAAGATTATCAGGGTTCTAAAGCCTGGAAGCAGTCATAATTATACTGTAGGCTTCCATATTTATCAAAGAAGAACCAGGGTTACAATCAGGTTTTTGGCAATATTAATTATTGCTCCTGCTCTTGTCCAGAGTTTATCCCATAAACTTCTAATTGCCCCAACAATTAAGCTATTTTATAATACTAGTCATTATCAGGTAATTCTTAATTCAGAGTTAGAAGTATCAAAAATTAAGGAATTGAAGAACTTTGAAAGAAAACTAAAATTCCGACAATTAATTTCGTCAGAGCCAGAGCATAATACAGATAATATAAATCGCGAAATTCAAGATAAAGCAAAACAATTATCCACAGATTACCAACAAAAAGCAATAGATTCTATAGCCAATATTTACGCCGATATCGTATCACTAATTACCTTTGCTGTAGTTATCATCAAAAGTAAAAGAGAAATTGCGATTGCCAAGTGTTTTCTGGATGACATTGTTTATGGCTTAAGTGATAGTGCCAAGGCATTTTTAATTATTTTGTTCACGGATGTTTTTGTAGGTTTTCACTCACCCCATGGTTGGGAAGTAATTGTCAAAAATATATCAGAACATTTAGGTATTGTTTTTGAAAAAAATATAATTGGTATATTTATCGCCACATTTCCGGTAATTCTAGATACCATTTTTAAATATTGGGTATTTCGTTATCTCAGTCGTTTATCTCCTTCTGCTTTAGCAACTTTCAAGGAAATGAATGAATAATACAATTTAGGGTTTTATATTTTCAATTTTGCTTTGAGAAGTAATACTCTTACCTTATTTCCCTTCTTACCCTGTTCCTTGCTCCCCTAACTCTTCTGACAGCCACTCAATCACCTTCGCTTTTT
>CBZS010000322.1 GCA_000613065.1 Richelia intracellularis | reverse complement strand
GGTTATAAAAACCACATCTTTATCGATGTGGAGTACGGTTTTATTCGTCGCTATTAAGTCACGGATGCCTCAGTGCATGATTCCCAAGTGTTAGGGGCACTGTTGGATGAGCAAAACCAGGGGGAAGAGGTTTGGGCACATAGTGCCGATCGTAGTGAATCTATTGAACAGATTTTACAATTCCTCAGTCACATTGATGAACGAGCCAAGCGGAATCATCCATTGACTGCAAAACACAAAGAAGATAATCGAGAACGTTCTCAAGTCAGAGCTAAGGTCGAACAGGTTTTTGGTCACTGGGTTAATGAAATGGGAGACAAGTTAATGGGTTCCATTGGTAAGCAGTAAGTTAAGGCGACTATTGGAGTGAAGAATTGAGTCTACAACTTCAAACATTATGCATTTTGGGAGAATCAAAATCCTAAGGTTATTTATAAGAAATAATTTCCCAATGAAAGTAAGATGTAATGTTGATAAGTAAAAAAACAGGGGCAAGTATTTTGGAGTATGCTATACCCAGCAGAGGAACCCAAATCATTAACAAGATAACCAAGAAATAGAAGAATTGCGGTTGCCAGCATCGAAAATGAATGCAGTAGAACGTCGGAGCTTTCAACCTGAGATGACGTTGAAATATTGCCAAGGTAGAGCAAGATTAGCACAAACAGTATTCGATTGGGGTAGAGAAAATATAAAGTTAGGGTTAGCGGAAAAAAGAACAGGGATAATCTGTGTGGGATTACAATCAGCCTTTAGCACAGCAAAGCGTTGCCAGGAGAAACAACCTCTTCTCTTGTGGCATTATCCCTGGGACAAATTGCACAATATCATTCTCAACAAGACCCAACATTTAAAACTTCCTTAGCCTATACCCGGCTAACAGCAACATCTGCACTAGAAAAACTCAAAGTAAAGGGATTTAGCCAGGAGCAATTGCCTTGCGCCAGTACAATGGCACAAGTATTGAATCGAATGGGCTATGGTCTTCCTAAACTAGTAAAAGCCAAACCTCAAACAAAATTGCACAAAGGGATGATATCTTCAACAACATCAAAGAATTTGAGCCGCAATCAACAAACAAGCCTCAAACTCAAACCACTAAGCATGGATTGCAAAGCTACCGTTAATATCGGGGCTTATTCTCGTGGTGGGAAAACCAGAGGAGACAATCAAGCTGAGGATCATGATATGGCATTCACAGAACAATATACTCCCTGTGGGATTCTTGATGAAGATAGTGGGCAATTATTGTATATTAACTTTGGTAGTTCAGTTATTATAAAACCAGGGATTTTATTGTTGATACTCTAATTCAATGGTGGAAGACAATACTGATACAAATTAAAGTTGATAATAGTCCGGAAAGTAGTGGAGTAAGAACTCAATTGTTAAAAAGGATGGTTGAGTTTGTTGATCTCCTAAATATACCAATTCAATTGCTTTACTATTCTCCTTACCATAGTAAATACAATCCCATAGAGGGTTCTTGGGGTATTCTTGAACAGGATTGGAATGGGGCGGGCAAGCTTGTTGATGTTGAAGTCATGCTTTCCTGGGCTTCGAGTATGAATTGGAAAGGCTTATATCCTATCTTGACTTTAAGTAAAACTGTTTACCAACAGTGGATTTCTCTAACAAAGAAAGCTATGAAACAAGTAAAGTCTAGATTACAGCGAAATCCACTGTTGCCCAAATGGAATATCTTGATTCAACCGCTTTTGCTGGTAACTTATTTTTCAATAATAACCTTAAGCTGTGGGATAATTACGTATAAATTGGCTCTCTTGAGCCAGATTTCAACTAGAAATCGTTCCAGTTGAGCTATTTCTTGCCCAACTTCACTTTTTTGTAGTTCTTCGAACCTCCTCAGATTACCTAAGACTTGATTAATCGAGGTCCCCATATGTATATTTTTATGCAATGCTAAGATTTTGACTATATAGAAAATCGTGCTTTAAGATGGGGCGTTGCTTAATAAGGGGATGATTTCACTAAATTTTCAAGGATTTATCAATGGTTTCAAACGCTAATTCATCCCGCACTTATGCAACGCCTAAGATCGCTTGGTTTTGATAATCAGACTCTAATAAATATAGAAAAGACTCTTATTTATTCTGCATTTTATATATGTTATAGTGTAATTATAATAATATAATCTCACTATTTTTAATTCCCAAATTAATGGCAAAGTAATTACAAATTTATAATATATAATTCTACTCATTCATATTACGATAAGTTGCCACAGCAGAAGGAGAAATTCGATTCAGGTAACGGAATATCCAGTATTTAAAAATAGTATCTAAAACCACAGGAAACGTAGCGATAAACAAGAAGATAAACTCATGATTTGCTGGCAATCCCCAATGACGTGATACCCCTTCTAAAATTACTTCCCAACCATGGGGTGAGTGAAATCCAACAAAAATATCCGTAAATAATATGAGAATAAATGCTTTTGCACTATCGCTTAAACCATAGACTATATTGTCAAAGAAATCTTTAAGCACTGCAATATCTTTTTTACTCACTATTAGCAGCCAAATAAAAGTAAAAACCGATAATATATCTGCAAAAACGTTTTTGATAGCATTATAACTTTCACGCTGATATTTCTGAACAATTTTTTTTGCTTCTTCTTTAAGATTATCCTCCATTTGCTGTTTCGATAGAGGATTGTTCTCATTAATTAAATTTTGAAATCTCAGCTTCTCTTCAAATCGATGTAACTCTGCTAGAGCTTCTTCTTCCATCTCATAATTAAGAAAAATCCACCTCATCTGGATGTTGTAATCTTTCTAACATTTTAGATTTATCTATAAGGGGACCAAAAAGAAAAGCTTTAGCAATTTGATGAGTTAAAATTGGTACTATTATCATTAATAATATAAACCTTACAGAAATAATGGTTCTCTGTTGAGATTTACGAAACTTTTTCACCATATCTTGCTCTGCATTGGGATCTAATTCCACTTGCAGACGATTAATAGTATTAAAAATGGAGCGAGGTAGTACTCCCATTGTATTAGCCTTGCTCCGTTCTTGTGCCTGAGATGTATTCTCTTGTAATTTTTGGTAAATTTTTCCCGTTGTTTCTGGAACTATAGATGAATTCTGAGTAAGTAATTGCCCTGTTTTTATCAGTTCTTCTGGTAAACTGTATTTACTTATAACTTCATCAATAAAGTTTAATTTCCCTAAAGTGGGATTAATTTGTTCGTCTGTCTGCACATCTTGATCTACATAATTTTGAGGAGACGCTCGCAGTAATGTACGACTGGTATTAAAGATTTTTAGCCTGGTGCGAATCGTTTTTAGCTGCTTTTGTAAATCAGCCTGAAAATAATCCATAACACTACTGCTATAACTTGCAGAGGTGGAATCTATTTTATTACCATGAAAATGATCATCCTCTATGGCTTTAATCCTTAAAGCTGCTTCATAAGCTATTTCAAGGGAGCGTGTGGGGGTGTTTAAGTACCACCCATTAACTAACTGTAATAAAGGATAATTTTTGTTACGGAACCAGGAGTTATTCATCGAAAGTAATTAGTTATCTCACGGGTATGGAAGTCTTTAGATAGATATAGCAGCACTATGGGCAATTTATTTTATTATTATTTTGTCTGCCTTGATTTTTCATGAGAGCTAAAAGTTAATAGAACTAAAAAATATTAAGATTAAATTATAAATTTTTGAACATATAAATATTTTATTTCTACTGAAGTGTGTGTATTGGATGTACTGGATTTTCTACCAGTTGAAAAAACGATAAAACTTGATAAATGTACCCAGGTTATGGCTTTTGCATTCATAACGTTTGGTGGATTAGTATAGTAGTAAATTTCAACTTAGGACACTGGATGTATGAACATAAAACTATTTAAACCTGGGGGGAAATAAGGATATAAGCAAAAATGGGATTACGTAAGTACAAGTTCTGTAACTTATTTAACCCCTGTCCCTTAATGTAACTGATATAAACCGGAGGGGTTTGTGGTTTCTGAATCAATTTGGATTGTTGGTTCTAGTCGTAGCGGTAAAACGACTCGTTTGATCAACCAATTTAATGTTTGGATGCAGAACAAAAATCATGTTTTAGAAAAATTGTATACACAGGGAAGTCAACACAGTAACAGCGTTCGCATAAACAATTATTTACATATACATCAAACATTACCAGGATTTTTAGTTTTAGCTGCCAATAATGAAAATCGTCGCCGACTGTCAGACAAAATTATCGCTGCTACCCAGGGGAAATATCCAGTGCGGAGCCAGACTCCTTTGGGTTTTTTTCAAGATGAGGTGATTTTATTCTGGCCTTTGATCGTAAAATCATTAGGTTTGAAAGCACAATTCCCAGTGCGGTTGCGTCCAGAAACAGAACAAGAGCTAGCAACTAAACTCTGGCGCGATAGCTTGGATACAGAGATTTTACGCCGTGCGGGCATGGGAGAATATCGCTTGGTACGTCGAGCTCTCGATTTATTACAATTGGCGGCTTCTGCTGCCATTCCCTGTGAAGATATTACCACTGTTTTAACTTCTGCTTTACTCCCAGAAGGGAATAGTCTCAACTTAGAACCGGAATTTCTAGCTTCTTTGCTATTACATTGGCGTAACTGGTGTTTAGCCAGGGGATTTCTTACCTATGGTATTGTCACAGAACTATATACCCATTACTTACTTACAGATCCTCAGTACCAGCAACAACTCTACAAACGTTATCAAGGGGTTCTGGGGGATGATGTACAAGATTATCCAGCCACTACCCGTCACTTGTTTGAATTACTACTGGATAATGGTGCAGTAGGCGGGTTTACCTATAATCCAGATAGTATTGTGCGTTTAGGATTGGGAGCAGACCCTGATTATTTGTCAAGTTTAGCAACTCGTTGTCAGCAAGAAAGATTAACAGGATTTCCCCAGAGTCATCTGGCAAATACCTTAACTACCCCAATGATAGAATTAGTTAGGGAACCAATGACATTATTGCAATTACCCCCAACTGTCCAGGCAATCCAAACTACTTCCCGCGCCCAATTACTACGCCAGACAGCAGAAACCATCGCTGAAGCTATTCATACAAGAAGATTACAGCCGAAAGAAGTGGCTGTGATTGCTCCTGGTTTAGATGCGATCGCACGCTATACTTTAGTAGAAATTCTAAATAAACAAGGGATTCCTGTCGAATCTCTCAACGATCAACGTCCATTGATTAGTTCCCCCTTGGTTCGCGCGTTATTAACTGTCCTGGCTTTTGTTTATCCCGGTTTAGGCAGATTAGTAGATCGAGACGGGGTCGCGGAAATGCTAGTAATACTCAGTGTTAAAGAGACAGAAAGGGTAGAAGAAAAGAAAAATGAAGTTTTACCCCCGACTCCCCGAATTGACCCTGTCAGAGCGGGATTAATCGCCGATTATTGCTTTGTTCCCCACCCAGATATACCTAACTTATTACCTGCCACAGCATTCAATCGTTGGGATCGGTTGGGATATGCTACCACCAAAGCCTATGGGGAAATATTAGCATGGTTGACAGAACAGCGTTCACAACAAGAATTGCGCTTGATTCATAGTCCCAGATTCCTTTTAGACAGAGCAATTCAACGTTTTTTGGGGAATGGCAGCAATCTTCCCTACGATCAATTAGCTGCATTGCGGGAATTACTCGAAACTGCTCAACATTACTGGGAAATTGATACCAGGTTGCGACAAACCCAAACTGAAGCACCAAGGGAAAATATCACGATTGCTGAGTTCATTCAACTCCTACGTCGGGGAACTATTACTGCGAATCCCTATCCAGTGCTTCCTCTCGGTCCCTTAAGTAATGCTGTGACCTTAGCAACCATATTCCAATATCGTTCCAGCAGACAATTCCATCCTTGGCATTTTTGGTTAGACACTGGTTCTCCATTGTGGGCAAAGGGAGGTGCCGCTACATTGTTTGGTGCTAATTATTTCCTACGAAATAGATTAGGGCAACCATGGACAGGAGAGGATGAACAATGGGCAGAGGCTCAAAGATTAAAGCGAATTTTGGCAGATTTACTTGCCCGTGTATCTACGAAGGTATATCTATGTCATAGCGAACTAGCAGTTAATGGACAAGAACAGCTTGGTCCTTTGCTACCCTTAGTAAATGCTTGTGTATCTTTGGAGAAGGTATGAGCAGGGTAGCAGGGGAGGAAAAGAGCAAGGGAGACATGGAGAAGACATTTTGACTGTCAACTGTCAACTAACAACCAACAATAGTCAACCATCAACCTTGAGAATTCAATACATCAAACTATCAATCACGCGATCGTTTTCCATAGGTACAATATCTTTACCGTGCAACACTTCCTGAGTAATATGAAAATGTACTAATGCCCCTAAAAACACTCTGGCTCTTGCTTCTGGATCAGGTAAGTTCAATTCCAAATGGTTCTGAAAATACTGACTCAAAGTTTCAAACACTGGTTTTATCATACACCTAACACAAACTTGCGCTAGCTCCGGAAATCTCCCCGATTCTTCAATGAGTACCCGCATTAAAGCCCGATGTTCTGTATCTTTTGCCATCTGCGTTAACCCTTTGATTGCCAACTGAGGCAGTATTATTTTTGGCTCCCCTTCTAAGGATTGTTCCCCAAAAATAGATTTAAATTTCTCTGCGATTGTAATTAGTGGTTATCTGGTAAGTCAGTCCCACAGCAATGAATTAAAACAGCTACAGGAAAATCTAGCTTCAGCAACGACAATTCAAACCGTCACAGCCTTAGCCAGACTAGAGCCTAGGGGAGAGCTTGTTAAATTATCTGCCCCCTCCAGGTTCAAGGAAGCAGGTTAGAAAAGCTATTAGTTCAGGAAGGTGATGCTGTTAAAGCAGGGCAAGTGGTAAGAATTTTAGATAATAGGGATGAACTACAACCGTCTTTAGAAGAGGCTAAAGCTGCTGTAGAAATAGCAAGGGCAAATTTGGCAAAAGTTAAAGCAGGAGCCAAAGAAGGGGAAATAAACGCTCAACAGGCAAACATTGCTGGGTTGGAAGCAGAACAAGGCACAGAAATAGC
>CBZS010000321.1 GCA_000613065.1 Richelia intracellularis | reverse complement strand
GCTTTGAGAATTTCAAGGGTGCAAAGCAAGTGCCTTATGCCTAAACGCATAAATTTAGAACCTCACTTTCGGTAGAAGAGTTGTTAACTTTTACCGCCAAGCATCTGACCCAATTGAACGAACACGCTATAAAATAATTTGGTTGCTGGCACAAGGAAGGCTGACATAAGATGTTGCAAAGTTAACAGGCTACTGCCCTAACTCGATATATCGTTTAGTACACCGATACAACGCTCAGGGTTTGGAAGGGATGAAAGACAAACGTCACCAACATTCTGGTGGTCAGCCATTACTGAATGAAATACAACAAGCACGACTGTTACAAACTTTACGAACTCCTGCTGGGGATCGTGGATTGTGGAATAGTCGTAAAGTTGCAGATTGGATGAGTAATCTTCTTGAATATCCTGTAAGTATACAGCGAGGCTGGGATTATTTGCGTTCCCTTGAGTTGCGCCTAAAAGTACCTCGTCCTCAACACGATTTAACCGACCCTAAGATTCAAGAAGTTTGGAAAAAAAAACTGAGTATAAGAGTACAGCAAATTGAACAAGAATATCCAGAGGCGACAGTAGAAGTCTGGGGAATGGATGAACATCGCCTTGGATTAAAGCCTTTAATTAGAAGAGTTTGGGTAGGGCCTGGAGAACAGCCAATAGCCAATGTACATTGCCGCTATCAGTGGCTATGGTTGTATTGTTTTGTACACCCACAAACTGGAGAAACTTCTTTTTGGATTTTCCCAAAAGTGAATATTGAACTTTTTAATCGAGTATTAGCGGACTTTGCAAGAGAATTTAAAATTGGTAAAGATAAACACATTATATTAACAGTAGACCAAGCTGGTTGGCATACCAGTGAACAAGTTGAAATCCCAGAAGGTGTGCATCTAGAATTCATTCCTTGCCATTCTCCGGAGTTGCAACCCGCAGAGCGTCTGTGGCCTATAGTGAACGAGCCAATGGCAAATCGTTCATTTGAAGACCTTGATGAGTTAGAAGAAGTATTATTTCAACGCTGCCAAGTTATTCTCAAACAACCTTCTTTGATAAAAGGAATTACATCTTTTCACTGGTGGCCAAAAACAAGAACTTTATCATTCCGGTGCAACCGGAATTGATATTATTTAGTTTTCTTTGCACACTGATTCTAGCCAAAGCGTTAGATGACTTTGCCTCCTTCCCGTGGAAATTAATTTCCTTGCGGAATCAGGTTTTCCCTACTCCTTACTTCTTACACTAACTGCTGACAAGCCAGCGATCGCTTTTAGGTTTTGGCAGCGAATTAATTCGGTAAAATTTAAAGAACGTTTTTCAATTTTAGCTATAGTTGGGATGACAGTTAATAAATGTTGCGCTGCATCTACCTCTGTATAACCCCGTAGCAAAGCCACTTTTATTGCTCCTGAATCTGCATTTAATTCTGACTCTTCAGAACGGTTGAGTCGCCAAATACGAGTGATAGCGATCGCAGTTAATCCACCAGCTACAACCACACCTACAGGATCTGATTGGGAAAACTCTACTAGTACAGCTAAAAGACCTGCTAAAGTTACCCCCTGATAAATATCAGGTTTGAACCACCTCACCCCTGTTAGCCAACTTACCATCCTTAATAATAATAAATCCCGTTGGGGTTTACTCAGACGACCCCATAAATCAAAATTAATATATATCGGTCGTTCTTGATTCCATGGCAAGGGAAAAGCTGCATTAATAACTTTTGCTTGCTCTGGTTTACTAACTATTTTGATACTCATGCGCCCAGAAGCTGGCATGATATCAAATAAGCGACGAGTTTCAATTTTTGGCTCCATATTGCCTATCAGCTATTAGCCCCTATTTAGAATGAAGTATAAGTTATACTTATGTATAATGACAGATATTTCAGGCAAATATACCACTACAACAAAGGGTGATTTAGTATACCGAAATTAACAAGTCTTGTCTTTCCCTTTCCTTATAACTTATGAACCCTTTCACTCCCACCTTTCCTTATAACTTATGAACCCTTTCACTCCCACCTCTCCTCAATGGACGAATACAGCAATTCATGCCCATACATTTTCTTGTCCTCAGTGTAAAGCAACTAGCCTAGAGGCTCAACAGGTATGGATTAATCGTTTCTCCCCTGTAACTACAGAGGGCTTTAGTCGCAAATGGCAAGAATTCTACCACTGTCACTGTGGTTGTGCCTGGTGGGGCTGGAGTGTGATCGCCAACTATATCCTATGGAAGAACTGGTGATTCTGTGGAGAGTATAGTGTAACTATCAATCACCAATTATCAACATATGATTAATCATCATATTTGAATTGACGCT
>CBZS010000320.1 GCA_000613065.1 Richelia intracellularis | reverse complement strand
CCCGTTCATAGCTTCCAAACTTTATTGGATGATTTAGCTACAATTGTGAAAAATACAATTTCTACAACAATTGGTAGTAAATCCTTAGTTTTTGAGAAGATTACTCAGCCTGCACCTATACAACAAAGAGCAATAGATTTACTCGCAATTAGCATGATTTGTACCCAGTAAGCTTGGATTTTAAATCTCTGTAAGTCTCACTGTTCATGGATTTTTTTTGTCAATAGGTAACTTCAGATTAAGAATCCTAGGTTTACAAACTGTCACTTTGTAGCTTGATATTTTCAAAGTTACATACTGACCAGTATGAATGTTGTTTTCCTATTATTTTTTGTCCTTTCAAATATTTTAAGATATATAAAGTCATGCAATAACCTATACCGCCAGATAGAACTGTAGATCATCAAGCAGATGATGTTGTAGAGAATAATGAAGCAAATGTAACAGTAGATACCTCTTCTCAAAAACCTTGGTTGTGGACTGTGTTAATTATTTCTTTGGTGATTAACGGAGTGGGTTTATGGCAAATGTTTTCTTCAACAGTGCAAACTAGGGAACCAGTAGCTGTTGCAGCCAATGTCTCTCCTCCAATAGCTGTAAAAATTACAAATAAAACTAGTGGAAATACTAAAAAAAGAACTCAAAGTTTAGGGCAAGTAGAATCACCTCAACAGGCAACTATCCTTGCAAAAACTGGAGGAGTAATTAAACAATTACAGGTGCAAGCAGGCGATCGCGTCAGTTCAGTAAAAGTAATTACTGTAATATATGATACCGCTAAAGAATTGGTATTAATTCAAGCCCAAGGGAACGAACGGGAAGCCATAGATAACTTGGAACGTCGCACTGAACTGGTTAAACAAGGAGCGATCGCCGAGAGATTATTAGTGGAAGCGCGAACTGCGGTAGATGATGCACAAGGAACTAGACTTGCAGCCCAAGCCGCATTAGCGGAAGCTAAAGCTGGCCCTACCAGGGAAGAAATTGCTGCTGAACAGGCAAATGTTGCAGTTGCGATCGCAACTGTGAATCAGGCAAAGTTGGCATTAGCTCGGACTCGTATCCGTGCAGTCTCCGGTGGTGTGGTTCCCCAAAGAAAAGTGAGTCCGGGTGATTACGTAGAAATTAATAGTGCAATAGTCAATTTAATTGCAGGTAAAAGGCTAGATATTTTCTTGGAATTGCCAGAACAAATTAGTGGTCAAGTCAAATCAGGAACTAGGGTAGAATTAACTGCCCGTGCTTTGCCTCAATGGCGTGGAAATGCAACGATTAGCGGTGTGCTTCCCTCTGCTGATGCGGCATCGAGAAGACAATGTGTAAGAGTAAGGCTTGATACACCTGCTTCTGGTTTATTGCCGGGTATGGCGGTTACAGTAAATTTATAGTTGGGTAATCAAAGTCGAGGTTTATTTGTATCCCGTGAAGCTTTGACGCGCAGGGGTAATCAATGGTTAGTGTTTGGCGTGGAAGACGGTAAAGCTAAGGTGGAGATGGTTTGAAGGACGGAACCGCAGTTAAGTTAGTTGAGAATTAAGTATCTTGATTTAGAACCCCGGCTTTGTGAAAAATTCGGGGTTCTGTTAGGAAAACAGAACTCAAAGCCCATACCCCACAGCATCATTAATTTCCTTACTTATAGACTAAGTCATCTAACACTTTGGCTATGCTCGGCATAAAAAATATGACCAAGTAACCCAGGTTCTCTTCAGAATTTGTGTATTAGCCATGAAATAAGTTTCATGGTACGTGAGAAAGCCAACACCTCCCCATTACCTATTCCCCAAACACTATGAGCTTAATTAAAACCGCTGTTCGTTGGCGACACGGAACCTTTGTATTATTTTGTATCCTCGCCCTATTTGGGGCTTTATCTCTGCTTAACCTACCTTTAGAGTTGATACCGGGAGGAGAACGTCCATAAATTTCCATTTCTACAACCTATTCTGGTGGGAGTCCCAACGAGGTTGAAGATTTAATTACCCGTCCCATTGAACAGCGACTGGAAGAGGTGCAAGGAATTCAATAAATTACCAGTCGCAGTTCTACTGGTGTCAGCAGCATTAATTTAGAATTTGAGTCGAATAGTGATATTAATCAGCGTTTAGTTGATGTTTTAAATAAGCTGCAACAAGTGGAAGCTCTTCCGGAAGAAGCGGGAGAATCGGATGTGGAGATTGTTAGCAGTAGCACTAGACCAATGATGTGGGTGATTCTCACTCCCCAACCAGGTTTTACTCCTGATATTAACCATTACCGGGACTTGCTGGATGATGTAATTGTCCCCAAGTTCCGTCAAGTCCAGGGAGTTGGTCAGTTTCTCGTTTCTGGTGGTTTAGAGAGGGAAGTGGAGGGAATTGTTGATCCCAAGGCTTTATCTGACCGAAATTTAACCATAGGTGATGTTGTTAACGCTCTACGTAGCAATAACCGAGATATTCGTGGTGGTCCTTTAGTTTTAGGAAGACGTGAATATCGTGTAAGGACAATTAGCCGTTCTACAGATATTAGGCAACTGGAAGATTTTGTGTTACGCCGTGACTATTCGGGAACCGTATTTTTACGTGATGTAGCTCAAGCAAGAATTGGGAGAAAAATTCAAGACAGGGCTTTGATTCGGGATAATGAGCCTGCGGTTGGAGTGCGAATTATTCGTCAAACTAACGGTAATGTTCCCAATATTTCCCAGGGTCTCCGTCAGGCTTTGGTGGAGTTAGAAGCTCGCCTTGACAGGGAAAATGAAGGGATTACCTTTGATATTACTTATGACGAGAATAACTATATTAACGATTGTATCTCCTTTGTCCAAGGAAATTTAACTGCGGGGGCAATTTTAGCAGCAATAATTTTATTACTGTTTTTGGGTTCCCTGAGGACGGTAGCAGTGATTGCAATTACCATTCCTAGTACCCTAATTACAGTTTTTATCGTCTTTATGGCATTGGGACGATAAAAACTGTAATCAGTCTAGCAAGTCTTGCATTTGCGGTGGGAATGGTAGTAGATAATGCCATTGTTGTTCTAGAAAACGTTTTCAGGCATATGCAGCAGGGGAAATCACTCATGAAGGCTGCAATTGAAGGGACAGAATAAGTTGGGGGAGCAATGCTAGCTTCAACTTTAACTACTGTGGCTGTATTTCCACCTATTGTCTTGGTAACAGGGGAAGCGGGACAGTTATTTGTTGATATTGGAATTGGATTGTCTGCTTCCGTTCTATTTTCCCTGTTTGCTGCTTTGACTTTAGTTCCCATCTTGTCAGGGTTGTTCCTCAACCGTAGGGAAGCTGAAAAGATATTGCAGGGTATGGGAAATAATAGTCCTGCGATCGATCAGTTAGAGTTAGCCTCAGACCAGATTATTCCTAATATCCAGTACAGAAGAGTAGCCCGGAAATCCTTCATATCTCGAATTTTTGCTTGGTTAAATAGTTTTGTTACCCGCATATCCGAAATGTTCCTCTTGTTCCAACGGAGACTCGAACAAGTATTACTCAACAGTGTCAACTGGTCTTTGGGAATAAAACGCAAAGGTAGACGTTTAGTTGTCTTAGCAATTCCCATCACCCTGATATTTGTTAGCTTGCAGTTACTTCCACCAGCGGATTATTTACCAGAAGGAAACCGTAACCTAATTTTGTGGTTAGCAGAACCATTTGCCGGCACAAGTATACCCGAAGCCATAAGTCTTTCCGAAGCAGCAAGGAACTTTGCTAGCCAGCAACCAGAAGTAATGCGGACTCTCTACATCCAAAGACCAGGTTTAAAAGCGATCGCAGCTTGTGTCAAAGCTGAATTAGCTACGGGTAGAACCATGGATAGTATGGTTGGTAGGTTCCGTCAAGCTGGTGCAAACTTTCCCGGTTATCCATTCATGGTTCCCATTCGCGCTTCAATTTTCCGCTAACCTGGTAAGGAATTTGAAATTAATATTATCGGTCAAGACTTGGGAGAATTAAATAAATTACAACAGCAGTTAATACCCAAATTACGGGGATTAAATGGGGTGCGAAATGTCCGTTCTAACTTCGTTAATGGCGCACCGGAATTGCAAGTAGTTCCCAATCCCCAATCGTACCCGCTTAGCAGAAGTAGGACTATCAGAAGGCGAACGAGGGTCAATGCTAGAAGCAGCATTGGGAGGTTTACGAGCCTCTAAGTTTACCGATGGCAAGCGGGAATTAGATGTGATAGTGAAATTAGAAAATACCTCTGTTAAAACCCCGCAACAACTGCGCCAATTACCCTTGTATATGGGCAATGGTCAACAGGTACAATTGACAGATGTGGGAGATGTGATAGAAACCACAGGACCAGATACCATCAATCATGTTGATTTGGAGCGTTCTATTACCATTACCACTAGTATTTCCCGGGAAGCTCCCTCCCTTAGGTGCTTTAATCGATCAAACGGAAACGGAAATTCTGGCTCCTTTGCGTGCTTCCTTACCATCTGGTTTACGTATAGAACTTGCGGGTTCTGCGGATCTATTATCAGAAACTCTGTTTCAACTAGGTTCAACTTTTGTTTTATCTCTATTTATCACTTACTTGCTTATTGTTGCCCTCTATGGCTCCTTTACCTTTCCCTTCTTAATCATGGTAACAGTACCCATGGGTATATCGGGGGCGTTGTTAAGCTTAATAATTGCCAATTCAATTCCCGGTGTAGTGGTTCCCCTGGATATGATTACAGGTTTAGGATTTGTAATTTTAACGGGGATAGTTGTTAATAATGCAATTTTACTGGTAGATCGCTCCCTACAATTACAGCAGGAAGGGAATAAATACGATGATTCTCTATATTTAGCAGTTAAAGACCGTTTGCGTCCCATTTTCATGTCTGCCGGAACCAGTATTATTGGGATGCTACCCCTAGCTGTTGTTCCCGGTAAAGGTGCAGAATTGTATCAAGGATTGGGAATTGTCCTTACCGGGGGTTTAACATTTTCCACTATTATGACACCTACTGTCGTTCCTGCTTTGATGGGATTGCTACGTTATATGACTGGCACAGGAGTATCGAAAGATAGTTCAACTACGGTTAAGATAGTTAATTACGAAGTGAAAACTGGCACAGACAAACACAATCAAAATTAAGGATAAGTAAGTGGCTGTAAATGCAATATTTACAGCACTTTTCAGGTTACGTGAGGTATCACTCATATTGCTTTGAGGCAGAATGCAGGAGAATATGTACCTCGTAAACTTGCAATCTGCTTTAATTATGCCTAGCTACTTAGGACTTGCAGGGTGGGCAACAGTCTACCTTACAATAAGTTATAAAATGCAAGTACCGTATCTGTAGTCTTCAAGTGTGAGCCCATTTAAGTCAATGGCTGACCGATTTGAGCGTTCAAGATTATTTTTCACCTTTAAAGCCCCTTTAAGTAAGCTATGTCTTGCTTTAATCTCATGGGGGTTATAGCCTGGAAAATAGCTATTAACAGCCATACCCGTACAAGAAGAAGATGATGTGTGGAGAAAAAGTGGCGTTGCTTAATCAGGGGATGATTTCACTAAATTTTCAACGATTTCTCAATGGTTTCAAACCCTAATTCATCCCGCACTTATGCAACGGCGAAAAAGTATTCTCTTTCACAACTTCCCAAGTGAAATCATAGGTAACTTAATTCTCCAAAATCGAAATTGATTGTTGCGTCTTGTAACAACCTATTCCCCAATCCTGGTAAAACAGTGAAAAGTAGTAAACGAACTGTTAACCAAAACCTGAAATTAGGAGGTTGAAAATCATGTCAGATACTCAAGTGTACGTTGCTCTGGTTGTAGCTCTAATTCCTGGTCTTTTAGCTTTCCGTTTAGGAATGGAACTCCATAAATAAGGCGTTTTGACGGTGATTACACCTTAATTGAGTTTGGCTTCAATCTCAACGGCTTAAATTCAGAGCAAAACCACACTCGAAAAGGAGTAGGAGAAGATGAGTCTAGAAAATGGGTAAACAGAGATTTGGTTCTGTCCATCAAAAGATCCCTCTTTTCCTGCTCCTCCTCTTTTCTTGCTCACTAGTAAGAGATAAACCCACATTCCGCAGGTGCGATCGCAAAATGTTGTATTTTTGAAATATGAGTTTTTCCGAATCACAAATAAAAGTACAAGATATCGAGCACTTAGGCATAGTGGCAGGGATTATTGATGAAATGAGTTTGGTTGATTTGTTCAACCAACTGCTTGGAACTCATCCCCAATAAATAATCAGCGCAGGCCAAGAGGTCAAAGCAATGATTCTCAATGGCTTAGGCTTTATCAGTGCACCACTATATTTATTTGAGAAGTTCTTTTAAGGGATTGCAACGGAACATTTATTGGCAGAGGGAATACAACCAGAACATTTGAACGATGAACCCTTGGGCAGAGTGTTAGACAAACTATATGATGCAGGATTAACGGAAATTTTTATCCGAGTAGCACTATCAGCAGCAGATAGATTTGAGT
>CBZS010000319.1 GCA_000613065.1 Richelia intracellularis | reverse complement strand
TTATACCTTGAGCCTTTGCTGCTAAACTATGACCCAGTTCATGTAACAATACAGAGGCAAATAACAATAGTGCCATTCCCATACCTGCACTCCAAGCTATCACATTGCCTAACTCCTGATAAGCAATGCCAAAGTTAAGAGTTGCTAACCCTAGAATCAAGAACCAGAGCGGCTCTAAGAATAGAGGTATACCAAATAAAGAACCTATTTTCCAATTACTCTGCATATATCTTTCCTAGATATTTAAAAAATATGTATTATTTTTCTTTTTGCCTCGCAATCAACAGTC
>CBZS010000318.1 GCA_000613065.1 Richelia intracellularis | reverse complement strand
ATATATGTCTCCTAATTCTCAACAGACTCAAATCGTAGAAAAAAATATTGTCAGCACATCTGAGATAAATTTATTATCCCTAACTAAAAATAGCAGTAAAACAACACCACATCAAGAAACGATTTTTCAGTTTGCCGATGTTATGGGACCAGCCAAAATTATCCATATTTACGATGCTGGAACAGGTTTAAGAGCCATTGTAGTTGTAGATAACATTGCTTGTGGTGCGTCTATTGGTGGAGTCCGCATGGCACCCTATGTCACCACAGAAGAAGTCTTCCGTCTAGCCCGTGCCATGACATTAAAAAATGCGGCTGCCGATTTACCCGAGGCTGCTGGTAAGACTGCAATCTTAGCAGGTCCGAAAATGCCTGTGGCACAGAAAGAAATACGGCCTTGCATAAGTGCGGGATCAATTAGGGTTTGAAACCATTGAGAAATCGTTGAAAATTTAGTGAAATCATCCCGTGATTCAGCAACGCCAGAAATACTATTACGTACCTTTGCCCGTGCTATTAAAGATATCAATGAATATATACCTGGTCCCGATATGGGAACCGATGAACGCTGTATGGCTTGGTTAAAGTCAGAAATTGGTCGGGCTGTGGCATTACCACAGGAAATAGGAGGTATCCCTCTGGATGAAATTGGTGCGGCTGGCTTTGGTCTCAATGTTTGCACTGAAGTAGCTAGTAACTATTGTAATGTAAATCTCGAAGGTGCGCGGATTGTAATTCAGGGTTTTAGCTCCGTCGGACAACAGGCGGCTCGTTTCCTAGCGGCGAAGGGTACCGTACTAATTGCCGCCGCAGATTCCCAAGGAACCATATTTAATCCCAAAGGAATTAATATCGAACAGTTGAGCCGACTAAAAAGTGTTGGGAAAACTGTCATTGATTACGCGGATGGGCAAAAGTTAAATAAAGATGCAGTAATTGGTATAACCTGTGACATATTGATACCAGCAGCTAGACCAGATGTTATTGATTCTGACAATATAGATCAACTGCAAACCAAACTTGTTCTCCAAGGGGCAAACATACCCTTTACAGAAAAAGCAGAAAGAATATGTGATCAAAGAAATATTCTAGTTGTACCTGATTTTATCGCCAATGGGGGGGGGCGTAATTTGTGGGGCAGTAAAAAAAATGCTGGTGGCAGTAAAAAAAATGCCTTTCAAGCGCTCGAAAAGAAAATTTGCCACAATAGCACCTTAGTTTTGGAAACTGATATAAAAACAGGAATCCAGCCACGAAAGGTGGCAGTGGAAATAGCTAAACGCCGAGCCTGTACAGTGAGGAAGTGGTGGGAATAATAACGATTTGAGATTTGAGATTGTTATTTATTATGCACTCACAATCAATTCTTGAATTTCTTAATTTATAGAATGACAGTTCTCAAACTAATGGGAAAATCAGACATGAGCAAGTCAGCTTCTGTTATGACAAGATATTGCTCAGCAATGACTCATATCATGTCTGGGGGTACGCCCATAGTAAAAATAATGGAATGATGCCAACCAGTAAAGTTTATAGGATTCTTTGGGGTTGGGGAATCAGGGGATGATTTCACTAAATTTTCAACGATTTCTCAATGGTTTCAAACCCTAATTCATCCCCCACTTATGCAACGCCGATTATTTTATTATGATCATGCTAAAGGGTTTGATATTACGCTTAGTGTGAATTGATTGCTGAAACCATTGTCATTGCCTTGATAATTACAAAATCGCAGTTTTGGAAGAGTTTCAAAACCCTTATGGGATCAGAGAAGTTTTTTATTCATACCAGATGTATAGTATTCCCACCTGTTACGAAATCATAATTTTCGGGAATTATATACCTGTAGTCAGCAAGTCATTTAATCCCGATGTTTCCTATATCTCGCCAAGTGATTGGTGCATCATGTGCATTTTGTTTATGTATGCTAGGTGTGGGTGGTTTGCAATGTCCCCGATTACAGAGCATGCTTAAAGCCCAAGATAATATCACCACGGAAACCTTGCAACGAGAGCTAGATTTAGAAAAACTTCGTCTGCAAATATTAAATAAACTACCCAGCTTCGGCTTTAGTAATTTAGTTGCTAACTTGGTTTATATTAATTTTTTAAATTATTTTGGCGACGATGCAGCCCGTAATAAAACTGATTACAGCCTTAGTCCGGAATACTTTACAATTATTATCGATCGCGATCCCAAATTTATTCAGGCTTATCTCGGTCTTTCTACTAGTACTTCCATGTATGCAGCTATGCCCGAAAGAGCAGTAGAGTTAATAGAAAAAGGTCTTAAGTCTCTCAAACCCCAAGCTCCTAAATATTCATATTACATATGGCGTTATAAGGGTATTGATGAATTACTATTTCTGGGTAATTCCCAAGCAGCAAAAACCTCTTTTGCTAATGCATCTGATTGGGCTAGTAGTTATGCTGATAAAAAGAGTAAAAATGTAGCTTACTTTTCTAGAACAACTTCGGAATTCCTTAGTAGAAAACCTGATAGTAAAAAGGCTCAAATTGGTGCTTGGGTGATGATATTAAATCATCAAGTAGATCAAAAAGGAAAGGAAAGGGCTATTAAAGGAATAGAAGCTCTAGGTGGAAGGGTAATTCCTCAGCCAGATAGTACTCATTCAATTCAGTTACCACCGGAGGATTGAGAAGAAGAGTGAAAGAGAAAAGGTATAGGGAAAACTCTTGTGGTTAAACAGCCTAAAAGAGTGAGAGAAGTAGGAGCAAAGAAGACAGATGTAGATATGTATATATATAAAGAGGTGTAATTATTTATTGGTATGACGGTAAATTAGTAAATTCAAGCACCATAGAGTTGCTCCTTGACGATCCGGCTTTACTCTACGGATCTACCGTATTTACTACTCTCAGGGTTTATAACAACTCCCTGGATAGTAAATTAACTCAATGGCAAGCCCACTGCGATCGCTTGAAATTTAGTTTACAATCCCTTGATTGGGGTAGGCCACGCGAAGTGCAATTACGTCAAGGAGCAGAATTAATAAATTCTCAGTTCCCAATTCTCAGAATTACCATTTTCCCCGATGGCAGAGAATGGATTACTGGGAGGAATTTACCTTTAGATTTAGCTAAAAAACAAAGTACAGGAATTGT
Source organism: Richelia intracellularis (assembly GCA_000613065.1). GTDB lineage: Bacteria > Cyanobacteriota > Cyanobacteriia > Cyanobacteriales > Nostocaceae > Richelia > Richelia intracellularis_B. The sequence continues at coordinate 434 of CBZS010000318.1, read as the reverse complement.
CGCAAAGCTTGCATCACCTGGATTACAGCGTTCTTTACCCGTGCATAAAACCGGAAATTACCTCAGCCCTTGGTTAGCTAAAAGGGAAGCTAGGAAATTAAATGCTCAAGAAGCGATTTTAGTTGATACTCACGGGAACTGGTTAGAAACTAGTACAGGAAACTTGTGGGGATGGGGAGACGGTTGCTGGTGGACACCACCCTTAACAGAGGGAATCTTACCAGGAATTATGCGATCGCAACTTTTGCATTATCTGAAAAGTCAACAGCAACTGGTACGGGAGGAACCCTGGACAATGGAAGTAGTAGAAAAACTAAAAGCGATCGCCTACAGCAATAGTATTGTAGAAATTATTCCAATTCATACGGTCATTCAACCTTTTGGGTCGCTAAAATATGATCCCAGGTACTCTATCTTGTCACAATTACGGCAAA
>CBZS010000317.1 GCA_000613065.1 Richelia intracellularis | reverse complement strand
GGTAAAACATGTTCGTTGCTAAGTTTGTCGGCATAAAGAACATTGGTGGCAAAAAAAAACCTGCCAGCCTGTTCTGTAGCAATGATAATTGCAGTTTCTTTCGGTACAATTTCGGCTTTAATATGGGAAATTAGGGTAGCTTGAGAATCCTTGCGAGGTCTACCACGTCGTCGGTGTTAGCCATATTCAATAACTTCAATATTTGCATGCAAGTTGATGAAATGACAACTGGCTCTCAAGCAATTTGGCTGCGTTGAATGCATCTTCGGCACATGGAAATTCATGTTGACACAATTTTCGTAGTTGGGATTGTGCCTGGGTATATTTTTTGGTCAGACGTTTTTCCAGTTGTTGTAAGTCAGATTCTTTACGGGCTTCACTTTCTATCACTAGCCACCGTTGTCGCACACCACCATAATCATTACAACAGGGGGTAATACGATATCCTGGAATTTTACTTAGTACAAATGCATCAATACTGTTATTTTCTAATAGTTCTTTTGCAGCAGTTAGGGTTGCAGGAACTCGAGATACTCATTTGAATGAGACTATAATCAGCAAATTGTCTTCAGTGTAAAAGGCTGCATCCGCAACAAATAAAGCATCAATTTGCCATTGTTTGTGGAAATCTGCCATAAATGTTCCAAACATGGCAGAATCGACTTCATTACCATGTGCAACTGTTAAAGATATTCCTTTATCTTTAACAGTTGCACATCAAGTCAAGGATAAATTGTTTCAAATCTGGTCGGTAGCCTCTAGAATAACCATATGTAATTGTAATTAATCCTGATTGTGCTGATGCTTCATAATCAGTACCAGTTCCATGAATCTATCCCAATAATAGTAGAAGGTGATAATATGCCTGTTGAATAAGAGGGGTTATATCATCTCATGGCTGGACGTTTTGAAGGACTGAGTAATTTGGAGTGGTCTTTGTTTGAGGATATTTTTCCGAAACCACCAGAGAAACGCGAACGAGGAATGCCACATTCTTCATTTCGTTATGTACTCAATACCTTACTGTATAGATTAATAACAGGGTGTCGTTGGTGTGACGTTCCAAAAGGAGAAATATGGGCATCAAAGAGCTCTGCACATCGATGGCTCAAACGTTGGCAGTTGGACGGGACTTTAGAGGCTTTACAAGCACGAATATTGAGGATTGGACAAGAGAAAGGGTTAATCAACTGGAGTTATGGCGCGGTAGACGGGTCTTTTTCCCACTGGAAAGGGCGGTGCTGATGGTGTTGCTTACGGTGGAAAAGGAAAGGGTATTTTAATACACACTCTTACTGAAGGATCAGGAATGCCTTTATCCAATCGCACCATACCTGCCAATGGTAGTGAAACAGATCAGGTGATACCAGTTCTAGACAGTGTAAAGGTTAAGACCAACAAACGCGGTAGACCCCGTAAATACCTGAAAGTGCTTGCTGGTGACAAAGCCTACGTACGATTCTAAGGATAAGCGCCCTGC
>CBZS010000316.1 GCA_000613065.1 Richelia intracellularis | reverse complement strand
ATTTGTTTCAGATCGGTGATCGCTTTTTCTATATCTGTTTGAATTTTGTTAGCTCTGTGGTGGCAATATTTTGATTAGCTAGAGGTAGAGCAGGTGTTTGTAATCTTGTTGCGATCTGGATTGGTTTACACTCAGACAACACACAAGGAGGAGTCACCAGATATGCACTCAGCCCGAACATAGCGATCGCTAATACTCCCCCACCTATTATGAGATATTTAATAGGATAAAAGTGTTTAATTGTTGAGTAATGAGTTATGTCAGGAGCATCTGCAAGGGGATCAAAATGTTCCTCTTCCTTATCTTCCTCTTTTAGAAAAGCTGGAACCCAGGAATCTTGGTTGTGCTGATTGTAATCATCAATTGATTGGGAGTTGGAAACATCCTCTGTTTCCTTTGCTTCCTTGGTTTCACTGTCTAATACTTCAATTTCAACTAGTGAAGGGACTTCCTCTTCAACTATCACCATATCCCGTTTTGCATAGGGAAGTTTTTGCGCTACTACCCTCAAAAACACTTCAACCTGTATTGTCTTTGTACTATTTAGGGAATTTATCGCTTCTTCTGCAACCGTAAAAGTTTTTTCAGTATCGACTGTCACACCCTGGGGATGTTGAATCAAAATCATCAGTCGCTCATTTTTGACAGCACACTTAACTTGGAAAAATTCACCAGATGGAATTTCTGCCTGTAAGTTTTCTTTTAAGGAATTTGTTAGTAATTCCAAATATTCTTGTTGCTCTCCTACTTTCATCCACCTATCCCGTTGGTGATTATGATTTTGATGTTCTCTAGTGGTCTTTAAATACCAGGCTTAAACCGATTTAATTTCCCTCTATCGGTGAATCAATAAAGACTTAAATCTCTAAACGACCAACTTTTTAACACATTTTTTTTTCTTCACCAAAACGACTCTGTTCCCAGGTAATTTTATTCTTGGAAAAATAATTTGGATATTAGAGGATGTTTTAAAAGTCGAAGTGAGTTACAAATCATGCAAGTCCCCGGACCATGATACGTATCATTGCAATATAAATTAAAGTCTCAGAAGTTTCAGGTAGCCTTTCATAGTCCTTACTTAATCGTCTACACCAATTGAACCACCCGAAAGTTCGTTGTACAACCCAAGGTTTTGGTAAAAGGGTAAAACCCTTCTTTTCTAAGGATCTGAGAACCACTTCCACAATCCAACGAAAAACATCGATTATCCAGTGGGCAAAATCTTACCCCGATATCCTCCATCCATCCAGATAGTGTGCAGTCTTTTAACTTTATCTTTCATCTGATAAATCTGCCAGAACCTGCACGTTTAGTTTAGCCCCTGCACGTTCTGCCACTCTTGCAGAAGTAACTAAGACTTGCAAAACTAGCCCTAACAAGTCAACGGTAATACATCGCTTACGTCTATGTATTTGTTTTCCTGCGTTGTAAACTAATACCCGTACAAATCATGGTTGCGGTTTCAACTGATTGGTTCTGGACTGGCTGCTTCCCGAACCCATTGAGATAGTTTGTCATAAACCTGAAGCCAAGTACCGTCTTTGCCCCATCTTGTGAAATAGCCATAA
>CBZS010000315.1 GCA_000613065.1 Richelia intracellularis | reverse complement strand
CAATGCAGTGGCATTGGCTATACTCTTTTTTGAGCTTTTAATCTTTGGTTTTGAAGATTTGAAACCCGTAGGGGCAAGCCTTCTTGTCAGAGATAGCATTAGACTAAGCCGTTCAGTTAAGATAGACCCTTTGCGTGCTTAGCATACGACTTAACTTCTTTAATACTTAAATCTCCATTTTTGTGCCCCACGAGTGTTCCAGCAACTGGGGAAGATTCGGTGGCGTAAGGGAGTGCCAGGTGGGGGTATGAGTGTTTATTGGGCTTACTCAAGGTCTTGATGCCCCTACCTGGCACCACGGAATCTAGGGAAGCGTTCCCCAGTTGCGTCAACTTTTTTTAGCGATGCCCCTCCAATACCCCCCCAAAGGACGTTGGCGTTCGCACTTGACAATCAAGACATACCTGACAATTCTGTACAACAATCTGTAATTTTCACTACAAAATTAGATGCGCTTACCCTGGATGGACTACCAGACCATGATGTAACTAATCATATTGTTATTGCTGCCCTAAAAAAATGTGAGTTATCAGCAAGAATTTATGAATATCCTGTTTGGTTTTGGAATCATTAGGCCTTGGACACAAAGAGTAGATAAACATAAAAAAATAATCCAATTTTGGAAAAAAGATGTGATACCTGGATTCAATCTAATCAAAAAATTTAAAATTTCTGTATATGTAGGGGATGTTTTAGACAGTAAAAAAGCGGCATTAAACGAGCATAAATCCCAAATCAGGGAATTAATACCTCACCCCCATTAGTCAACTCTTCACAATGTTTACCAAGGTGAATTAGTAGAATGTTTTTTTCAAAATGATGAATTATTTAATCAATATGAAATTGGGGGTATATAAATGTTAATTGAAACAGTTAAAAAAAATAGCCCACCTAGTATTATTAACTAAAGTATTACATGTAACTACGCTGACAGTAAATATGCGGATAAAACGATTGGTAGCACAAGCCCAAGTGGTATCACCCGCAAAGGTGCAGATGTAGAAAAATTAATTGCGAGCGATAATGGTGCGTTGCGTATACAACCGATGGTCACAGCAGGTTGGGGTAAGCAGGGAATTGCTTACGGTCCCTATGCCCGCACTAATGGACTTGCTTTTGCCGTACTCTTGGTAAACTGCCACAATACTTCCCAGTCTGAAAGAATTAAGTCTATTAAGGAAAGACTTCATCGTTGGTTGATTGGTAGTGAGACAGAAAAACCTTTAGACCGTTTTTGGCACTGGCTAAAAAGTCCCCAAAAACGATGGACAGCAAGGCAATTCTGGTGGTGGATTCGCACAGCACCAGAGTTTTCTAAATATTTTAACGTACCTCAATTAGATGAAAATTTAGCTATAGGATGGTTTCCCCAGGAAGTACCAGAGAATCCTCTCTCAGAAGGAAATGGCTTTATTATTCACGCCACGGGCGCAGAAAATGGCGAAGTTTGGACCAATGTGGGCAGTGGAGTGAAATGGGGAGTAACTCACAATTTACGGATGAGTTTTGATGGCATGAACTACGTGGTTTACGTCAATAATGAGCCAGTTCTCTATCGTGCCTTGACTGATGTTTATCTTGATGCAACCAAACTCACAATTAGCCGAGTCGGAATCGTGGCGAACTGGGAGTGGGGCAATGATACCGGCAGCACATTAAAAAACTTTGTAGCTAGGGTGTGAGGAATAAAAATGATAATTGAACCCTTAACAAATCGTGCCTTGATTTTATCAGCGGAATTAGTCCAATGGCTAAACAAGCTATCGCTAACTACTCCCAAGCCAAAATGACAAAAGCGTCGTAATCTCAACCCTCAAGTAGTAACGATTAATCAAGGGATAGGTGCTGGACTTAAATTTACCGCAGACAGTTCCAACCCTGATTTTGCCAAGGGAACCTATGAAGTACCCTTACAAAAGGCATTAGCTCACTATTTAAAACCTGGGGATGTCTTCTATGATACTGCTGCTAATATTGGCTTTTTTACACTTATAGCCGCTCATCTAGTTGGTAAATCTGGATATCCCTATGGCTTTGAGCCAGTTCCAGAAAATGCCCAGAGGATTCGCCATAATCTTCCACTGAATAATTTTTCTCACACCACCGTGTTGGAAACAGCTGTTTCCGTTCATACAGGAAAAGGTAGACTATTGTTCGCACAAAGTTCGGGGGGAGCCATGCTTGCAAGTGCTGGCACTCCACCAGATTTTACAGGAGTAATGAATGTAAATTTGGTCAGTATTGATGATTTGCTAGCACAAAAAATCCTCAAGCCTCCCACACTCGTCAAAGTTGATGTGGAAGGTGCAGAAATTGATGCTTTTAAGGGGATGAGGCAAACCATCACCACATACAAAGCAATCATCATTTATGAAGTTGATGATGCCAACAAAAATTCCTTTGAACAGAAGAGCAACGCCTTAATTTTTTTGGATTTAGCCACTACGCTACAACAGCTAAATACAGCTAATGTCGCCATGAATAAGATAGGTGTATTTGAAGCTTCAGGTACAGGGACTGGCGACACAAATGACATCAGCTTAACTTCTACTAAAGCTAAGCTGATGTCATTTGTAAACAACCGTTCATAATAACCAATAATATCAGCTTCAGCAAACTATTGATTTCCTCCAAACCTCGAATCAATAATAGTTGTATTCTTATCTAAAATAACATTATCACTTTTGTTATATGCAATAAAATCATTGTTTACTGGTGTGGTTACATTCCCTGTAAGTTTAAAAAAGTCTATTTCTTTATTATTACTTCTATCTATTAATTTAAAAACTATATCTCCAGTTGCCCTAGCACTTTCCACAGAATTATTATCTATAGATGTTTCCAACTCTAAATTTCCAAAAAAATTCAATCTAAACTCAGTACCTGCTGCTATATAAAAAAATCCTTTAAGTGTGGCTTCAGCTGTTGTTCTTCCCAGATAATCTCCAGACTCACCTAAAAATAAGAATTCTCCCTACCTAAATGCGGAATCAACTATAAAAATTGCACTTGCATCTGCTCCTATTAGTAATTTGCTACCTATAGCTGTAACATCAAAGTCTAAATCCACCGAAACACTTGAAGGATATTGACTAAATCCTGTAAAGATAAAGTTCCCTTCTTATTCAGCAAGGGTAGCTGAACTGCTGGGTAAAACTGCAATCATGGAGCTAGCTAAAACTGGGATAAATAGTAGTAATACTTGCTTAAAATATCGCATTATTTTTACTTTATAATCTTTCTATTTTACTTATTTTTAATTACAAACGATGGCGTTTTAGTTACTTTTAATGTTGCTAGTAAGCAAGGGCAAATTATCCTTGAAGGAGTGGAAGTCAATGATTTAGATGCCAGCAATTTTATCTTTGGTTGAAACGGTATTAGCCTTTGCAATTCATTAGACAAGTTTTCATATCCAAAACTTGTCTAATGCTTTCTTCAAGCAATCTACTTTATAAACAAAAATCGATCGCTTTTCTGGGATATGCTGGAATAAACGGTAAATTTGCCAAATATTAAAGTGACGATGAAACTGGCAGGACGAATAAGTCAGGTAAAACCTTCTTTAACCTTAGCGATCGCAGCCAAGGCTAAGGCTATGAAGGCAGATGGAATTGATGTTTGTAATTTTAGTGCGGGGGAACCAGATTTTGATACCCCAGCACATATTAAAGCTGCTGCTGCAAAGGCTTTGGATGAAGGTAAGACTAAATATGGTCCAGCAGCAGGGGAGCCAAAGTTACGGGAAGCGATCGCTAATAAGCTGAAATCTAATAATGGGCTAGATTATAAGGCAGAAAATGTAGTTGTTACCAATGGCGGGAAGCATTCTCTGTTTAACTTAATGCTGGCTCTAATCGAGCCAGGAGATGAGGTTATTATTCCTGCACCCTACTGGTTAAGCTATCCAGAGATGGTAACATTAGCTGGTGGTAAACCAGTTATTGTATCTACAGATGCATCGACAGGGTATAAAATAACTCCCGAGACGTTAAAGCAGGCAATTACTACCAAAACCAAGTTATTTGTGCTCAACTCCCCCTCTAACCCCACGGGGATGGTGTACACACCAGAGGAAATTAAAGCGATCGCTCAAGTGATTGTTGAAGCTGATATTCTGGTTGTCTCCGACGAAATTTATGAGAAAATTCTCTATGATGGGGCTACCCATGTAAGTATTGGTTCCTTGGGTGAAGAGATTTTCCAACGGACAATTATTAGTAATGGCTTTGCCAAAGCTTACTCCATGACTGGTTGGCGGGTTGGTTATTTAGCTGGACCAGTAGACTTAATGAAAGCCACAATTACCATCCAAAGCCATAGTACATCTAACGTGTGTACCTTTGCTCAATATGGCGCGATCGTAGCCTTGGAAAATTCCCAAGATTGTGTAGCACAGATGCTCCAAGCCTTTACCCAACGAAGACAGGTAATGTTAGCTAGGCTTAACGCCATTCCTGGATTGAGTTGTGCCAAGCCAGATGGTGCTTTCTATATGTTCCCCGATATCAGCAAAACCGGATTAAAATCCATGGACTTTTGCAACGCTTTACTAGAAGAGCATAAAATTGGAACAATTCCTGGTATTGCCTTCGCCGCTGACAACAATATTCGTCTATCTTATGCTACAGACATGGCAACCATTGAAAAAGGTTTGGATAGGTTAGAGAAATTTGTCAAATCTCGGATTTAGGAGGAAAGGAGGGAAGGAATGAGAGATTTAAACATTCCCTATTCTCATAACTTGTGCCAACTACAATAACTAGGAGGCTCAGCCTCCAAACCCTCGTTACCAGACTGAATCCTGGTAGCGAGAATTTAGAGCCCCTGGTTCTTATTGAGAATGTTGCAATTACCAGATTCCCCATTCCCTTTTCTGAATATATATGAGGCAAAGCTCATTATTTAATTTAACCTCTGCTAGTATTTTTCTACTATTCCCTTTTGATTAGTGCCGCGATTTTTTATTGGTTCATACCTAGAAATAATCTTAGTTTCACTACCGCTAATACTACTTTTTTCCAGCCAAACGCAGCCATATTTATGCCCAAGCAAACACCAATTATGGTGTCAACTTTAGTAAATCTCGAGCGTTTGGAAATATTCTCCCGACTACAAACTATAATTCTGGGTAACTCCGGTATAAATTACCAAAAAGACATTCAACCATCGTTGGGGGAAGAAGTTACCCTAGCGGTAACCACCCCAGATATCGATAGGGATGAACAAAATGGGTTGCAACCGGGATATCTCCTGGCTTTATCTACTATACAGCCATCAAAAAGTCAGGAATTTGTGGATTTACTATTTTCCCAGGGAGTATTAGCCGGGAATCGGTTAGATGTAGAAGAATATGAGGGGGTAAAACTAATTTATGACCATCCCCAATCTACCAGCTCTCCAGAGCAAAAACCTTTAGCTAGTACTTTAGTAGGAAATGGGGCGTTGCATAAGTGCGGGATGAATTAGCGTTTGAAACCATTGAGAAATCGTTGAAAATTGAGTGAAATCATCCCCTGATTCAGCAACGCCGGAAATGGCTTTGTCCTATTTGCCAACGATGTAAAAATATTGCGAGATGCAGTAAATAAGGTCCAAGCGCCAGACATAAATTTACTCAGTTCTACCCAATATCAAAAAGCGATCGCGCAATTACCCCAAGAGCCATTTTTTGGTAGAGTATTCCTTAATTATGCCGCGATGAGTCAATGGCGAGGATTAGAGCTGGTAGATCCAATTTACGATAGTCAAATCATTGCCCTAAAAACATCCCCGAAAGGATTACTAGCAGAATCTAATATACTTACAATCTCAGCATAATTACTTATATTCCTATCCCTATCCTCACCCGCACAAGCGTTACAATATATTCCTGATACCGCAGAATTAGTGATAACTGGCAAAGACTTAAGTAATTTAAGCAATAATGCTTGGGGACAGTTTTGGACACAACTGACTGCTACCATATCTACTCGTGACAGTAATATAATTACACCATTAATAAAACCCCTGACAGATATAGAGAATCATTGGCAGATCAACCTATCGGAGGATATTTTTAGTTGGGTGCAGGGAGAATATGTTTTAGCATTATTACCCAGTAGCAATAAACAAGCACCTGAGTGGATTTTAATTGTAGAGCAATCAGATGGCGCAACTGGAATTTCCCGTCTCGATAAAATTGCCGCTCATTCAGGGTTAAGTCGTAATAGTTTCTCACTACATCAGCAAAAGATCTTATCTTGGACGCAAATTCAAGCAGATGTAAACTCTACACAAAGTCAAAAAGATAAATCCTTTAATGTAGAAGCGGAAATCAAGGGTTTACATACAACCCTGGGAGATTATGAAATTTTTACATCTTCCATCGCTACCATGGATGTAGTACTGACAGTAGGGGAAGATAACATTACCAAAAATACATCTTTTCAAAAAAGTTTGAATCACATATCTTCATTCAATCAAGATTATGTGTATTTTAACTGGCAAAATGGAAAATAAATAGTGACAAAAGAATTACCCATTTTTAAATTTATTTCGATTCTAGGCAAACCATTATTGAGTAAATTCATTTCGCCGAAAGAATCTGAAAAACTATCCTTCCTCTTTAGTAGTGACACTAGTCATAGGGCTTTTCTCAAATTATATTTTATGTTGCAATTTTAATCTTCATTAATTGTTCTGGCAATATAAAATATAATTGGAGAAAAAAGTCCGGATTATTTGTACAGTTCGCAATGTGTCATACTTCCTGTCAAAAATTACTTTGAATAACAGAGAATATGATAGAGGTATCAATACAAAATTAGATTATAAAAAGTTAATAATTCAGGCATAAAAATATTATTTTTTAGACCCAATAATTGTCTGTAAATTAATCTCTAAATTATCAAAATACTATGACTAAACCTAAGTTTAATATCCCCTATCTGGGATTACACTCTACGTTAATTTTAGCGTTCACTACTAGCATCACTGCCACACCGGTAGCTGCAAACTCTAACTTTGGAAAAATTGAGCTATCACCAGGGTTTACCAGAGAAAAAGGAAGAGTAACTGGTTATACCAAAGGTTCCTTTCCATTACACACCATGGGAAAACGCGATCGCCAAGGTAATCCATGTATAGGTTTTGCAGCACCAACTCCCGACCATATCCTGATCTTAGAAAAAGACTTTCCCCGGTTACAATTACAGGTAGATAGTGGCGATGATACAACCTTATTTATCCAAGGTCCCAATGATAGTACCATTCGCTGTGGTGATGATACGGGCAGAGATAAAGATGCCAGCATCGTTGACAACGCTTGGAAAGCTGGATCATACAGAATATGGATAGGTACTTTTAAGCAAAACGTACAAAGCAACTATTCTCTATACATTAAGGAATAGTTATTTTTGCTGGACATTATTCCCCGTATTTCTTGAAACTTATGGCACCGAAAAAGTTAAGATAGGGATGACTTGTTTGGCGAAAAGAGGATGCAATAAGCGTGCTATCTACACTCCTTGCTGACTTTCGCATTATTTTTGAACGCGATCCAGCTGCCCGAAATTGGTTAGAAGTCTTGTTTTGCTACCCTGGCTTACAAGCCTTGTTATTTCACCGGTTGGCTCATTGGCTCTATAGTATTGGCATTCCTTTCATACCCCGACTAATTTCCCATATTTCCCGGTTTATTACTGGTATTGAAATTCACCCTGGTGCAACCATTGGACATGGTGTATTTATTGACCATGGTATGGGTGTTGTAATTGGTGAAACAGCAATTATTGGTGATTATTCCCTAATTTACCAAGGTGTAACCCTAGGAGGTACAGGTAAAGAAAGTGGCAAACGTCACCCTACCTTGGGGGAAAATGTAGTTATTGGTGCTGGTGCAAAGGTATTAGGCAATATTATTATTGGTAATAACGTCCGTATTGGTGCTGGCTCAGTTGTTTTACGAGATGTACCTTCCGATTGTACTGTGGTTGGTGTACCCGGTAGAGTAGTATACCGTTCTGGTGTTCGAGTTGCTCCCCTAGAACATAACAACCTACCAGATTCAGAAGCCCAAGTAATTAGGGCTTTAGTCGATCGCATTGAATTCATGGAAGAACAAATCCAAAATCTTCAGAAAAACCAATCTGTAGATAAAACTCCTGTCGCAGTAAGTCATTTTAGAGATTACAACCCAGAGGAATTATCGCAGCCTCCCTCCTGTAATCTTCAGGATAAAACCATTCAGCAATTCTTTGATGGTTCGGGTATCTAAGCCTTAATCTGTATTGATAAAATTTATGAGGTGCGTTACAGATATTTATCTACACGTACCTTATTTTTTTGGCATTTACATATTAATGACCTCTATTCTCAAAAGAATAGAGGTCATTAATATGACTACTGATATCTTTTTTTAGAAGCGATCGCAATTCAAAAATCGGCGTTGCTGAATCAGGGGATGAATTAGGGTTTGAAACCATTGAGAAATCGTTGAAAATTTAGTGAAATCATCCCCTGATTCAGCAACGCCC
>CBZS010000314.1 GCA_000613065.1 Richelia intracellularis | reverse complement strand
GACTTAAAACAACTGGAAAAACAAACGTCTGACCAAAAAATATACCCAGGCACAATCCCAACTACGAAAATTGTGTCAACAGGAATTTGCATGTGCCGAAGATCCATTCAACGCAGCCAAATTACTTGAGGGTCAGTTGCCATTTCATCAACTTGCATGCAAAGATTGAAGTTATTGAATATGGCCAACACCGGGGACGTGGTAGACCTCGCAAGGATTCTCAACCTACTCTAATTTCCCATATTAAAGCCGAAATTATACCCAAAGAAACTGCAATTACCATTGCCACAGAACAGGTTAGCAGGTTTATTCTTGCCACCAATGTTCTTGATGCCGACAAACTTAGCAACGAAGATGTTTTACGTAAATAGAAGGCACAACAATCTACAGAACGTGGTTTTCGGTTTCTCAAAGACCCATTGTTTTTTACTTCCACTGTGTTTCTAAATTCAAGGAAAAGAGTAGCGGCTTTGGCAATGGTTATGGGTTTGTGTTTGCTAGTTTACAGCCTAGGTCAGAGGGCATTACGCCAATCTCTAAAACGAGGCTCCCAAACAATTCAAAATCAGTTAGGTAAAGCAACTGCCACTCCTACTTTACGTTGGGTGTTTCAATGTTTCATGTCAATTCATTTATTAACCTTCGCTTGTTTGAAACAGATTTCCAACCTCAGTGAACAGCTGTGATGGGTTTTACAGTTTTTTGGTGCTGTCTGTCGTAAATATTATCTTCTTTGCTAACTAACCTGCGGAATGTGGGTAATAATGATTTCCGTATCAAAAGATCCTATGATTAACGGACCCAAGAATTATGTACAACTAAACATCAACTACTAAGCGTCACATTAGGATAATTGGCGTTGCATAAGTGCGGGATGAATTAGCGTTTGAAACCATTGAGAAATAGTTGAAAACTTAGTGAAATCATCCCGCACTTATGCAACGCCGGATAATTGATTTTCTAAAGTTGTCTAAATTCCCACAGCTTTGTCAAAACGCAACATTTCTAGACTGCGCCAACCATAAACCCCTTCAATCTGTTGACGACAGCACTCGATGGCAAATTCATTCAATTCTTCCCATTCAATACCGTACATTTCCTCAAATATCTCTGGTTCTACACGACAAAAACGGGGACGATTGGCATAAATCTTGCATTCCTTGGTTTCACGATCCAAATTAATGCACCATCCTCCTTCTCCTACCATGCTCAGATATATTTCTAACTCCTCCGGGGACAAATAATCATAAATATCTGAACGTTCCTCTGGATCGAGGTGACAGCAGGCTCCACACTGCTTTACACATTGCCAACTTGCCATGTTATTCACCTTTACTTAAAATTCTGGGTTTTACTGTTGTATGTTATTTTCTATAATTTTGTTAAGTAACTAAAAATGCAGTTACTACAGCCGGATATGATAATTTCCGGCTGTAGTAACTGCTGTGTGATTAAATATTTTTAGGATAATTAGGAGGAAAGATGTTTGAAGCTTTAGGTAATATCAATTTTGAAGTTATTTTCCAATTACTATTTGTATCACTCATAATGTTGGCTGGTCCTGTGGTGATTTTTGTGCTTGCATTTCGCAATAGTGATATGTAGGATTAATGAGTTCTGGGTAAATAAATCTAAATTTAATTCCCAGAGCTTAAGAACGATAAAGCTGTGAATGCAGCTTTAATAATACCTTCATAAGGGGGTTGAGAAATATCAACCTCTTTTGCATTCTGTCTGTCACTTCCCAATAACCCACTAGAATGGTAGGGATGAACGGCTAAAACCTTACCATCTGAGTTTTTTATCCTTAATTCTGGCATCGTACCGTGTTGATATACGCCACAAATATAACGACGCTGTTGATAAATAAAGGATGTGGTGACTTTACCATTGAGATTACCAAAAAATTCGGGTCGTGCAGGTATCCTCACCCCTACAAGTTCTAATTCAATACTAGTATTCCCATTAAAAGTATTTTCCCGTAATTTGTAAGCAATATCAAGGTGGGATGGTAGAGGAAAATAATCGCGCCAGCGCCAGGCGATCGCTTTGATTTTATACTGGTGATCGCCAATAGTTTCTGCCACTGTTAATTTGATGTGGTCTTTGCCTATCTTCTGTTGTTCTATTACTCTAACATTTGCTGTCCAGAAGACGGGATTGGGGTTTTCAATACCACAAGGCTCTAGGGAGTGCAGTTGCTGAGAAAGTTCACGGTTAATTTGATGTAGATGAGCTTGAGTGTCTATTTTGATTAGGGGTTTGAGGTATTGAACTTCTAGACATTGATTAGCAAACTCACTTAAACGCGATCGCAATTTTGTTAAATTTTTCACAGGTAAAGAAAATCCGCCAGCAGCTTTGTGTCCGCCATATTTACCTAATAAATCGCTGCAATATTCCAACCCATCAAAAACGTTAAACTCAGGTATTCCTCGTGCTGAGCCGCGAATGTGATCTTCATCTTCATCTGTACCAATAAAGACAGGCACACCATAGCGTTCCACCAAGCGAGAAGCAACAATACCAATTATTCCATGATGCCAATTGGATGCAATCACAACTAATACTCGGTCATCTTGTAATGATTGGAGGTATTCAGTTTCCACAATTGCGATCGCTTCTTGTTCTATTTGCCCACACATTTCCTGACGCTGCCGGTTAATACTTTCGCATTGCATTGCCTTTTCTAAGGCAAGACCCATATCATCGGTAGTCAGTAAATCAATCACAATTTGCGGATCGCTAATTCTCCCAATGGCATTAATCCTCGGCCCCAATCTAAACCCAATATCATCAGGTTTCAGAGACGAAGAATTCTTCTTCCCTGCGCCCCTGCTACCCTGCTTAGTAACTCCTGCCAACTGGATCAGAGCCTGAATTCCAGATATTTTAGATTTAGGTAATTGTTGTAAACCCCGTTTGACCCAACGACGATTGACTCCTATTAAAGGTGCTAAATCTGCGATGGTTCCCAGGGTAAATAATTCGAGTATGGGCTTGAACAAACCCTTGTACCCATCCCCCATTTGCTGTGCTAGGGACACTGCCAAAATATAAGCTACTCCGACACCTGCAACACAATAATAAGGTGAAGATTTACTGATTAGTTTCGGGTTAAGAATGGCATTTGCTGGTGGTAATTCTTGAGGGAGGTCATGGTGATCGGTGATAATGACCTGTAAGCCCAGTTCCCTTGCCCTAGCAACAGGTGTAAACGCAGAAATGCCGTTATCTACCGTAAGAATTAATTTCACCTCTTCCTGTGCAAATTCTTCCACAATCCGATTGTTAATGCCATAACCTTCATGCATACGACTGGGAATAGCGTAATCTACCTTTGCCCCCAACCAACGCAAACTCCGTAATAATAAAGCAGTGCTAGTCATCCCATCAGCGTCATAGTCACCGCAAATGGCAATTTTATCTTGGTAAGCGATCGCTTCTTGTAATATATCTAAACTAATAGCTAAATCAGGAAATTCTTCTAGGGGTAGAGGTAGAATTATTGACTCTGGATTCAAAAACAACTGTGCTTGCTCTGGGGTTTCGATTCCACGATTAATTAGCAATTGACATACTACAGGGGACACATTGGTTACTTCTGCTAATTGTTGTGCCAATTCTGTTTCCTGAGGGTATATTTGCCAACGCTGCTCGGGAAAATTTTTACGATTTTTTACTTGCACAGTTCGATCAATTTAGTTAACAGCATCATCTTCCCAAGATATAATAGATCTGTTGTAAACAGATACATTTACAACAGGAATAAATGCTGAAAAGCATTACAATCTACAATATTTGAATTTAGCCGTTATCCAGGAGATAAATAGCGCTATCCCCACTTGATCGCCACTCAGGAGGCAATTCTACCCATAATGTTGCAAAATTAAGCTTAGAAACAGTCGCTTTGATAGAGTAACCATTTTTATGCCAAAATAACAGCTAAGCGTTATCTATGGTTCCATCCCCCTGTTCCAAAAGCATTTGTTCCCCTGCTTTAAGAGACACTGTACCTAAAACAAATGGTTTCTGTAATTTAACTTCCCTTTTTGTGTTATTCACTACTTCAATAAGGATACGTTGACCGGGTGTAAACTGAAGTGGAAGGGGACCATAATTAGAAGCGCAGGTTCCAGCTTTAACTGGCTGAATTTCTACAGATGTAGCTACAATCATGGTACTTAAAGCAAGGGCTGTACAGATAAACTTAAACTGATGCATAGCAATAGAGCTAATTCTTCAGAGTGAACTAATTTATAAATTTCACTCTAGCAAGATGTTACTAACCTCCTAAACAGTAGTTTTACCGCTTTGATTGTAATACGCGCTCACATTGCTTTATTTAATAAATATTTTCATCATCCATATGGAAGAAAGAATAGAGAACTAGTTTACAAAGTATTATATCAATAAGCTATTTGTTCCAAATTATGGTTGACATTGAAGTTCGGCAATTGATTGAGTTTTCAATATGGTTATAATTTTTTTTGTTTCAGATAATATGTTTATTTTTAATATAAAATGACAAATTAAGGGTATTAAAATGAGGTGTAAAAAAAAACAATATAAACAAAATATTTGATATATAGATACCCATAAATGTATATAGACAACCACCAAGCAAATAAATGATACTCTCTGTATCTCTCGAACAGATAGCTTAATTTTTAGTTTTAAATGAGATCTATTTATTGCAGAAAAATCAATATTTATTTTTACTTGCGTTAAAAAGCAAATTGTATTTTAGTCTACAGGACCCTGAATTTGAATAGTATTATCATCAATTAATTTAATTAAGTATGATAATACTATTCCTAGAGCTTAGTCCTGGAGAATAAGTCAGGATTTTTTTTATCTGATAAATACATAAATATTTGCTGCAATTGTTGCACAGAAACGGCAAAATAAAAATTGCTGTAGTGAGATAAAACGGTTTGCGATGCAGAAACATTTGCTACTCTTGCTAAAGCTCATCAGATTACAGACAATTATCAGACGTATCAACCTGTATCTACTCTCAAGACAAAAGTTAGTGGAAACTTAAATATTAGTCTTGATGGAGAAAGAATTTACATTCAAACTAAAGAAGGAGAAGTGGTACTGGAAGGGGAGAAAATTCGCTTTTGGTTTGTATCCCATTCTCTACAAAAGCCAAGTGTTCAATAAAAGCTGGGCATAAAGCTATACCCAGCCAGTTTAGAAATCTATGACTGTGTATCTAAGCGCAGCACAGCCATAAAAGCTTCTTGAGGTACATCGACAGTACCAACTGATTTCATCCGCTTTTTACCCTTTGCTTGCTTTTGCAAGAGTTTTTTCTTACGGCTAATGTCACCACCGTAACATTTAGCTAGTACATCCTTACGTAAAGCAGGAATATGTTCGCTGGCAATAACTTTACTACCGATCGCAGCTTGGATGGGTACTTTAAATTGGTGGCGAGGTATGAGTTCTTTGAGTTTTTCTGCCATTGATCTGCCTACACCGTAAGCTTTATCCCGGTGAACAATCATGGCTAGGGAATCCACAGGATCGCCATTAATCATTAAATCCAACCGAACCAAAGGATTTTCCCGGTACCCAATCAGGTGATATTCCATACTGGCATAACCCCGCGAACGCGATTTCATTTGATCGAAAAAGTCGGTGACTACTTCCGCTAGCGGTAATTCATAGGTTAAAGTTGTTCGTCCTTGGGTTAGATACTTCATGTCCTTAAATATACCCCGACGACTTTGTGACAACTCCATTAAGGTGCCCACAAACCCCTCTGGAGTAATCATTTCCACATGAACATAAGGCTCTTCAATTTTTTCCCGTTCATTAGGAGCAGGGAGGTGACTGGGGTTATCAATATATATTTCTTCTCCCTTTATCGTTGTGACCAGGTAAACTACAGAGGGGGCAGTAATGATTAAATCTAGGTTGTATTCTCGTTCCAAGCGTTCCTGGACAATTTCCATATGTAGCAATCCCAGGAAGCCACAACGGAAACCAAAACCCATCGCGCTTGACGTTTCTGGCTCAAATTGCAAAGCTGCATCATTCAGCTTCAGCTTATTCAAAGCCTCCCGCAAATCTTCAAACTGATCCGCATCAATGGGGAACATACCGCAAAACACCATAGGATTTGCCTCTGTATAGCCGGGCAATGCTTCTGAAGCCTTGAATTTAACTAAAGTAATGGTATCCCCCACCCGAGCGTCACTAACAGCTTTAATTGCCGCCGAGAGATAACCTACTTCTCCTGCATGAAGTTCTTCCACTGGCTTTTGGTTAGGAGAAAGTACCCCCAACTCATCAATATCGTATTCCTTACCCGATGCCATTAAATAAACGCGTTCGCCTTTTTTCACGGTTCCGTCCATTACCCGAAAATAGACGATAACACCACGATAGCTATCATAATAGCTGTCAAAAATTAGTGCTCTTAAAGACTCTTGTACAGTATTACGGGGTGCTGGTATGCGCTGAACAATTGATTCTAAAATCTCATCAATGCCGATACCTTCCTTAGCAGAAGCATGGATCGAATCGCTACAATCTAAACCAATAATTTCTTCAATTTCCCCAACTACTCGATCCGGCTCCGCACCAGGTAAGTCAATTTTATTTAAAACGGGAATAATTTCTAGATCATGCTCCAGAGCCAGATACACATTTGCTAGGGTCTGTGCTTCCACACCTTGGGAAGCATCTACCACTAGTAAAGCACCTTCACAAGCTGCTAAAGAACGGGATACCTCATAGGAAAAATCCACGTGTCCAGGAGTATCAATTAGATTAAGTACATACTCCTGTCCATCCTTTGCCTTGTAATTCATCCGGGCAGCTTGCAGCTTAATTGTAATGCCACGCTCCCGTTCCAAGTCCATATTGTCGAGGAACTGTTCCTTCATTTGGCGGTTTTCCACCGTACCAGTTACTTGTAGCAAGCGATCGGCGAGGGTGGATTTCCCGTGATCTATATGGGCAATAATGCAGAAATTACGAATGCGATTTACGGGAACGTCAGTCATATACTTCTTTGCTTTACCAGCAACTTCAGATAAAAACGTAGTTACTTAACGTATTTTAATGCTTTCTGGGTGAAGACGCTGCTAGTTATAAGAAAACATAGAAATCAATTACCTTTAGCCTTCAATCATTACCCCTATGTCTTATTAGCTGTAATCTAGAAGGTAAGGGAAGAAATTCATACCTGAAATGCAGGTGTAATAGTGGACGAAAGAACTCACATAAATATATAAAGGTCTAATCACAGCTGCTGGCATTCGCCAACCAGCAGCGTACAATATACATGAAGCATTGTGTAATGCAGAATCAATGGGTAAATTACATTCGTGAAAGCCCTGGATAGTAAGCTAATCAATCTGTTTACAAAGTTTTGGAAAAAACACAATTAGAGCATCCTAACCTATGAAGATGAAAGATACAGCCGAGACAGCCAATACAGCCACCCAAGCGAGTCAAAAATTTGCAAAGAAGGTGGAAATTGCTATCCGTTTAGATTCTGAACTCCTAGAACAAATTCAACACTTGACTAATGACCCAAGTAAGGTGATTGAAGTCGCAATTCGCCAGTGGTTAAGGGGTGAAACCAGTCGGGATGATGAGCTAACACGTACTCCTAGAAGAATGCACGTACCACCCAGGGGTGAATGGAATGACTGAAAAATACTCAACAGCACAGTGTTAAAGCATGTAAAGAGTATGAAAAAACTCTTTATGCTTGATACACAAGTAGTCAAATGGAAAAAATACTGAATAACGGGAAAAATACTGAATAGAAGAGTGGCACCTTTGTAAAAAAATATGCCAAAATC
This sequence comes from Richelia intracellularis, assembly GCA_000613065.1. Lineage (GTDB taxonomy): Bacteria > Cyanobacteriota > Cyanobacteriia > Cyanobacteriales > Nostocaceae > Richelia > Richelia intracellularis_B. The sequence continues at coordinate 2,944 of CBZS010000314.1, read as the reverse complement.
TAAGTAATAATATACGAAAATGCTTTGAGCGTCCTTTTGTCTACCTAACTCCAATAATGAGTATTACTGCTAATTCCCAAATATCCGATGCATTATTGACCGATAACCGAGAGTCTATGAATGGCAACACTGATAGTCCGTTAATTGATTTGGGAGCAGAGTTAATATACACTCAGGACGGGACAGGACGCTATCTCAGCTTTTATTGGCAGCACCCTAGTGTTTTAGATACATTTAAAGATGAAGACAATGTATCTGTTAAAAGATTAAATATACAGCAAATACAAAATAACTCTCATGGAGAGGAGATTTTTGCCCCAGTAGAGCAAGTTATTTACTTAGAAAAGTTACAAAAAATACTAACAAGTTTAGAACCAGAGAAGTGTAAGTTCTGGTTTGGCTATCATCAACATTTACTAGAATTTGAGCTCATTATTAGTCCCGTCTTTCCAAAACAAGGCGATACAGCAGCACAAGTGCTGGTTATGGGAAGATTATTACAAGTGAGTCGTAATAGATTAAATATCAATTTTGGAACACAACAAACCAAAGAATTAGATTTAGTGTTACGCTCCCAGGAAAACCAGAAATTAGTCCGGCAAATCACTAAAAATATTCGTTTAACTTTAGATTTAGAAAAAATTTGGCAACAAACTGTTGATGGTCTGGGTAAGGCTCTAAAATCAGAACACTGTATTATTTATACATATCATACTGATGACTCGAGTGTAAAAGTAGCATCTGAATACCATAAACCCCAAGCAAATTCAATGTTTGGTGTAGAAATAGATATTGTGTCTGAGCCAATTTTTGCAGAAGCTGTAGCGACATTGGAGCCTACATTTAGTGATAAACCTATGCACTGTTTGTTTAGCCCTTATCAGTTACTTGTAGTTCCCACCTTTTATCAGGGCGATGCTAATGGATTAATAGCACTAACTATGGGTAAAAATTGTTACCCTCCAAGCAAAGTAGAAATGGAACTAGCCAAGGAGATAGCCGAGCAATTAGGGACTGCGATAGCTCACGCAACATTGTATAAAGAGTTAGAGGATGCACGCCAACAAGCAGAGGAAGCAACCCGTCGTAAAAGCGAGTTCTTGGCTAATGTTTCCCACGAATTACGCACTCCCTTGAATGGAATGATTGGCTTCTTAAAATTGATTTTGGACGGGATGGCGGACGATCCTCAAGAACAGAGGCAATTTTTAGAGGAAGCTTATGTTTCGTCTGTATACTTGCACGATATTATTAACGATATTTTAGATATTGCCAAAATTGAGGCAGGGAAAATAGATTTAGAATTTCGTTCGGTGTCGTTGGTTGAAATATTTAGTGATGTGAAAGGTTTTATCCGTCCTCAAGCTGAGGGTAAAAATTTGAGTTTCCAGATGCAAAAGCCTGATACTTGTGATGAGATTTTAATTCACGGAGATTATCAGCGTTTGAAGCAGGTTATGCTCAATTTGTTGGGTAACGCTCTAAAATTTACCAACGAAGGGGGTATTACAGTAAGTGCTGATGTTATAAAGAAAAAAGTAGATTTTCAAAATCAACAGTTTCCCGGTATTTTAAGAATTCGGGTTGCGGATACAGGAATTGGTGTTTCTTTAGATAAACAGGATAAGTTATTTCAATTATTTTCCCAGGTCGATGGTTCAAGAACTCGTCAGTATGGGGGTACTGGTTTAGGTTTAGCCATATCACAAAAGCTGATTGAAGCTATGGGTGGAGAAGTCAATTTCTACAGCTTGGGAGAAGGTTTAGGCTCTACAGTGACGTTTACTGTTCCTTTGTATCAACAGCCTGTGCTGCTTTCTAATTCGGAAAATGATGGGTAGATAATAAAAATGAAAAATGATTATCCTAAATTACCGAAATTAGGAAATGTATATCCAGGAAGAGTCATTTTGTTTCGGTATGATTGCTAGTGGCAAATCCACTTTTTGAAAGTTATATAAACTATATACACCAATAAATGATCACAGATATTTGTAGAGAAATGGGGCTGACTCCCATACTATTTTATGATTTTATTCAGTCATCTTTCCCCTAAACTATGGCACAAACAAAGATAATAGGATGTGATATCTTCATATGCTATTAGTAAAATATCTGTGACTCCTTTGGTTGAATCACAGATATTTTTAGTTAAACAAAATATACTACAGGTACTTAACTTTCTGGAAATAATATATTTATTCTATGTGATACAAGCAAATAATACCTGCTGTAAAAAGTTGTTTGTATGTAACAAATCATTTTATATCAATAGATAATTTACAATATACATTATTGACAATAAACATGTTTGTAATTAATTCTAATGAACTAGAATATTGCCCAGGAATTCAAAAATGTGGTGAAGAAGCAAAAATTATTCAAGGTGCTTCTTTTCAGCAAAAATTATTTATGCCAGGTGAGGCGTATTCTCAAGACAATAAGCAATTAGCAATTCAGAGGATGTTTTAAAAGTCGAAGTGAGTTACAAATCATGCAAGTCGCCTCACCATGATACGTATCATTGCAATATAGATTAAAGTCTCAGAAGTTTCAGGTAGCCTTTGATAGTCCTTACTTAATCATCTACACCAATTGAGGCACCCGAAAGTTCGTTGTACAACCCAAGGTTTTGGTTAAAGGGTAAAACCCTTCTTTTCTAAGGGTCTGAGAACCACTTCCACAATCCAACGAAAAACATCGATTATCCAGTGGGCAAAATCTTCCCCCCGATATCCTCCATCCATCCATCCAGATAGTCTGCAGTCTTTTAACTTTATCTTTCATCTGATAAAGCTGCCAGAAGGTGCAGAAGTAACCAATACTCGCAAAACTAGGCCTAACAAGACAACCGAAATAAATCGCTTACTTCCATGTATTTGTTTTCCTGCGTCGAAACCAACATCCGTACAAATCATGGTTGCGGTTTCAACTGATTGGCTAT
>CBZS010000313.1 GCA_000613065.1 Richelia intracellularis | reverse complement strand
TTCAGCAAAGGATTCAATTAGAGCATCAATGGCAGCACCATAGACTACATTAGATGGTAATTCCTTGCATAATTTACCAACTGCCCAAGCACAGTTACTCCTGACTGCGGCGATGGGATCTTTTAGTAAGCCTTCTATTAGGGCTGGAATTGCTCCTAGCACGGCTTCATAACCCACATCAGACATTTGTGCTAAGGAACTAGCAGCCCATAATCTAACTGCGGATATATCGGTTTTAAGAGAGTCAACCAGAGGCGTTAAGCAACGGTGATCGCGGCAATTTCCCAATGCCCACACCACACCCTTACGCACATAGCCATTCCAATCTTGATTCAGTTGTTTAATCAGTGGTTCTACTGCCTTTGGGCTAGGATTACGTCCAATACCATAAGCCGCACTCACTCTCACTAATGGACAAGTATCTGTTAATAAACGAATTAGGAATGGTGTCGCTCTAGTATCCTTTATGTCACAAAAAGCACGCGCTGCCAACATTCTTTGCTCTGGCTGGGGATTTTCTAATAAGGCCAGCATTTCCTCTGGTTCTGGTTGGGTCACTTCTTCTTCATTGAGTGCCTCAATCTGATCCAAAGGATCTAAAGGCTCGTCTAGCCCAATTTCATCATCTAATAACTTTAGTTCTTCTTCGTCATACATACTTTATTTCTGTGTCATATCTGATTGGCACTATGTATATAAACCCCCAACAAGTGAAAGCCTAATTTGCAATCAGTTATCATGATACACTCTCCCACCATACTATTTGTAATTGGGCAGGTAAAAATGAGGAAAGATGTATTAAGTAAGTACAGCGAGAGTACATGAACGTTTCGCACTACTGCCAGTATGAACGCTTCTTTGAGAAGAGTTATAGGATATTTAATTGGTAGATTCAATTAAGTTCAAACCCCAGGGTTTAAGTGCTGCGTTCGCTATTTCTCTATTTCTCTATTTATACCTTCGTATACTTCCCATTCTTGGGTATGCTCTTTCGGATGTCCATCACCCACAGTCCCAGCAACTTTGATGATAGGAATACCCATTAAATTATTCCGCTCTATCCCTTTCGGTAGCGCTAACTTAATTTTATGCCCTACAAACTTTGATTTACCTGAATTGGCAATCGATTCGCGTACTAAACAAATATCACCGGTCATTCCCCAAGTGGTTTGATAGATGTGAAGAAATGAAATATAGTTTTCTGGTTTAATACTTCTTTTGATAACTTGCATTATTTGCAAACCTTTACTTTGGTAGAGTTTTACATAATTTTTTTTATTCAGCACAAAGCAAAGGTTAAGAAAAGAGAAAATCACGGTAAATTTGAAACTAATTCTCTATATTGGAACCAATATGAATTAATCGCTCCAAATTCTCCCCACTGACTTTATAAGCAGCACCAAACCCAATGGTAAATTGTCCTGTATAGGGGGTAAGTTTAAAAATACGGAAGTCGGGTAAACTCCTCATGATATTAATGATTTCACCAAACCGTTGCTCAAACTCTTCTGCAATTTTCTCCCATTCTTGAGTGTCTCTAGGTAATAACACCGCATCACACTCAAAAGTTAAACGACGACGGGCAAAGATTTGTTTTGTTTGCGATTTATTCTCAACAAATAAGATACTCGCTTTGGGTCTGTTGTGTAAGTTACGTGTATGTTCGGAAAGGCCACTGACGAAAATATAGATATTTTTTGCCCCATCTATAACGAAAGGTGCATAACTCGCATGGGGTAAACCCTCTTCACTCACAGTTGCCATCGCTACACTAGCAAATTGTTGAGGAAACTTTTCATACTCAGCTTGGGCTGCTTCTAATTGATTCATCTATTGACCAATGAAATGTTCATCGCTAATTCTATAAGTAACATGGGGAGATTGCGTACTGAGTTATTTGTGAAACTACGCAATCGCCCTCTAATGAGATAGTTATTAGTTTTTAATAGCACCAATCCCTGTGTGAGAAATATTTACTTACTCACCAATATTAACTAAACTTGCTACCTGAAAATTATCTAACTTGGGAGCATTAAATACGCTGGAATATAAGTTAGAACCATTTTGACGGGCAATTACTGGTAATGCTTCACGAGCATGGTTAGCAACTTCCACTGTCTTCACATCATAGGTCTGAGTTGCTAATTTGGGATATAAACCAATACCAATGATGGGTAACAACAAGCAAGCTGTAATGAATAGTTCGCGGGGTCTTACATCAGGAACAATTGAATCTAGATGTAAACTTTCGCTCTTTTTGCCGTAAAATACTTCCCGCAGCATGGACAGCAGATAAATGGGAGTCAAAATTACACCCACTGCGCTCAACAGTAAAACCACAACCTTAAAGCTGGAGCTGTAAACATCGCTGCTGGTAAGACCTAGAAATACCATCAGTTCACCCACAAAACCACTCATACCAGGTAATGCAAGAGAAGCCATGGAACCTACAGTAAACAAAGCAAATGTTCTAGGCATAACCTTCGCTATCCCACCCATTTGATCCATCATTAGGGTATGGGTACGTTCATAGGTAACACCTGAAAGGAAGAATAAAGCTGCAGCAATTAAACCGTGGGATACCATTTGTAACATGGCACCACTAATACCTAATTCTGTGTAAGAAGCAATACCTACTAGAACAAATCCCATGTGAGCTATGGAAGAATAAGCCAAGCGTCGTTTGAGATTAGTTTGGGCAAAGGCACAAAACGCACCGTAAACAATATTAACTACACCTAAAACTGCCAATACGGGTGCAAAATAAACGTGGGCATCAGGCAACATTTCCATATTGAAGCGGATAAGAGCATAGCCGCCCATTTTCAATAGTACACCAGCCAAAATCATAGAACCGGGTGCAGAAGCCTCGCCGTGGGCATCTGGTAACCAAGTATGCAAGGGAAAAATAGGCAGTTTGACACCAAAGGCGATTAAGAAACCTGTGTACGCTAAAAGCTCTAATGTTTGGGGATACTGTTTCATTCCCAAAGCCATCATATCGAAGGTGACAGTACCTCCAGAGAATGCCATGGCGAAACCTGCTACCAAGATAAATATGGAAGCAGCAGCAGTATAGAGAATAAACTTAGTCGCAGCATAACGACGCTTAGGTCCACCCCAAATGGAAATCAGTAAGTATACAGGAACTAACTCAATTTCCCACATGAGGAAAAACAAAAGTAAATCCTGAGCCATAAACACGCCTAACTGGGCACTGTACATCAATAGCATTAGCCCATAAAATAAACGCGGCTTATTGGTAACTCTCCAAGCCGCGAATATTGCTAGGGTGTTGATTAATCCGGTTAGCAGCAATAAAGGCATGGATAAACCATCAACTGCTA
>CBZS010000312.1 GCA_000613065.1 Richelia intracellularis | reverse complement strand
GCTGGTTGTTCTACTACCCCTCCACCTCTTCCAATACCTGTCTAAGTTCCACTCCCCGTCTTACTAAAAGAGTCGCACCCTTATAAAATAATGATTTGGAAATGGCTGGCTTTGTTTATATTGTAGTAGCGAAACTAGTTAGGACATTGTCTTATTGACATTTATTTCTTAGCTGAAAAATACTGTCCTAACTAATATGTTTATTGCTATACAAGTAAATAAGTATTTTCAAATATTTTTACACCTTATACCATTCTTATGTGAAGCTGCACAGAATTAATGGGGGAAAAGCCTTATATATAGGTACTAGTTCTATGCGACTTCATAAGAAATTGGTATTATGGGTACTGAGATTCAACAGGGTTACTCAACAGTTTTGTTTGGTCTAAATAATCTTGACCAACTTGTATGCTGATATCGGAATTAAGATTACCAGTACTTTCTACTCTAACTTCTCCTAACTGTAAAGCACTACGAACGGATTCTGCACTGTTACCATCACCTTGTTGAGCCACAATGCGAGTAACTTTGAGGGGTAATCCTAGACTTTTAGCCACATATATCCTGCCATAACCCGCTCTTTGCAGCCTTCTGATTAAAGGTCGAAAATTGACATCATCACGACCCGTACGATCTTGAATGGCAACTCTCAGTCTTTCTGGATTTGTCACTTGCGGTAATTCGACAGATTCAATATCAAAATACTGACTCATCATTGCCGGAATCTTTCGATGCTTGGGCAACCAGTAGCTAGCATCATATTCCCTGGGGTTACTAAAGCGTCCGGGAATCATTAACATTTGCATATTAGAGCGATTCGTTCTACTTCCAAATCCTACCAACGCTAGTAACTCCTCCAGGGTAAGGTTGGTATCAATATTTTCCTTAACTACATTGAGAATCTGTGGTAGCTGAGTTAAAGTACCAGGATTTAGACTTTGTTCCATCAAAGCCCGCATTACCATTTGCTGCCGTTGAATGCGACCAATATCTCCCAGTTCATCCCGACGATAACGTAATAATTGTAAGGCTTGATCTCCGTTGAGATGCTGTCTACCAGCCTTTAAATTAATGTAGAGATGTTGAGAATCATCCTGATATTTCATATCTTTGGGTACATTAACCGTTACACCTCCCAAAGCATCAATCAGTTTATTAACACCCAAAACATTAATCCGCACATAGCGATCGATCGCTACCCCATTTAGGAGATTACTTATTGTCTTTGCACTCAAAGCTGGACCACCTTCGCGGTTAGCAGCATTAACCTTTTTCATGCCGTACCCTTCTATCATGGTACGAGTATCCCTGGGGATAGAAAGCATGACTAATTTTTTATTTTGCGGATCAAATCTAATTAGGAGTATGACATCCGCCAAACCATGAAAGGAATTGAGTTGTGGTAAATAGCCAAGTTCCTTGGTTTCTTCTGGGGGTTGGCTAACATCTGGAGGAAGAACACTCATCCCCATAACCAGTATGTTTACGGGACGGGTTAACTCAGAAAAACGTAGCCCATTTCCGGCAATACGATTTTTGTCAAATACTGCGGCTTCATCAGCACTGAGATTTGCCTGCATTAATGGCTTACTGGTTAAGGAGACTGCAAGTAATGCTCCTGCTGCTGCTGACACCAGGGCAATACCAGTCATGCCCATCCAAAACCATAGCCATCTACCTGGTTGGGATTTGCGACTATATTTATTTGTAGGAAGAGACACTTTGATCGTATCAGAATTGTTTGTCGGAGTTCTATTTATCGTCACTTGCTTCCTCACACCTAATCATGAATTGGGATTAATCCTTTAGCAAAAAGCAAATAAACCAAGTTATTGTAGCTATATTTTCTTTAACAGTGATAATCACTCTAATTTCGTGCTAAGAAAAACACATATAGTTAGGAATTACTCTTTCTTTAGTTTATCTATCTCTAGAAAATCGCTGATTCTCCCTATAGAGAAGTTACACAAATCAATTAAGGATGGCAACATTAAACCAGATTTGACTATATTTATTACCCTATAATTTTAATTGTGGCAAAAACTTAAGTATAAATACTGATTTATTTGTGTTCTTCATAAAAGTCAGGACAAATACTTATCCCACAATTCTGCCGCCAAATTACTAAATCCGGGCAAACTAAGCCTTTTACCTTTGATGATGCGAGTCATTAACCAAATGTTGACCAGAAAATAACCGGAAGTTAGGAAACTATTGAGGATGAGTAGACGCAGCCCGAACAATTCTGAAGTTGCAGTTGCCCCGGTTGATAACAGAATATTACTAAAAAGCCAACTCAGTGCCAAAGTAATAGACAGGCGGCTAGCGGCTAATTGTTCCCGATTTCCTTGATGATGGTATATAGTCCATAGGGATGGGAAAAATCCGATGACAGGAATTAAATAGATAATTAGCTGAATTGGAGGAGTTGTTGGTTGGCTAGAAATAGGGGGTTGATGCATGGGGTGAAGATTTTTCATATGTTTTATTTTGACTGTTCATTCTAAACTAGAAAGATGAATACTTTAATCTTGTTAGAAATAATAAGCTGTAGGCAGAATCTCATTTATTTTTATCCCTTATTCGGATACAGATGCAGACAGGCAAGCTCTTTGAGTGGTGGCAAACCCTCACTCCCATAGCCAAAATTGGCGCGTTCGCATTGTTTGCTCCTTTAGTAGTTCTCAATGGCTGGGCGATTTCGGTAATTTTTGATTACTTTCATTCGCTAATTGTCATTTTAGTTGGAGCATCTGTGTTGGCGTTTTTACTCAACTATCCTGTCAGTTTCATGGAACGTCAAGGTGCAAACCGGCAACAGGTGGCAATTCTAGTATTTTTACTAGCTTTATCGGTTCTATTGGCTTTGGGGTTAACTTTATTTCCTTTGGCTTTGACTCAGGCTCAACAGTTAGTTGCGCGTTTACCGGAGTTGATTGATTCTGGGCGTTCGCAATTAATGAAGTTAAATGAAAGAGGGGAAATTTTAGGTCTACCCGATTAATCTAGATGTATTAGTTGCACAAATTAACGATCGCGTTAAGAGTCAATTACAAGCGATTGCTGGACAGGTATTAAATCTGGCTGTAGTCACATTTACCAGTCTTCTGGATTTCCTGTTGACGATGGTACTGACTTTTTATCTCCTACAACATGGGGATGAGCTTTGGCAAAAGTTTAGTACAGTGGCTACCAAGAAAGTTTCGTGACCCTTTTTCCCAAAACTGTACGGCTCAGTTTTCAAAATTTCTTTATCAGCCAGCTAATTTTGGCTGTTTGTATGGCATCAGCCTTAA
>CBZS010000311.1 GCA_000613065.1 Richelia intracellularis | reverse complement strand
TGTATGTATCTTGCAAAAGAATCTTAGCAGTTTAAAGGATGACCCCAAATAAAAATCATTCTATACCGGAACAGTTTGTATTTGGACAGGTAAAGTCATGTCCAGTTGTAGTCAATTTAAAGGGAGAGCCTGTAACATCGGATGCAGGGTTAGTTAACATTAATTGCGGAACTAAACAGAAAAAGAGAAATAACATCACGATTTGCAAGATGTTTCAAAGATTAGCGAGACCCCAATAAAGTTTTATATCCAGTTCATAACTTAATTGCACAAAGGATATATATATGCCTTAATCATGGGGTATGAAGACATAAATGACCATGAAATTCTACGTCACGCTCCAATATTCGCACTTGCGGTAGGAAAGGTTATTAACTCAGAACAATAATTAAGCACTTTGGCGGGGAAAAGCACCTTAAATCGTCTCGAACATTGTCCAGAAGACGTATCTTCAATAGAAAATAGTCGGTATCATCGTATTGACTATGATGCTAAGGTGATAGAAACACTTTTAGTTGAGCTATTTTTAGAATCTTATCATCAGCCACCGCGACAGATAATAATAGATTTAGATGTGACGGATGATTTAGTTCATGGTGATCAAGAAGAAACATTCTTTAATCCGTATTACAAAGGATATTGTTATGCTCCCCTTTATATTTTGTGTGGTAAACATTTACTTGCTGCAAAACTTCGTGCATCCAACTTAGACCCGGCACCATGGGGGTTAGAAGAATTACAAAGAGTAATAAAAATAATACGCTCTCCATGGAGAAA
>CBZS010000310.1 GCA_000613065.1 Richelia intracellularis | reverse complement strand
TTGGACTTTAGGTTATTTTTGAAAAAGAAATTACCAGCGAAAGCGGTTGAATAAAGATATCCCATTTGGGCAACAGTGGATTTCGCTGTAATCTAGACTCGACTTGTTTCATAGCTTTCTTTGTTAGAGAAATCCCTTTTTGGTAAACAGTTTTACTTAAACTCAAGATAGGATATAAGCCTTTCCAAGTCATACTCGAAGCCCAGGAAACCATGACTTCAACATCAACAAGCTTGGCCCCCCCCATTCCAATGCTGGTCAAG
>CBZS010000309.1 GCA_000613065.1 Richelia intracellularis | reverse complement strand
ACTAAAGATTTATATAAAAAATATGGCGATTTACGCTTACTAGATACTCCCATCGCCGAAAATAGTTTTATGGGTTTGGCTGTGGGAGCGGCAATTACTGGATTAAGACCAATAGTTGAAGGGATGAATATGGGATTTTTACTCCTTGCCTTCAACCAAATTTCCAATAATGCCGGGATGTTACGTTATACGTCTGGTGGTAATTTTAAAATCCCCATGGTGATTCGCGGACCTGGTGGTGTGGGCAAACAATTAGGTGCAGAACATTCCCAGCGCTTAGAGGCTTATTTCCAAGCTGTACCGGGATTAAAAATTGTTTCCTGTTCTACCCCTTACAATGCCAAAGGACTATTAAAAGCAGCCATTCGCGATGATAATCCAGTGCTATTCTTTGAGCACGTGCTACTATACAACCTCAAGGAAGATTTACCATCCGAAGAATATGTTTTACCACTGGAGAAAGCAGAATTAGTACGTTCTGGGAAGGATGTAACTATTTTGACTTACTCGCGGATGCGACACCACGTCATGCAAGCGGTGAAAACTTTGGAGAAACAAGGTTACGATCCAGAAGTAATTGATTTAATTTCTCTCAAACCCTTAGATTTTAATACTATTGGTGAATCAATTAGAAAAACCCACAAGGTAATTATTGTGGAAGAGTGTATGCGTAGTGGCGGTATTGGGGCAGAATTAACTGCTTCTATTAACGATAGCTTATTTGATGAGTTGGATGCACCAGTACTACGGCTTGCTTCCCAAGATATCCCCACTCCTTACAATGGTAATTTAGAACGTTTGACCATTGTTCAACCGGAGCAAATTGTTGAAGCTGTAGAGAAAATGGCGGCTTTAAGAGTTTAAAACACATTCGAGGGTGAAAGCCAGTGTTCCAACAACCCAGCACTTAGTAGTAAAACAATGGTAGTAGGAGCGTCTCGCTCCCTACTTCTTGGAAATAGGGAGCGAGATGCTCCCATTCCTTTAAATAAACAATTTTCCATCGGCTGTAAGTAGTCTCAATTCATGAGATTATCCCTACAAAAATGATTTCCAACAGTTTCGGGAAAATGAGCGTATAGAGTTGCGAAAATTTTCAGGTTTAAATTTATAACTGCCAAACAAATTAGATAAAC
>CBZS010000308.1 GCA_000613065.1 Richelia intracellularis | reverse complement strand
ACTACCCATTTTTTACTTTTTTTCATGTCACTACTAAGGTTTTTTTGTCACATATTCTGGTAAGTTGTTCTAGGATATGGATATTTGACAAATTCTTCCTTGCATCCAATCACAAATAAACTTACCTTGACTCCCTGGTTTTTTAACTCATCTCAACCAAAATCAATTGGGTGCGACTCTTTTACGAAGACGGAGAGTAGAACTTATACAGGTATTGGAAGAGGTGGAGGGGTAGTAGAATAACGAGCTTTGAGAACTTGCTTCATCAAAGGAATACCACTAGAGTACAAAGCCAGCTGATTGGGTTTATGTTCTTGTTATAGATCAAACTGCCAATAGTCATCCCAATCGCCACTTATGTATAAAGAACCCAGGGGTTAAACAGCCTCAGCAGCCCTGATGGTCCATCTAGCCCCAGTGATATCCATCCTGTCTTTAATCAGGTGGCGACAAGCACCCTCAATCACCCCCGTGGCGATGGGTAATCCAGCTTTTAAGTAATCCTCATATTTGAGGTATTTGGCATTGTTAAGTAAATATCTAGCACAGGTATCCACGGGTTTACGTTGTTGGGGGGGGGTGAGTTTGGGTAAAGTCGCACTCCGGCGCATACCTGGGGGAACAGAACTTGATTTACCTTCAAGGATAATCTGTAAACCCTTGCTCTCCCAAGGTTCTGGCTGTGTTGAAGTCTGAGAATAAAAGACAAATCCAGCTTTCTACAAATCGTCAATCACATGGATAATATCTAGGACAATTGTTAATTTGAGATTGTGTTTTTTTGCAAATTTATTTAGCAAGGATAATTGTTTCTTATTGCCATCAACTAAGGCACAGAAAGGTTTGTGTTTGTTTTGGTCACGGAAGATTGCCTCATCAAAGGCTTCTGAAATAACCTTTTCGGGCTCTTTGACTAAAGAAGCCCAAACACGCTTACCAATTGGTCGAGGTCGCTTCATTTTACTATCTTTATCGGATGGGTTAACGATTTGTTGGGATGTACGTACAAAGGAATTAATTGTATAAACACTAGCTACTCTCCCCATTCGCTTTCCGTTGTGCTTTTCACCCTTTGTTAAGCGTTTGTTTAACTTTTTGCTTGAAGCTAAGGGTCGTTTTTGAGTATTGGCACGTAAGTCCGATGTTCGCACTACAACACCCTTACCGTCCGCGCTAATTACGACTATTTCTCCTGTGTCTTGCAACTGTTTTGACTGATCTTCTTGCTGGTGGTAGAAATCATCAAAATATAAAGCACTATGGTAAGCCAGTTCTTCTGCTTGTCGCTTACCTATTTTGGCTGCTGTTCTTTTTTCTCTGATTGCTGTTGTTTCTCTAAATCCCGAGGGAGCTACTTCTATTGCTACTCGCTTTTTTAGTCCATGAGAATATTGCTGTGCTAGTAGATTAAACTCCCCATCCAAAGGAAATAGGGTATTTATCTTTCTTCCTCCATAACCGATTCTATTGGCGATTACTGTGCCAAATAATGTGGTCAATTTCCGCGACAATTTTTTCTTGTGTCTTCTGTTTACTGAGTGTGTGCCTGCACACTCTCCCTCTATTTCATCTTGAGTGCGTTTATCAAAATATCTTTGTTTGTAACAACCGTCTCAATAG